>CALVTT010000048.1 GCA_944363045.1 uncultured Clostridia bacterium | reverse complement strand
TTTTCTGCTTACTTCCTTTTTTTGCCATAAAAATATGCACCTCCAAAAGTCTGTCCAACTTTTGGGGTGCATATCAATTCCCGAGGCCGTTTTTTATGTCATTTTTGCGCCCCTTTCTTTGGGCTTTTTCTTTGCCTGCCGCAGGGCAAGGAGCGCTGCCGAAAGCACGAGCCCGAGGGGCGCGGGGAGCGCCGTCAACAGCAAAGCGAGGGGCGCTTTTGTAAGAGAGGAGAGCTCGCCCTCCGCCATAAAGACCGCAAAGACGGCTCCCGCCGCCGCGCAGAGGAGGAAAAAGCGCAGAAGCTCGAAGCAAAAGCCCTTGCCCGCGCCCAGCCGCAGGATGCCGAAAAAGAGGCCGAGCCCCGCCGAAGCAAGAAGCGCTGTAAGGGCGATCTCCCTCGCCCCCCAATGGCGCGCGTCCGTGCGGAGCGCCGCCGTGAGAGCGGTTTTGAGGGGGGAGCCGGGCAGGCACAGCCCCACAAAGCACGCCGCCGCCAAGAGCAGCAGGAGCGCATTGATAAGCCCTCTGCCCCTCCGCCGCACCGTCACCGAGAAGACGCGCAGGAGCAATGCGGCTGCAACCACAAAGAGGGCGTCGAGCGCCAGCCCGCCGCGCACCGTCTCCGCACCCAGGAAGAGGAGCCCCTGAAAGCCGCCGAAGGAGAGAAGGGCAGCCGTCTCGGTAAAGGCGGCGAGCCTTCTTGCCGTGCGCCCTGCGGCAAAGGCAAGGATGCAGGCGGCGAGGGAGAGCGCCCCCGTGCCCGTCATCAACAGCAAAAAGAGCTGCAAAAGGGCAGCATAGAGGCTGTTTGCTGCGGGCAGGCTGCCGCGCACGAGCTCCACCGCTAAGCCGAAGAGCGAACTGCCCATCACGGTATCCCTTCCCGCGACCGCCATCGCCGCCGCCGAGTAGGGGAGCTTGAGACCCGCAAACAGCCCGAAGAGGACGGCAGCCGCCCCTGCGCCGCAGTTCAAGGCGTAAAAGAGCGGCCGCGTCTTCCGCTTTTCGCGCACCTTTCTCTCGAGCAGCACCTCCGTCTCCCGCCGCGCCCGCAGCGGGAGCGCCCCGTCCTTTATCGCCGCTTCGCCTGCCGCAAATTCCATAAGATCGCCTCCTTGTCTTGAAAAGTGCCTCTATTATAGCACCCGCGGGCGGAAGGGGAGCGGGGAAAAGCCGTCGCATTTTGGCGCTCTTTGGGCGGGAAGGGCGCAAAGTACGCCCGTGCGGGCGCCGCTTCTTCCCCTTGCGTGCAATTTTCGTGCCGACTTCGTGAAAACCCTTGAATTTCCCGCCGCGAAATGGTATACTGTAAGGGAACAGTATAATCAAAGCATATGATAGGAGCGGCGGCGGCCTTTGGGGTATTGACGCCGCCCAAGGGGAGAATATTTATGACATATCAGACCAGGGCGGAGCTTTCCCGCCTTTTGAAGGACGTTCAGGAAAAGACGGGCACGGAAGTGCGCCTTTCCTCCCGCGGCGGCGAGGAGACCAAGTTCATCCTCACCTACTGCGGCGACCGGGCGGAGGCCTTTCTCGACGGCACGGGCGAGGAGGCGCTTTCCCGCGCCAAGCTCGTGAGCTATCTCGTCGCCAACGCCGACGCCCGCGAAGTACTGCCCGATAAGGCGGAGTACCTCAAAAACATCCTCCTCGGCGAGGGCACGGGCTGGTACATCTACCGCTTTTTGACCAAGTTCAACCTCTCTGACGGCGCGTGCTTTGCCGTGGAGCTGCTCATCCCCAAGCGCATCGTGGAGGCGCTTTCGCACATCGAGAGCTGCCTCGGCCCCTCCGACATGGCGGTGCGCATGGACGATACCCACCTCGTCGTCGTCAAATTCATGGAGGCAGAGGAGACCCCCCTCGAATTCGGGCACTTTTTGAGCCAATCTCTCTACGAGGAGTTGGGCGTCAAGGCGAGCATCGGCATCGGCTGCGAGATGAAGAGCTTTGTGGAGATCGCCTCCTCCTATCGGCAGGCCTCCACCGCCGTGCGCGTGAGCGCCCTCTTTTCCTCCGAATTCAAAGTGCATACCTACCGCGAGTACCTGCTCGTCAAGATGCTCGAAGACTTGCCCAAAGACCGCTTAAAGGAGTATATGGAGCAGTTCTATGTGGAGAGCGCCGACGAAGTCTTTGAGGATCGGGACATGATGGAGACGGCGGAGCGCTTCCTCGAAAACAGCCTCAACATCTCCGAGACCTCGCGCGAGCTCTTCATGCACCGCAACACCCTCATGTACCGGCTCGACAAGATCGAGCGCATCACGGGGCTCAACATCCGCAAATTTTCCGATGCGGTCACCTTCCGCGTCATCACCATACTCTACAAACTGCTCAACGCTTAGTCAGAGCGATAAGGAGGTCCCATGGATCCTGAATATAACAAGAGAAACGCTCCCCAAGAAGAAAAGGATGAATTTTTCGACCCCGTTCCCGGCGGCCTAGACGAAAGGCAGAACTTGTCCTCGCCCCCTCCCACGCGCAAACAGCGGTGGACGCGCCGCCTTGTTTCCCTCCTCTTGGCACTCGTGCTGCTCGCGGCGGGCTTTCTTGTTGGCTGGTTCGTCCGCTATTATGCGATCGACGCCGACGTGCGCTCCTTTTTATGGGCGCTCGACGTGACGGAGCGCTACTACTATCCCGAAGGCTTCTCGCGGGAAAATGTGCTTAAAACCGCGGGCGAGGATGCCACGGGCGCCGAGCTCCTTAAAGCCCTCAACGAAAATCTCGACCCCTATTCGCAGTACTTTTCGCCCGAGGAGTATGCAAGCTATGTCAGCGAGGGGGCGGGTCAGAACTACGACTTTGGCATCTCCTTCCTGATCGGCGACGATTCGGGCACCGTGGCGCTCGTCTCCAACAATTCCCCCGCCTTTTCGGCAGGGGTACGCAAGGGGATGCGCATCTTCTCGTACGAGGCGGCGGGTGGCGTCATGACGCCCTTCACATCGTACGAAAAGTTCACCTCCGACATCTCCTCCCTCGGCGGCACCATCACCCTCTCCATGGGGTACGAGGAGGACGGCTCGGATGCCGGGACGTACACCATCACCGCCGCCGACTATCAGCGCACCTACTGCTCCTACCGCGACAGCGAGACCTGCTGTTACTTCACGGGCGCGGACGGCGGCCATATGGAGGAGTACCCCGAGGAGGCCATTCCCGCTCTCGATGAAGACACCGCCTACATCCGCATCGACGAGTTCAGCGGCAACGTCGCGGAGGAATTCGAGCGCTGCCTCGCCCTCATGAAGGAGCGGGGAAGGGAGGATCTCATCCTCGATCTGCGCACCAACGGCGGCGGATACCTCGACGATCTGCAAAAGATCGCCTCCCACCTCATGCGCGATGCGGACGAAGCCTCCCCCGTCGTGCAGATCGCCCGCTACAAGGGCGGAAGGGAGGAGATCTACTACGCCTACGGCAACGACTTTTACGACTACTTCACGCCCATGTCCGATCTATATCTGCTCGCCGACGAGAACACGGCATCCGCTTCCGAGTGCCTCATCGGCGTGCTCATCGACTACGGGACGCTCTCCTATGCCGACATCTTCCTGCGCGAAGCGGAAGACGGCACCGCGTCCACGTACGGCAAGGGCATCATGCAGACGAGCTTTGTCGCGGCAAACGGCGCGGCGATGAAGCTCACCGTGGCGGGCATCTACTGGCCGGTGAGCGATAAAAGCATCCACGGCACGGGCGTCACGCCCGAGGCCGGCTGTCATGCGGTCGCCGCTCCCCTCGTCTGGGGGAAGGAGGATATTATGCTCGACACCGTCATCGAGTACGCCTGCCGCGGCACCTCTTCCCCCTCTATCCCCGTTTCCGCAGCTTGAAAAGGGCAGAGACGACGGCGGGATCGAGCGAAAGTTCTTCGTCCGCGGGCGCCTCTTCCCGAGGGGAGGCAGCTTCATCGCCTTTTGCGGGCGGCGTTTCGGCGCCGTCCCTCTTTTGCGCCCTTTCGGGAGCAAAGAGCAGGGAGAGCATATCGCGATTGTCGCGGTAAAAGGCGAGCGCCGAGGAGAGCGTATCGCGCAAATTGCGGTCCTCGGCGGCGGCAAAGAGGATGAGCAGCAAAAAAGCGTCCTTCTGTTCCATACCCCATCCTATGCGGCGCCGCCCGCAGGCGTGCGCGGAAAGGCGCGGGAAGGCGCAGGGGGGCATATCATGGCGCAAACGCCCGCCCTCCCGCATACAATGGCGTATGGCAAACAACGATTTCAAGTCATTTTCCCAACAAAAGAAGGCGCTTCCCCCCGAGTGGGAGAAAGAGGTGCAGCGTTTCGCGGCGGCAGTCGAGGGCAGGGGAGAGGCGGACGTTTTGCAAGAGATCGTCTCCCGCGCTGAGAGCGCCAAGCGCGCGGGCACGCTCACGAACGCCGAGATCGACGCCTTCACCGAGCAGCTCGCCCCCGTCCTCGACGGCGGGAAGCGCAAAAAACTTTTCAAGATCGCCGAAAAGCTCAAGCGCCTCTAAGCTCTTTTCGGGCGCGCCGCGTTTTATCCGCCTTTTTAGGCGTGCCGCACCCATATCTCCGCCTCTCGGTCTTGCCGCGCCCATGCCTCCGCCTCTCGGTCTTGCCGCGCCCATGCCTCCGCCTTTTTAGGCGTGCCGTGCGATCTCTTTGAGGGCGGCAAGCAGCGCCTTTACTTCCTTTTTGCCCTGTTCGGGGGCGAAGGAGGCGCGCACCAGCCCGTCGGGGAAGTCGCCGAGCGCTTTATGCACGAGGGGCGCGCAGTGCAGGCCGCCCCGCACGCAGATGCCGAAGCGGTCTGAAAGCTCTCCCGCGACCGTCTCGGAGGGCAGCCGCTCGTGGCGGAAGGCGCAGATGCCGCAGGGGTTGGCGGCAAAACAGGGGATATACCCTTTGAGCTCTTTAAGCCCCTGCAAAACGGCGTCCGTCACTTTATAGAGCTTCTTCGCCCATTCCTCGCGGCGGCTCTTCACGAGCAGCGCCCCCTCAAAGAGCGAGCAGACGGCGGGATAGGAGAGGGTGCCGCTCTCCAAGCGGTCGGGGTAAAAGGCGGGCATATTCAAATCGTGGCTCTCGCTGCCCGTGCCGCCATAGAGGAGGGGCGCTATCTCCATGCGTTCGGAAAATATGAGCGCCCCCGCCCCCTGGATGCCGCCCATGCCCTTGTGCCCGGCGAGCGCTAAGGCGTCGATGCCCTGCTCTTTCATGGAAAGGCCGACGTGCCCCGCGCCCTGCGCCCCGTCCACGACGAGGAGCACGCGCTCGGGCAGCGCCCTGCGGATGGCGGCAAGCGGCGGCGTCTCCCCCGTCACGTTGGAGGCGGAGGTGACGGCTGCCATGCGCGTATTGCCCTTGACGAGCGCCGCGATGCTCTCGGGCAGCAGTTTGCCTCCCACGAGGGGCGCGACGTCGTATTCGATGACGCCCGCCCGCTTCAATGCCTCTAAGGGGCGCAGCACGGAGTTGTGTTCGAGGCAGGTCGTCACCGCGTGGTCGCCGCGCCTAAGGGTGCCGAGGATGGCTAAATTGAGGGCCTCGGTGCAGTTTTTGGTAAAGACGACGCGCTCATAGCCGCTCCCTTCAAAGAGGTCGGAGAGCAGCCTCCTGCAAGCGAACACGCGCTCGGCGGCGGCGAGCGAGAGCTTATGCCCGCTCCTTCCCGGGTTGGCGCAGCAGCGCATGGCGGCGAGCACCGCGCTCTGGACGGAGGGAGCCTTGCTCCCTCCCGTGGCAGCATGGTCGAGATAGATCAACATTTCACCTCCCAAAGTTCGCCGCAGACGTCGGGCGCAGACAGCGGCGCTTCCTATTTTACGAACGAAAGGGGACAGAATATGACATATTTGGCAGTTTTTCGCTCGCGGGCGCAGACGCTCGCGTTTGTTTCCGCCCTGCGCGGCATGGGGGCCGCAGTGCAGGCGGTGAATACCCCCAAGGAGGCAGGCGTCGGCTGCGGCATTTCCGCCCGCTTCGAGGAAGCCTTCCTCCCCCGCGCCCGCCGCGCCCTTGCAGAGGGGCGCTATTCCGCCTTTGCGGGCTTCATGCGGCAGTCGGGGCGGGGTTTTGAATACTTGTAAGGTGCAAACCCGCTTGCCTTGTCTTTTCACGCGTGCTATAATGGGGGCATGGACAACAAGCAGGAAATTTTAAGCGAGCTTCAGCGCCTCTATCCCGATGTGGGGCCCGCCCTCCAATACAGGACGCCCTACGAGCTCCTCGTCGCCGTCATCCTCTCCGCGCAGTGCACGGACGAGCGCGTCAACAAGGTGACGGAAGTCTTGTTCCGCGAACACGGCACGCCTCAAAAGATGCTCTCCCTCTCGCAGGAGGAGCTGGAACAGTACATCTACTCCTGCGGCTTTTACCGTAACAAGGCGGCGCACATCCTCTCCGCCTCAAAGGATATTTTAGTGCGGTTCGGGGGAGAAGTGCCCGCCTCGCGCGAAGAGCTCGAAACGCTGGCGGGCGTGGGCAGGAAGACGGCAAACGTCGTCTATGCGGTCGCCTTCCACGGCAATGCCATCGCCGTCGATACGCACGTCTTCCGCGTCGCCAACCGTCTGGGGCTTGCCCGCGGCAAGACCCCCCTCGAGGTGGAGAAGGGGCTGATGGCAGTTATCCCCGAACAAGATTGGTCAAAGGCGCATCATTGGCTCATCTGGCACGGAAGAAAGGTCTGCCATTCGCAGCGCCCCGCCTGCGATGTATGCACCCTCGCCCCCCATTGCCCTTTCTTTGCGGAGACGAAGGGCAGATCCCCCGAAGGAGACGGCAAAGAAAAAATTACATAAAATAAGCGCCTCCCGCGCACACTCATAGCGGGAGGTTTTTTATGCAGTTTGAAAGAGAGGAACGCTCCGCCCTCATTTCTCTGGCGGCGGGGGAGGAGCTGGCGGCGAGGAAGGCGCATCTCTTTGCGGGGTTGCTGACGGACGGCTCGCTCGCCGAGGAAATGGCGCATCTCGCGGCGGAACACATCTCCCGCCATGCGGCCATCCTCTCCCTGGCGGAGGGGGAAACATGAGGTATTCCAAGGAGGAGACGATGCTCTCCGAGCGCGATACCCTGCGCGATCTTTTGCAGACGGAGGAAGGGGTGCTGCGGCTGTATCACGCGGCGCTGCTCAAAGCGGAGAGCCGTGCCCTGCGCGGCAGGCTCTGTTCGCTCTTTATGGCGGCGCTCGAGGACCGTGCCGCCGTCCTGGAGCGCATCGGAGCGGCAAAGACGTGGGAGGAGGCGCTCTCTGACGCCCGCAAGGCGCAAAAACAGCTGAAAGGACTGAGCGAGGAAGGGGATAAGTGACGGCGCGCGGCGCATCTTCCCCTGTACGGGGCGCATCTTCCCGCGTGCGCACCTGCTGGTGTAAAATAAAATAAGGACTTGACAAATCTCCCCGTCCGTGCTATAATCAAATCACAAAAATGGCGCAAATCTGCGCAGGAGAGGCGGCTATGGATCAAAAGAAGGAAGAAAATGTTGACCGCGTCGATCAAGACGCAGCGGAACGCCGCGAGGCATACAAGCGGCGCGAACGGGAAGCCATCGCCGAAATGGCGGGTGAAGATCTGCCCGAATATCCAGATGAGGAAAAAGAGCAAAAACAGGAGGAATAATTCCCCCTGTTTTTCTTCATGCTGCCGGTATGGAAGATCTTCTTAAAAAGAACGCACGGCAGAAAGACCAAACGAACTATGCGCACAACGCGCACTACTGCATGATCCGCCCCTCCGCGCAAGAGGACGAGGAGGACATCGTCTCCACCGGTCAGTCATAGGAAAAGGCATTTTCGCCGCAAATCTTTCCCTTCGGGAAATCTTCGCGGCGAGGTGCGAGGTTATTTCGCGAAAATCTTTTTGCTGACGCAAAAATCTTTCCGCGAGGAGTGAGCTGCCGCGATTTTAAGAGACGTTATCGCCCGCCCGCTTTGTTGTCATTCTTTGACAATAAGCATAAGTATATGCAAATTGAGTGCGCGGGCGCAGGGAAACCCTGCTTGCGCCATGATTTGAAAGCGCAGGGGAGCGATAACTTTCTTGGCTCCTCCTTCGGGGGAGCTGTCATGCCATTCGACGCATGCGTCGATGGCATGACTGAGGGAGTTGCCGCGTCGCCGCAACCGCTAACTTCCTTGCCTCCCTCCCCGAGGGAGGTGGCACGGCGCAGCCGTGACGGAAGGAGTCACCGCGTCGCCGCAAGGCAAACTTCGCCAGCCCTTCCTTCGTCAGGGCAGGGCTTAGATGCCTGCTCTTCTCGCGCGGTAGTGCCCGCGCTGCTCCATTTCCCACGCATCTGCTGCGCATCTGCGCGGGAGCCCTGAAACGGCGCGCACAATGCGCCGTTTCCAAGCTCGAAAGCGGTCAAAGCCCCACCTCGTCGCGGCAAGGCGTTTTGGTCTGCGGCGCACTTTGTTTGCCGCATGACCTTATGCGCCTGCCGCTCCTCTTCCCACAAAACTCGCTGACGCGACTTTTGCGGGAACCCTGAAAAGCAAGAAAGCGCTTTCTCGCCCTTTTCCCGCAAATCTTTTGCTTCGCAAAATCTTCGCGGGAGCCCTTTCCTTGGCTCCTCCCATGGGGGAGCTGTCGAGCGCAGCGAGACTGAGGGAGTCGCCTTATTTTTGTATGCTCGTTTGCGATAACGGCAGTTCTCTTTATCCTGTAAAAACTCCTTCCGTCACGTTGCCGAGGGCAAGCCTCGGACAACGCGCCACCGTCTCGCGCCGTGGAAACTGCGCTCGGTCAGGAAATTTCCCCACAATGTGGAATTTTCCAATAATGCCGCGAGCAAAACCACGTTTTTGCGCTGCGGGCCCCAAGTTGCCTCATACTTGAGGCTTATTGTCCAATCAAGACAAAACAGTGGGCGGCCGAAGCCGCCCCTTAAAATCAACCAACCCCACCCCTCACGGCATTTATTTTGCGTCAGCAAAAAGATTTGCGGCGAAAAACTTATTACACATTAAACCGAAACAGCACCACGTCGCCGTCCTTCATCACATAGTCCTTGCCCTCGGAGCGCACTTTGCCCTTCTCGCGCGCGCCCGCAAGGCCGCCGCACTCCAAAAGCGTCTCCCATTCCACGACCTCGGCGCGGATGAAGCCCTTTTCGAAATCGGAGTGGATCTTGCCCGCCGCCTGTGGGGCTTTGGTGCCCTTTTTGATGGTCCAGGCGCGCGTCTCCTTCTCGCCCGCGGTGAGGTAGGAGATGAGCCCGAGCAGGGAGTAGGACGCCTTGATGAGCTTACTAAGCCCGCTCTCTTTGAGGCCGAAGTCCTGAAGGAACATCTCCCTGTCCTCCTCGTCCATCTCGGAAAGCTCCTCCTCCGTCTTGGCGCAGACGACGATGATCTCCGCATTGTGCTTTGCGGCATACGCCTTCACCTGCTGCACATAGGGGTTCTCTTGCTCCTTGCCCATGTCGCTCTCTGCAATGTTGGCGCAGTAGATGACGGGTTTTGAGGAGAGCAGAAAGAGATTGTCCATCATCGGCTCCTCGTCCTCGGTGAGAGGGTAGGAGGAGGCGGGCTTTTCCTCTTCAAGGTGCGCCTGTAACTTTTCGAGGAAGGCAAACTCGGCGGCGGCGCCCTTATCGGAGCCCCCGCGCGCCGCATTGCGGATGCGGTCCTTGCGCTTTTCGACGGCCTCGATGTCGGCGAGGATGAGCTCCAGATTGATGGTCTCGATGTCGCGCACGGGGTCGACGGTGCTCTCCACATGGGTGATGTTCTCGTCCTCGAAACAGCGCACGACGTGCACGATGGCGTCCACCTCGCGGATGTGGGAGAGGAACTTATTGCCGAGGCCCTCGCCGCGGCTCGCGCCCTTCACGAGGCCCGCAATGTCGACAAATTCGATGACGGCGGGCGTCACCTTCTTGCTCGAATAAAGGGCGGCGAGTTTATCGAGCCGCTCGTCGGGCACGGCGACGACGCCCACGTTGGGCTCGATGGTGCAGAACGGGTAATTGGCCATCTCGGCGCCTGCGTGCGTGATGGCGTTGAAGAGGGTAGATTTCCCCACGTTGGGGAGCCCCACGACACCTAATTTCATCTCATATCTCCTGAAGCGGGCGCCCTGCGGGGCGCCCGATGTATTCTCAATCATTATACCTTCCGCGCCCCGAAATGGCAAGTCTTTTCGCTTGCCGTTTGCCGCAAAATGTGCTAAAATGAGCACAAAAGAGAGCGTGCGGGGCGCACCGTTTCCCCCGCAAAGAGAGTACGCAAATGGACTATAAGCGCTATATTTCCCAACATATCCCGGCGGAGGGGGTCACAAAAGAGGAGCTTGAGGGGCTCATCGCCGTGCCGCCCGACTCCTCGATGGGGGACTACGCCCTCCCCTGCTTCAAACTTGCCAAAGTGCTGCGCAAGAGCCCCGCGCTCATCGCCGAGGGCATCGCGCAAAGCTACCCCGTCGATGAGATCGTCTCGGAAGCAAAGGCTCTCAACGGCTATGTCAACTTCCGCATCGACCGCAAGGGGCTCGCAAGCGACGTTTTGTCCCGCATCCTCAAAGAGGGAGAAAACTACGGCTCCTCCGAGATGGGCGCGGGCAAGACCATCTGCATCGACTACTCCTCCGTCAACATTGCCAAGCCCTTCCATATCGGGCACCTCTCGACGACGGTCATCGGCGGGGCGCTCTACCGCATCTTCAAATTCCTCGGCTATCACACGGTGGGCATCAACCACTTGGGCGACTACGGCACGCAGTTCGGCAAGCTCATCTCCGCCTACAAGCGCTGGGGCAGCCGCGAGGAGGCGGAAAAGGGGGGCATCCACGCCATCAACGACCTCTATGTGCGCTTCAACGAGGAGGCGGACGAGGCGATGCAAGCGGAGGCGCGCGAATATTTCCGCCTCATCGAGAGCGGCGACAGGGAGGCGAACGAGCTCTTTGATTGGTTCAAGTCCTTAACGCTCGACTACGTCAAGGGCATCTATAAAAAGCTCAACGTCACCTTCGATTCGTACGCGGGCGAGCGCTTCTATACCGACAAGATGGCGCCCGTCGTCGAAGAACTCCAGGAGAAGGGGCTCTTGAAGGAGAGCAACGGCGCCAAGATCGTCGACCTCGAGCCCTACGGTATGCCGCCTTGCCTCATCCTGCGCTCGGACGGCGCCTCCCTCTATGCGACGCGCGACCTCGCCGCCGCCATCTACCGCAAGAAGAC
>CALVTT010000047.1 GCA_944363045.1 uncultured Clostridia bacterium | reverse complement strand
AAGACGATCTCCTCGTACTGCGCGGGATCGCCGATCTCCTTCACGACGTCCTCGACGGAGGGCTCGCTGTCCAGCCAGAGCGAATAGCCCTCGTACTGCGCGCTCTGATCGCGCACGCAGAAGGTGCAGCGGTTGGAACAGCGGTTGGTGAGGTTGATATACAGATTGTTTCCGATTTTGTAAGTAAAAGTGTTCATCTCTTGTCAAGGGCCGCACGGGCCGCATTCTTTTATTTTGGGAAAGAGCCGCTCCGCATTGCGGCGGACAGCGGTTTTTATCTGCTCCTCGTCCGCGCCCCGCACTTCGGCGAGCCGCCTCATGATGACGGGGATATTGGCGGGCGAATTCTTTTCGCCGCGGAAGGGGGAGAGATAGGGCGAGTCCGTCTCGGTGAGGAGCCGCTCCTCGGGGCAGGCAAGCGCGCTCTCCACGGTGCGGCGGCCGTTCTTGAAGCACACCGTGCCGCCGAAGGAGAAGTACCCGCCGAGGGCGGCGAACGCCCCCAGCATCTCCTTGCCGTGCGAATAGCAGTGCATCAAAAAGCCATGTTTTAAGAGCGCGGCGTGCTCCTTTAAGAGAGCGAGCATATCGGCGGCGCAGTCGCGGGAGTGGATCTGCACGGGCAGAGAAAGGCGGTCGGCAAGCTCGAGCTGCGCCAAAAACGCCGCCTTCTGTGCCCCCTTGTCGGTATTCTCGTAGTGGTAGTCGAGCCCGATCTCCCCGATCGCGACGCACTTGGGGTGGCGGGCAAGCATTTCTATCTCTTGGAGCCAATCGCGGGGCAAGTTTTCAAGCTCCGAGGGGTGCACGCCCGCCGTGAAGAAGGCGCCCTCGTGGTTTTCCGCAAATTCTTTATGCCAAGCGGAGTGGGCGACGGTATCCCCCGCTAAAATGACGGAAGTAACGCCCGCCGCGCGGATGCGCTCCCATTCCTCGGGGAAAGAATACCCCTCGCCCGCAAAGTGCGCGTGAACGTCGATCATCTGATCTTCGCCCCGCTCTCCATGCCCTTTTCGGGGGAGATGAGGGAAAGATTGCCCTCGCCGTCCTCGGCACAGAGGATCATGCCCTCCGACTTGACGCCGCACAGCTTGACGGGCTTCAAGTTGGTGACGAGCACCACCTTCTTCCCCACCATCTCCTCGGGCGTATAGAATTTGGCGATGCCCGAGACGACGGAGCGCACTTCCTCACCCACCTTCACCGTCTCGTGCAGCAGTTTTTCCGACTTTTTCACCTTCTCGCAGGCGATGACCTCGCCCACGCGCAGCTCCACTTTCGCAAAGTCGTCGATGGTGATCTCGGGCAGCTTCTCCTCATCCGCGGGCGCGCTCTCATCGGGAGCGGCAGAAACCGCAGGAGCCGCCGCCTCACTCTTAGCTGCCTCGTCGGCAGGAGCGGGCGCAGCTGCCCCACCGGCAGGTGCAGGCGGGTTCTCGCGCTCGTACTCCTCGCGCTGCGCCTTTTGGATGGCGTCCACCCGAGGCGCGACTTCCTTCCAATCGAAGCGGGCAAAGAGGGGCTCGTCCTCGGCGGCGATATGACTGCCGCTCGGGTACACCCCGAAGCGATCGCACTCCTCCAGCGTCTTCAAGGGGGCGTTGAGGTAGGAGGCGATCTTGTTTGCCGTCTCGGGCAGGAAGGGAGCGAGCAGGCTCGCGCCCGTCAAGATGCTCTCGGTGAGGTCATAAAGCACGGTCGCCAGGCGGTCCTTCTTCGCCTCGTCCTTGCCGAGCACCCAGGGCATCGTCTCGTCGATGTACTTGTTGGCACGGCGGAAGACGAGGAAGAGCTCGTTGAGGGCGTCGGCGATGCGGAAGTCCTCCATGCACGCCTCCACCTTTGCCCGTACGCCCGTGACGACGCTCTTAAGCTCCTCGTCGACGGGCTCCACGGCGCCCCCGTCGCGCACGACGCCGTCAAAATACTTGCGCGTCATGGCGAGGGTGCGGCGCACGAGGTTGCCGAGGGTGTTGGCAAGGTCGGAATTGACGCGCTCCGTGACGAGCTCCCAGGTGATGGTGCCGTCGCCCTCGTAGGGCATCTCGTGCAGCACGAAGTAGCGCACGGCGTCCACGCCGAACACGGAGGCAAGGTCGTCCGCATAGATGACGTTGCCGCGCGACTTGCTCATCTTCTCGCCGCCCTGTAAGAGCCAGGGGTGGGCAAAGACATGGTCGGGCAGGGGTTCATTAAGCGCCATCAAAAAGATGGGCCAATAGATGGTATGGAAGCGGGCGATATCCTTGCCGATGACGTGCAGCTTTTCGGCATGGCGCCAGAATTCATCGTAGAGGGGCGCGCTGCCCTCGGGGTCGTAGCCGAGCCCCGTGATATAGTTGGTGAGGGCATCCAGCCACACATAGACGACATGGCGGTCGTCAAAGTCGACAGGGATGCCCCACTTGAAGGTAGAGCGCGAGACGCACAGGTCCTGCAAGCCCTTCTTCAAGAAGTTATTCATCATCTCGTTCTTGCGCGAGACGGGGCGGATAAAGCCGGGGTGCGTCTCGATGTGATGAATGAGCGCGTCCGCATACTTGCCCATCTTGAAGAAGTACGCCTCCTCTTTGGCGCGCCTGACTTCGCGGCCGCAGTCGGGGCACTTGCCGTCTATGAGCTGGCTCTCCGTCCAAAAGCTCTCGCAGGGGGTGCAGTACCAGCCCTCGTACTCGCCCTTGTAGATATCGCCCTGCTCATAGAACTTTTTGAAGATCTTCTGCACCGTCTTCACATGGTCCGGGTCGGTGGTGCGGATGAACTTATCGTACGAAGTGCCGACGCCGTCCCAGATGGAGCGGATGACGCCCGCGACATTGTCGACATATTCCTGCGGCGAGACACCCGCCTTTTCCGCCTTTTCCTCGATCTTCTGACCGTGCTCGTCCGTGCCCGTCTGGAAGCGCACGTTGTAGCCCTGCATACGCTTGAAGCGGACGATGGCGTCCGTTAAAATGGCCTCATAGGTATTGCCGATGTGCGGCTTGCCCGAGGTATAGGCGATGGCCGTCGTTACATAGTAATTGCCCTTCATGGTCCCTCTCTTTGGCGCAGATGAGCGCCCTTTCTCAACTTCGCTTGCACCCGCAGACCGCCCGCGGACACAACTTTTTGCCTTCATTATACACGCTTTGCGCAAAAATGTAAACTTATTTTGCAGTAAGACCCGCACCGCCCGCGTCGGAGCAAGGCAAACTTTGCCCGCCCCTCCTTCGTCGAGGCGGGACTTTAATGCCTGCTCCTCCTTTTCCCTAAAAATCTTTTGCTTCGCAAAATCTTTTTTGGGAGCCCTATATAAAGGGAGGCGCCGCGCGCCCGCAGGGCGTCACCTTATTATAAGCGCCTCCTCGGGGTCCCCAAAAAAAGACGAAGTATTTTTTTGGGGTGGGTCGGGGGCGAGCAAGTGCTTTCTTGCTTTTCAGGGCTCCCGCAAAAATCGCGTCAGCGAGTTTTGTGGGAAGAGGAGCGGCAGGCACAAAGGGTCATGCGGCAAACAAAGTGCGCCGCAGACCAAAACGCCTTGCCGCGACGAGGTGGGGCTTTGATCACTTGCGAACTTGGAAACGGCACATTGTGCGTGCCGTTTCAGGGCTCCCGCGCAGATGCGCAGCAGATGCGTGGGAAGATAAGCAGCGCGGGCTCTACCACGCGAGAAGCTGTCGAGCGCAGCGAGACTGAGGGAGTAAATTCCCCTTCCCGTGCCTCCCTCCTTGAGGGAGGTGTCTGCGAAGCAGACGGAAGGAGCCACCGCATTTTAAGCGCCTCCACGGGGTCCCCAAAAAAAGACGAAGTATTTTTTTGGGGTGGGCTTGGGGGAGCTGTCGAGCGTAGCGAGACTGAGGGAGTCACCTTAGTTTAGCCCTCCCTGTGCAAGGGAGGGTGCCGAACGCAGAGAGGTTTCCGAACGAAGTGAGGCGGGAGGGTTGTAAGGTTGGCGTTATATGAGCACAACAACCCCTCCGTCAGGCTCGTTCCTCGCCTGCCACCGTCTCGGCGGCGCAAGGGAAACGCCGCCTCGGTCGCGGTTTTTGCCCACAATAGCAAAAACCGCAGTTCGCCGCGCGCGCACGCCACACCGTGGCGATGCGCATAATGCGCGGCTCATCCCTTACGCAGGGGAGGCATATGAGGGAGTTCACCCCATTCCCACAAGCCCGTCAACGGCAGCGGCCGTTCTCTTTCCCCATCAAAAACTCCTTCCGTCACGGCTTACGCCGTGCCACCTCCCTCTAAGAGGGAGGCAAGGAAGTTAACGTTGTCCTCTTGGCTCCCTCCTCGGGGTACCCAAAAAAAGACGAAGTGTTTTTTTGGGGTGGGTCGGGAGCGAGCAAATGCTTTCTTACTTTTCAGGGCTCCCGCAAAAGTCGCGTCAGCGAGTTTTGTGGGAAGAGGAGCAGCGAGCATCAGAGCAAAGCCGCAAACAAAGTGAGCGGCTTGCGAAATTTGCTCCGCTGCGACGAGACTGAGGGAGTAATTGCCGAGGTATTCACTCTTCCCTTGTCTCTTCCCCCGCCAAACGCTCCCACTCCTCGCGCAAAACGGCGCGGTGGACAAGGTCGCACCACTCGCCCGTCTCTGTCAGCTTCCACGCCCTGCGCGCGGTGCCCTCGTACACAAACCCGCACTTCTCCTGTACCCTGCCCGAGCCGACGTTCTCCGCCGCATGGCGCGCCTCGAGGCGAAAGAGCCCGCACTCTGCAAAGAGGTAATCTCTGACACGGGCGAGCGCCTCCGTCATGATGCCCTGCCCCCAGAAGCGGCGGCAAAGGCAGTAGCCGAGGTCGGCGCAGTCCGTGCGCTTGTCGAGGCTCACCACCGAAATATCGCCGATGACCTCGCCCTCCAGCTCGATCGCCCAATGGAAGACGTCGGGCTTTTTTGCTTCCTCCTCCCACGCCGCAAGCAGCTGCCGCGTGAAGGCGATGTCCCTATGCGGCGTCCACGTCAGATATTTGGTGACGGCGGGATCGGTCATCCAATTTTTGTAACATTCCTCCGCATCGTCCGCGCGGAAGGGGCGCAGCGTGAGCCGCTCCGTTTTCAAAACTTTACTGCCAAGCTCCTTCATTTTTGCCTCCCAAACAAAAAGCCCGCCGGTTGACCCGACGGGCTGAATTTCCCAAAACGCGCGCGCCAAGTCATCGTATTTCACAAAGAGATACGACCATCATGGGCATGACATTGACAACATTTGCGTTCATATTTTCAGTATAGCACTTCTCCGCCCCGCCGTCAAGGAACATATAAAATATTGTATGCGCCCTGTCGGGCAAGCAAATGCTTCCTGAATTTGGTAAAATTCCTTATTGTAAGCGCCTCCCCCGGGGTCCCCAAAAAAAGACGGAGTATTTTTTTGGGGTGGGCTTGGGGGCGAGCAAATGCTTTCTTGCAAAGAGCCCGGTGGGCTCTTTGCCATTTGCGAGCTTGGAAATGCCCCATTGCTCGGGGCATTTCCTGACCGAAGCGCGGTCTCTACCGCGCGAGACGCTGTCATACCATCGACGCACGCGTCGATGGTACGACTGAGGGAGTAATGAAGGAGTAATAGCGCCCCCACGCAGATGCGAAGCAGATGCGCGAAAAAAAAGGGGGGGCGGCGCAATGCGCCCGCGCCGCCCCTCCCATTCCCATTCTCCTTCCCTTTCCTCCCGCTCCGCCCAACGCTCCCACCCCACTCCCCAACACCCCACCCCAAAGTCCTAAGCATAACCTGTCCCGCCGCCGCATATAGTAGGGCGATGAACGGAGTATTTGCGGCGATGTTTCTCCTCTCCGCGCTGTTATTTCTCATCTTCGAGCCGGAGGCCTTCCTGCCGGCGCTCGCTGCGGGCGGGGAAAAGGCCGTCTCGCTCGGTCTCTCGCTTGCCGCCGCCTACTGCGTGTGGCTGGGATTTTTCGGTGTGATGGAGCAAAGCGGCCTCACGTCGCTTCTTGCCCGCGCCCTGCGCCCCGCCGCCCGCCGCCTCTTTCGTTCGGAGGACGACAAGGCGCTCTCCGCCGCCTGCTGCTCGGTCTCTGCTAACCTTCTGAGCCTCCCCGGTGCGCCCACCCCTCTCGGCATCGAGGCGTGCCGCCGTTTTCTTGCGCGCGGCAACGAGTTCGGCGCGCATATGCTCTTTGCGCTCAACGCGGCGGGCGTGCAGCTCATCAGCACCACCGCCCTCTCCTTCCGCCTCGCCGCGGGCTCCGCCTCTCCCGCCGACATCGTTCCGCCCATCCTGCTCTCCACCTTGCTCTCGGCGGCGCTCGTCGTCCTTCTCACCTTCCTCACTTCTCCCAAGCGCCCCCGCAGCCCGCTTGCCCCGCGTCCCCGCCCGCGCCTGCGGACGCATTCCCGCCGATGAGCGCTCTCCTCTTTCCCCTGCTCTTTTTAGGGGTATTCGCCTTTGCGCTCTTTAAGAAGGTCAAGCTCTTCGACGCCTTCGCGGGCGGCATCAAAGGGGCGCTTCCCCTGCTTGTCTCGCTCTTTCCCTCGCTCGCCGCCGTGCTCATCTTGAGCGAACTCTTCACGGAGAGCGGCCTCTCCGCCTTTCTCGCCCGCCTGCTTGCCCCCGCGCTGGAGCTCGTCGGCATCCCGAAGGAGCTCGCGCCGCTCCTGCTCGTCAAACCCTTTTCGGGGAGCGGCTCGATGGCGCTCCTCAACGGCATCATCACGCAGTACGGCGCGGACAGCTATCTTGCCCGCTGCGCCTGCGTCCTGTACGGCTCGAGCGAGACCGCCTTTTATCTCTCCGCTCTCTACTTTGCGGGCAGAAAAATTTCGCCGCGGCCCGTCCTCATCGCGCTGGCGGGGAACCTCTTGGCGGCGGTCACGGGCTGCCTCTTTTGCCGCATTTTGTAGAAAAAGAGGGAGGGGAGAGACATTTTGTCAGAAATTTGCAAAAAAGCGTGTATGTTTGCGCATAAAATTATCGGGAAATGTTCCAAATCATAAAAAAATAATTTTTGGAAAATTTTCGCGGAATTGGTTTTACTTTTTGGAAAAATGCTCTATAATAGAGGCACAAAGTCGATGAGGACATCGGCGATGCAAACAAAGCTCATAATTTTCCCCCTTATCATATAGGAAATGCCCCGAGGCGCAAGCCCCGGGGTGTTTCCTATTTTACGGGTATAAAAGAGATCTCCTTATTATAAGCTCCTCCCCGGGGGTGAGCAAGTGCTTTCCTGATTTGTAAAATTCCTTATTTTAAGCGCCTCCTCGGGGGAGCTGTCATGCCGTTCGGCGCAAGTGCCGACGGCATGACTGAGGGAGTTCGCCGCATTTTGGCCTCCCCTATGCAAGGGATGAGCCGCGCATTATGCGCATCGCCACGGTGTGGCGTGCGCGCGCGGCGAACTAAGGTTTTTGCCATTGTGGGCAAAAACCGCGACCGAGGCGGCGTTTCCCTTGCGCCGACGAGACGGTGGCAGGCGAGGAACGAGCCTGACGGAAGGGTTGTTGCGCACGCATATCACCAACTTTACAACCCTCCCGCCTCACTTCGCTCGGCACCCTCCCTTACACAGGGAGGGCTGAAACAAGGAAACTTTCCCAAGAGGACTTTCAAATTATGGAATTGCCTCACTTTAAGCGCCCTCTCGGGAGGGGGTGAGCAAGTGCTTTCTTGCTTTTCAGGGCTCCCGCAAAAGTCGCGTCAGCGAGTTTTGTGGGAAGAGGAGCGGCAGGCACAAAGGGTCATGCGGCAAACGAAGTGCGCCGCAGACCAAAACGCCTTGCCGCGACGAGGTGGGGCTTTGACCACTTGCGAACTTGGAAACGGCGCATTGTTCGCGCCGTTTCAGGGCTCCCCCGCAGATGCGCAGCAGATGCGTGGGAAGATAAGCAGCGCGGGCTCTACCACGCGAGAAGCTGTCGAGCAAAGCGAGACTGAGGGAGTTGCCTTATTATAAGCGCCTCCTCGGGGGAGCTGTCATGCCGTTCGGCGCAAATGCCGACGGCATGACTGAGGGAGTCGCCTTATTATAAGCTCCTCCCCGGGGGGCGAGCAAGTGCTTTCTTGATTTGTAAAATTCCTTATTATAAGCGCCTCCTCGGGGGAGCTGTCATGCCGTTCGGTGCAAGCGCCGACGGCATGACTGAGGGAGTCGCCTTATTATAAAATGCAGGAAACTCGACGACGGCAGTTCTATCTCCCTCGCATACGGCAGAGAACGTAAAAGTGCTGCCGCAAAAATCGCCAAAGCGATTTTTGCGGCAGCACTTATTTCAAAATAATTTCCGCGAGCAAAACCGCGCTTTTGCGCTGCGGGACTCAATTTGCCTCATACTTGAGGCTTATTGTCCAATAAGGACAAAACCGTAGGCGGCCGACGGCGCAATTTAGATGTTACGCACCCACCCCTCGCCGCGAAGATTTTGCGCAGCAAAAGATTTGCGGCGAAATCAAAATTTACTTCCGCGAGGAGGGTCCCCCTCCGCTGCGGGCCCCAATTTGCCTCATACCTGAGGCTTACTGTCCAATAAGGACAAAACCGTAGGCGGCCGACGGCGCAATTTAGATGTTACCCGCCCACCCCTCGCCGCGAAGATTTTGCGCAGCAAAAGATTTGCGGCGAAAAGTGTTAAAAGTCTTCCTCTCCGTCCTCTTCCTCGTCGTCCTCATCGTCGTCGCCGAGGGTATAGATCTCATCGCCGGTGACGTAATCGAAGTCGTCATCGTCGTCGTTGTTTTCCTCGAACTCCTCTTCTTCCTCGTCGGCGTTCTCCTCCTCGAGCTCGCCGAACTCCTCCTTCATGCCGTCCATTTCGGCGTCGAGGTCGTCGGTGTCGTCGTCGAGGTACTCGCGCCACTCGTCGTCCTCCTCGGGATCGGGCTCCTGCTCCTCCATCTCGGCCTTCTTGCGGCACTCCTCGCACATCTTCTCGCCGGGCATCATCATGTTCTCGCCGCAGACGGGGCAGAGTTCGGTGGGGATCTCGTTCTCCTCTTCTTCCTCGATCTCGTCCGCGTCGGTGCGGATGCCCTTCATCTCCTTGAGGCAGACATCGCAGTATTCCTGCTTCTCCGCGTCGATGTAGTTGAGCTCACAGCGCGGGCATTTCATGTAACGTACCATAAATTTTCCTCCCCGTAGCGCCCTTTGCGGGCATCAAGCTAGTAGATTATATTTATTTTTATTTTTCTTGTAAACTGTTTTTTTATTCCTTTCGCAAAAAAATCTCTTTCCGCGCGAAATTTTTTCCGCCTTTCACGCAAAATCAAAATTCCCGCCCAATTTAGGCGGGAATTTTTTAGTGTTTTGTTAGTCCTTGTTTTCGTCGTCGGCAGGCTCGTCCGAGGAGGCGTCCGTTTCCTCGTTTTCCGCGGGAGCATCGGGCGTATCGTCGGCATAGACGTCCACGGAGCGGTCGTCCGTCGTATCGACGAACATCTTGGGCTCGTGGCTCTCGCCCGCCTTGCGCTTCTTGGCGCGCAGGACGAAGAACACCGCAAGGCCCGCGCCGACCACGACGACGCCGATGCCCACGCCGATGAGCACCCATGCCCAACCGGGAAGGCCCGTCGTCTCCGTCTCGACGGTGATGTGCTGGAGCATGGAGCTCCAATAGGCCTCCATCGCGTCGAAGTCGCTCTCGCTCATCGCGCCGATGTGGCGGATGAAGTGGCTCCTCGTGCGCGCCTCGCCGAGGCCGCCGCCGTCCTCGATATAGCCCTTAAAGTAGTCCTGCTCCTCCTCGCTGTAAAGATACGTCTCCTTCCTGCCCTCGTCGACCGCTTCTTGGATGTTGCGGGCAAAGGCCGTCGATTCGTAGGCAAGGTATCCGTCCGAAAAATCGTATTTATAGTCGGAATACTTCTCGGCGGCGGCATAGAAGAGATCGTGCTGCCCCATGAAGAAGTAGTAGCGGAGCGCGTTGGGCATATTCTCGCCCACGTCGTCCGCGGAGGACTCGATGATGCCGTCTTCGCCGACGATCTTTTCGTACTCTTCGTTGAGCGCTTTGAGCTCCGCGTTATCCATCACCGCGCCGCTCTCGTTTTTGAGCGAGAACGTGGCGATATAATTATAGGAAGTGGCACCGATGGCCTCGGCGTCGGCAAAGAAGATGGTGCCGTCGACGATCTCGAAGTTATACCAGCTGCCGGCGTGCTCGATGTCGAGGATCTGCACGGGGCGGAAGGGAGCGTTCTCCTCGTAGCCGAGGGTGCGGTAGTCCTCCTCCGTGCCGTTGTAGACGGCGCGATAGATATCGGAGCCGCTGTCGCCCGAGATGGTGTAGTAGACGTAGGAATACTCCTCGCTCGAGGTATCGTCGATGGAGATGAGCACGGCGTCGGTGGCGCCGCGGGCGATGAGCGTCGTCTCGGTGCCCGTCTCCGTCACGTCGGCGCGGAAGATGTTGCCGTCCGCCACATAGAGGTAGTGGTGCGCGCCCGCCTCATCGAGATAGAAGATGGCGGCGGTGCCGGCGTTGTCGGTGGTCTGCGCCACGACGTCGAGATAGTCCGCGCCGTTGCCCGTCACCGAGTTCCAGCCCTCGCCGAGCTCCTCGGCGGAGAGGTAGTAGAGCCAGCCGTCCTCGCCCGTCGAACCCGTCTGCGCGAGGTCGGTGCGGGTGAAGTAGAGCCCGCCGTTGGCATAGGCCTGCAAGCTGTAGGTGTAGCCCGCATAGGAGAGGGGGGTAACGCCCGAAGTGAGGTCGTGAGTGAACTGCGTGGGGCTGCCCGCGTAAGCAGCGCCGATGCCGTCGAGGACGATCTCGCCCAAGTTGACGTAAGGGACTTCGCCGTCGTGCTCTTCGAGGTATTCCTCGGAGAAGGTGTATTCATAGGGAGCGGTCTCCTCCGTGACGTCTGCGCGCACGCGGTAGACCTGGTTGTAGTCGCGCTCGAGCGACCCGCCCTCCACGTCGATGTCCGCCGTCACGCCCATCGTATAGTAGATGTAGGGGGTGCCGCTCGCCGCCGTATCGACGACGTATTCGACGACGTCCTGTGCAAGCAAGGTATCCGTATCCGTCTCCGTATTGTAGGAGTGCAGCTCGGAATCGCTCTCATAGACGAGATAGACGGTGCCCTCGACCTCCGCATAGCGGTAGACGGTGGCGTTGTCGGCGACGTTGAAGTAATGCTCGATATCCGAGCCGTCGAGGCGGGCGCTCTTGAAGTCGAGGTACTCGCTCTCGATGACGCCCGAAGTGTTGCGCACGTTGTTGGGGGTAGCGAAGTAGACGCGGTCGCCGAAGATGTAGATGCCCGAAGTATAGTCGGCGGCGACCATCAGCGAGGGGATGACGACCTCGGCATTGTTATTGCCCGCCGCAAGATCGCTCTTTTCAATGCGCATGAGCGCGCCCTTGACGGGGGTGCCGTAGGTGTTGTCGGAAGTATAGGTCTCCACGCCGTTGATGAAGTAGACATAGTTGCCCTTTTCGACGACGAAGCCGCCGTTGGAGACGACCTCACCCGAGGAGAAGTCCCCGTCGAGGGGCGTAAAAGATACCTCGCAGGCCGCCAGGGCGCCCACACTCGCCGCCATGACGCCGGCGGTGAATATGGTAATAAGTTTTTTCGAAAAGTTCCGCATAAAAGGATTCCTTATAAGGTACCGTAAAATTCTCGTTCTAACGATACGTTCCCCATTATATACTAAATCAAGGGTTTTGGCAATCAAAAAGCCGCTTTACGCGCGCTTTTCTTTGAGAAATTTTGTATTCCGAGGTGACCTTTGATGGAAAGACCGGGCATATTCGAGCTTTTAGACGCGCTCTCCGCACTTCCGCCCGCCGGGGCGCGAAAGGGAGAGGAAACGGGGGCGGAGAGCCCCATAAAAGAGGACGGTCTGCCGCCCGCCGCCCCGCCCGCGGGCGGGGCGGCGGGCGGCGTAAAAGAGCGCGCCGCGAAGGAAATGCTCCCCTCCGCCCGCCCGCACCCCGAAGCGGCCGCAGACGGCACGAACGGCGGCGGGGACGCGACCCCCGGCACCGCACGCAGCAGCG
>CALVTT010000046.1 GCA_944363045.1 uncultured Clostridia bacterium | reverse complement strand
CTCAGTCATGCCGCCTCGATAAATCTTCGGACGGCATGACAGCTCCCCCGAGGAGGAGCTTAAAGTAAGGTAACTCCCTCAGTCGCCTTCGGCGACAGCTCCCTCAAAGAGGGAGGCGAGAGAATTAACGCTTCTCAAACAACTTCCGCGAGCAAAACCACGCTTTTGCGCTGCGGGACCCAATTTGTGCCATACTTGGCACTTGTCGTTCAATAAGGACATCAAAGTGCGCGGGCGAAAGTGCGATTTAGATGTACAACGCTCGTCCCTCGCCGCGAAGATTTCCCGAAGGGAAAGATTTGCGGCGAAAAATTTTTATATTTGCTCCTTATAGTCGGGTACGTCGCGAAGGCAGGAGGCGCCTCTGCCGATGGAGGTGACGCCCGTGCGTGCGAGCTCCAAAATGCCGTAGGGCATGAGCATATTGATGAAGCCGTCGAGCTTGGAGGGCTTGCCCGTGAGTTCCATGATGGTCGCCTCGATGGAGACGTCGACTATTTTCGCGCGGAAGATCTGGCTGATCTCGAGCACCTGGCTGCGCGTCGTCGCGTCCGTCTTGACTTTGCAGAGCAAAAGCTCGCGCGAGACGGAGTCCTCCTCCACCTTGTTTATCTTCCTCACGTCGATGAGCTTGTCCATCTGCTTCATCATCTGGCCGAGGATATAGTCGTCGCCGCAGAGAACGATGGTCATGCGCGAGAGGGCGGGATCCTCCGTCGTGCAGACGGAGAGCGATTCGATGTTGTAGCCCCTGCGGGCGAACAGCGCCGCCACGCGGGTCAGGACGCCGCTCTTGTTGTCCACGAGTGCAGAGATGGTATAGCGGTTCATTTATCTGTCCTCCCAATTGGTGATGATGGTGTCGTAGGTGGCGCCGGGCTTTATCATGGGCAGCACGTTCTCGTCGTTGCTGATGCGGCAGTCCACGACGACGGGCGAGGGGGTGGAAAGAGCTTCTTTGAGGACGGGCATGATGTCCTCCTCCTTCTCGATCCGCATGCCCTTGGCGCCGAAGCTTTCCGCAAACTTCACATAGTCCGTCTTCTTGCGGATGTCCGTCTGAGAAAAGCGGTTGTTGTAGAAGAGCTTCTGCCACTGGCGCACCATGCCGAGGGCGCGGTTGTTCATGAGCAGGATGGTGATGGGCAGGTTTTCGGTGACGGCCGTCGAGAGCTCGTTGAGGTTCATGTTGAAGCAGCCGTCGCCCGTGACGAGGATGACGTGCTTTTTACTCCCGAAGGCGGCGCCGATGGCGGCGCCGAGCCCGTAGCCCATCGTGCCGAGGCCGCCGCTCGAACAGAAGGTGCGCGGCTTTTTCACGGGGTAGTACTGCGCCGTCCACATCTGGTGCTGGCCGACGTCGGTGACCACGATGTCGTCGTCGCCCGCGATCTCGGAAGCGCCGATGATGACTTTATGCCCGAGCTCCAAGTGGGGCCGCTTGGCCTTTTCCGCCTTCTTGAGCTCCTTTGCTTCCTGCATGAAGGGGCGGTCTTTGACCGTTTCGATGAGAGGCAGCATGGTCTTCAAGGCTTCCTTGACGTCGCCGAGGACGGCGTAGGTGACGTTGACGTTCTTGTCGATCTCGGCGTTGTCGATCTCCACCTGCACGACGACCTTGCTTTCGGCGAATTTATCGCGGTTGAGGGCGACGCGGTCGGAAAAGCGGGTGCCGAGGGCGATGATGCAGTCGCTCTGAAGGGCGAGCTTGGCGCTCGTCGCGGTGCCGTGCATGCCCATCATGCCCATGAAGCGGGCATCCCCCGCGGGATAGGCGCCGAGGCCCATCAGCGTGCAGGCGACGGGGGCGTCCAGCTTTTCGCAAAGCGCCTTGATCTCTTCCTCCGCGCCCGAGGAGATGCAGCCGCCGCCCACCATGATGAGGGGCTTTTTGGCGGCGTTGATCGCCTTGACCGCCCCTTCGACGGCGCTTTCGGGCACCGGCTTTTTGACGGGCTTTTCGGGCGTGTAGGGCTCATAGTCCGTCTCGGCGATCTGCACGTTTTTCAGGATATCGATGAGGACGGGGCCCTTCCTGCCCGAAGAGGCGATCTTGAAGGCCTGGCGGATGGCGGGGGCGAGGTCCTTGACGTCCTTGATGATGAAATTGTGTTTGGTGATGGGCATCGTGATGCCGGTGATGTCGATCTCCTGGAAGGAGTCGCGGCCCAGCATATTGATGCCGACGTTGCCCGTGATGGCGACGAGGGGCACGGAATCCATGAAGGCGGTCGCGATGCCCGTCACAAGGTTGGTGGCGCCGGGGCCGCTCGTCGCAAGGCAGACGCCGACGCGCCCCGTGACGCGGGCATAGCCGTCTGCCGCGTGCGCCGCGCCCTGTTCGTGCGAAGTGATGACGTGGCGGATGGTCCCGTCGCGGTAGAGGGCGTCGTAAATATCGAGCACGGTGCCGCCGGGATAGCCGAATATCGTGTCAACGCCCTGTTCTTTGAGGCAGTTGATGAGGATCTCTGCTCCGTTGCATTTCATGATAAGTCCTCCTTGGAGAAAGTATGCTTCCTATTATTGTAAGGGAAATATGCGTTTGTGTCAAGTCTTTGTGAGATATTTTCGCAGAGTTTGTATAATTATACAAAAAAGAGGGACGCCGAGGGGCGTCCCGATGTGTTTAACCGAAGCGTTTGAGGCGGTTGCGGATGCGGATGAGCGCCTTTCTCGCCGCCGTCTGCGAAGAGCCGCCGACGGAGTTCCTCGCCTCGGCGGAGGTGCGCGCCAGCACCACGCCCGTGACGTCGCGCTCGAAGACGTCGCTCACCGCCTTGAACTCTTTGAGGGAGAGGCTGCGCAGCGTCTTGTTGTTTTCGAGGCAGTATCTCACCAGCCTGCCCGTGATGGCGTGCGCGTCGCGGAAGGGCACGCCCTTCTTGGAGAGGTAGTCGGCAACGTCCGTCGCCGTCGAGAAGCCGCCCTCCGCCGCCCGATACATCGCTTCGGAGTTGAACTTCATCCCCTTGATCATGGCGTGGAAGATGGTAACGCAGTCGAACACCGTCTTTTCGGCGTCGAAGAGCGCCTCTTTATCCTCTTGCAGGTCCTTGTCGTAGGCGAGGGGCAGCGCCTTGAGGGTGGCTAAAAAGCCCGTGAGGTCGCCGATCACCCGCCCGCACTTGCCGCGGATGAGCTCGGGGATGTCGGGGTTCTTCTTCTGGGGCATGATGGAGGAGCCCGTCGAGTAGGCGTCGGAAATTTCCCAGAAGCCGAATTCGTCGGAGGTGTAGAGGATGGTGTCCTCCGAGAAGCGCGAAAGGTGCAGCATGATGCCCGTGATGCAGAAGAGGTATTCCGCCACGAAGTCGCGGTCGGAGACGGCGTCGATGGAGCAGTTCGAGATGTCGTCAAATTTCAAAAGCTTCCTCGTGATCTCGCGGTCGATGGGGAAGGAGGTGCCGGCGAGCGCCGCGCTGCCGAGGGGCATGACGTTGACGCGCTTGCGGCAGTCCTCGAGGCGGTCCATGTCGCGCAGGAACATCTCCGAATAGGCGTTGAGGAATTGGGCGAGATTGACGGGCTGGGCCTTGCGCAGGTGGGTGTAGCCCGGCAGGATGCACTTGATGTTGTCGTGCGCGACCTGCACGAGGGTGGAAACGAAGTCGTGAAGGAGGGCGATGAGGCGGTCGATGGAGCCGCGCACATACAGGCGGAGGTCGGTCGCCACCTGGTCGTTGCGCGAGCGCGCGGTGTGCAGCTTCTTGCCCACTTCGCCGATGCGCTTTACAAGCTCGTTTTCGACGAAGGAGTGGATGTCCTCCGCGCCCTCGACGGCGAGCGCGCCCTCGTCGATGTCCTTTAAGATGCCGCGGAGCCCCTCGCAGATGAGGGCGGCTTCCTCGGGGGGGATGATGTTGGTTTCCCCGAGCATGGTCGCATGGGCGATGCTGGCGGTGATGTCGACACGGTACAGTTTCTTGTCAAAGGAGAGCGATTCGTTGAATGCGTCGGCGTCCGCAGCGGTGGGGGCGTCAAACCTTCCTTCCCAAAGTTTCATTATATTACCTCTCAAATGATTGTTTGTATTCTTGATTTTACACGATTTTACGGCAAAAGGCAAGCGTTTTCGGGGCGCGGCGCAAATTTGCCCCCGTTTCGATTGACAAACCGCGCTCCCTTGCATTACAATAAACCAAAAGGGTGCCCGCGCCCGCTTTGGTTTTCAAGGCGCGCACGGGAGAGGAGGCGGTGCGCTTGATCATTTTGGGGCTCGATCCCGGCTTCGGTACGATGGGCTACGGCGTCATCGAAAAGGATGTGCGCGGCAACTGCCGTGCCGTCGACTACGGCGTCGTCAAGACGCCCCCGAGCGAAAATTTTGCCGTGCGGCTGTGTATGCTCGAACAGGGCGTGAGCGCCCTCTTCGATAAGTTCTCCCCCGAGGAGGCGGCGATGGAGGAGCTCTTTTTCACCAAGAACGTGACGACGGGCATCGCCGTCGCCCATGCGCGCGGGGTCATCCTCATGACCTGCTGCAAGCGCTGCGGGCGCATCTTCGAATACACCCCCAACCAGATCAAGCAGGCCCTCACGGGGTACGGACGGGCAGACAAGGGCCAGATGCAGCGCTGCGTCGCCTCGCACCTGCGCCTTTCCTCGGTGCCCCGCCCCGACGATGCGGCGGACGCCCTTGCCGTGGCGCTCTGCCATGCCTTTACGAGCCGTTTTTCCGGCCTCTTCGGCATCAGATAGATGAGATAGGATATGATCGGATACTTAAAAGGAAAAGTTTTGGACCTCTCGCTCGAGTGCGCGCTCATCGAAGTGAACGGCGTGGGCTACGAGGTGTACTGTTCGGGCGCTGCCTTTGCCCGCCTTGCCCGCGGGGGCGAGGGGGAAGTTTATACCTTCCTGCAAGTCAAGGAGGACGGCATCTCTTTATTCGGCTTTGCCGACCTCAAGGAGAAGGAGCTCTTTTTGAAGCTCACCGCCGTGCAGGGCGTGGGCGCCAAGCTTGCCATCGCCATCCTCTCCGCCCTGCGGCCCGAGGAGCTTTACGACGTCGTTGCGGCGGCGGATGCCAAGCGGCTCTCCGCCGTCAGGGGGGTGGGCAAAAAGACTGCCGACCGCATCATTTTGGAACTGCACGGCAAAATTTCGGCGACCGCCATTTTGAGCGGAGAGAGCGCTCCTTCGGCGGCGGTGAAGGCCTCTGCGGAGGACGAGGATGCCGTCGGGGCGCTCATGAACCTCGGCTTTACCCGTGGGGAGAGCGTCCGCGCCGTCGAACGCGCCCGCAAGGACGGGGCAAAGAGCATCGAGGAAGTCATTGCCTCCGCGCTGAGGAATATGTAGCTGCCGCGGAGTGGATGTGTGCCGTCTTTGCGGTGCCGTGGTGCTTTCTTACTCCTTCCGCCCCTTCGGGGCACCTCCCTCGGGGAGGGAGGCAAGGGAAGGGACGCGAGGATGCGCCGTGCCACCTCCCTCGGGGAGGGAGGCAAGGGAAGGGACGCGAGGCGGCGCCGTGCCGCCCCCTTCGGGGAAGGGGCAGGGAAAGGGACGCGAGGCGGCAGTTGTTTTTGGTTGTTTTTAGATAGTTTATTACGGAGGACACGCCGTTATGTTTGACGATCTTGACGAATTGGAATGGCTCGGGGGGGAACGGCTCATCTCGAGCACCAGGGGCGAGTACGATTTTGAAGAAAACGTCCTCCGCCCCAAGACGATGGAGGACTATGTCGGGCAGGACAAGGTGAAGGAGAACCTCTCCGTCTATATGTCGGCGGCGAGGGCGCGCGGGGAGGCGCTCGACCACGTCCTCTTATACGGCCCGCCCGGGCTCGGCAAGACGACGCTCGCCCACATCATCGCAAATACCATGGGCGCGCAGATCAGGGTGACGTCGGGGCCCGCCATCGAGCGCTCGGGCGATCTTGCCGCCATCCTCACCAACCTCAACGACGGCGACGTCCTCTTTATCGACGAGATACACCGCCTCAACCATACGGTGGAGGAAATTTTATATTCCGCCATGGAGGACTACGCGCTCGACATCGTCGTGGGCAAGGGGCCTTCGGCGCGCAGCATCCGCTTCCCCATCAAGAAGTTCACCCTCGTGGGGGCGACGACGCGCGCGGGCTTGCTCTCGGCGCCCCTGCGCGACCGTTTCGGCATCCTCTGCCGCCTCGATATGTACCTTCCCTCCGAATTGCAGCGCATCGTGGCGCACTCTGCTAAGACGCTGGGCATCGCCATCGAGGAGGAGGGGAGCCTGGAGATCGCCCGCCGTTCGCGCGGCACGCCGCGCATCGCCAACCGCCTCTTGAAGCGTGTGCGCGACTTTACCGCCGTTTCGGGCGGGAACACGGTGACGCGCGCCTCCGCCCGCGCCGCCCTCAAAAAGATGGAGGTGGACGAGCTCGGCCTCGACGAGACGGACAGGGGGTATCTCCGCGCCCTCATCGAAAAGTTCCGCGGCGGTCCCGCTGGGCTCGACACGCTCGCCGCCACCGTCAACGAGGACGTCAACACCATCGAGGACGTCTATGAGCCCTATCTTTTGCAGCTCGGGTTCATCGCCCGCACGCCGCGCGGCCGCATCTGCCTCAAGGGCGGCTACGAGCACATGGGCGTCACGCCCCCCGAGGGGGCGGAAGGGAAGCAGATGTCTATCTTCCCGAACGATTAGTTCCCGCTTCGCATCTGCTTCGCAATGCTTTGTCGTGTTGCGGCAGCGTTCGGCCATTTACAAGTTTCAGGTAAGCCATTATGTCGGAAACATTGAAAACCAGCGATTTTTATTACGATCTTCCCGAGGAGCTCATCGCGCAGACGCCCGCAGAGCCGCGCGATTCCTCCCGCCTCCTCGTCTATCACCGCAAAAATAAGAGCATCGAGCACCGCATCTTCCGCGATATTACGGACTATCTGAAGGCGGGCGACGTGCTCGTTCTCAACCGCACGCGCGTGCTTCCCGCCCGCCTCTATGCCCGCACCGAGCACGGCGGCGCCGCCGAGGTGCTGCTTTTGAAGCGCCTCGACCTCAACGAGTGGGAGGTGCTCGTGCGCCCCGGCCGGAAGTGCCGCCCCGGGGCAAAGCTCACCGTCAACGACGAGCTCTCTCTCGAAGTGATCTCCGTCACCGAGACGGGCGAGCGCATCGTCCGCTTCTCCTATGAGGGGACGTTCGAGGACGTCCTCTCCCGCGCGGGCACCATGCCCCTGCCGCCCTACATCCACGAAAAGCTGAAGGATCCCGACCGCTATCAGACGGTGTACAGCAAGGAGACGGGCTCGGCGGCGGCGCCCACGGCGGGATTGCACTTCACGCCCGAGCTCTTGGAGCGCATCCGCGCGATGGGCGTGGAGATCGTCGAAGTGCTGCTCCATGTGGGCTTAGGCACCTTCCGCCCCGTCAAAGAGGAGAACGTGCTCGATCACAAGATGCACTCCGAACACTACGAAGTGAGCGAGGAGGCGGCGGAGAAGATCAATGCCGCCAAGCGCGAAGGGCGGCGCGTCGTCGCCGTGGGCACGACTTCCGTGCGCACGCTGGAGACGGTCGCGGACGAGAAGGGGATGCTGCACGCCTGCACGGGCGATACGAGCATCTTTTTGTACCCGCCCTACAAGATGAAGTGCGTCGACGCCCTCATCACCAACTTCCACCTGCCCGAAAGTACCCTCATCATGCTCGTCTCCTGCCTCTGCTCCCGCAAGGAAATTCTGGACGTCTACAAAACGGCGGTGGAGGAAAGATACCGCTTCTTCTCCTTCGGCGACGCCATGATGATCGTGTGAGGGGGAAGAAGAGGGCGCAGAGGCGGCGACGCGGCAACTCCCTCAGTCGCGTCGGAGCAAGGCAAACTTCGCCAGCCCCTCCTTCGTCGGGGCAGGGCTTTGATGCCTGCTCCTTCTTTTCCCACAAATCTTTTGCTGCGCAAAATCTTTGCGGGAGCCCTGTAAGGGAGGTGGCAGCCCGCAGGGCTGACGGAAGGAGTTTTGCGGGATAAAGAGAACTGCCGCTATCGGAAACGGACTTGCGAAAATAAGGCGACTCCCTCAGTCACCTTCGGTGACAGCTCCCTCAGGGAGGGAGCCAAGAGAGGGGCTCGGGAGGGAGCCAAGAAAGGGAGCGATCGAATGAGCAGCGATGCTCTTTGCCGCAGCGCGATGCCGCTCTTTGCCGCAGCGCGACACAGTATTCCGACGCTCATGGACCGAGCGCGATTTAAGGACATGAACAACAATTACTTTTCGTTTGAATTACAGAAGGTCGATCCTGAGACGGGGGCAAGGGCGGGGGTCTTTCATACCCCGCACGGCGATATTTTGACGCCCGTCTATATGCCCGTGGGCACGCAGGCGACCGTCAAGGGCGTGCTGCCGCGCGATCTCAAAGAGATCGGCTCGCAGATCATCCTCTCCAACACCTATCACCTCTATATGCGCCCCGGCGACGGGCTCATCGCGCGGGCGGGGGGGCTGCATAAGTTCATGAATTGGGACCGCCCCATTTTGACGGACAGCGGCGGCTTCCAGGTCTTTTCGCTCGCCTCGCTCAACAACATCACCGACGACGGCGTGCGCTTTTCCTCGCACGTCGACGGCAGCTATCACTTCTTCACGCCCGAAAAGGCGATGGATATCCAGCACAACTTGGGCTCGGACATCATCATGGCGTTCGACCAGTGTTCGGAGTACGGCTACACGCACGAACAGGCGAAAAAGGCGATGGAGCGCACTTCCGCCTGGCTGGAGCGCTGCTATAAGGCGCACGAGGGCTATAACGCCCCGCAGCAGGCGCTCTTCCCCATCATTCAGGGCAATCTGTTTGCCGATTTGCGCCTCGAAAGCCTCGAGCGCTGCAAGCCCTTCGTAAAACACGGCATTGCCATCGGCGGGCTGTCGGTGGGGGAGCCCAAACCCCTCATGTACGAGATGCTCGACGTCCTCAAAGATAAGATGCCCCGAGATGTGCCGCGGTACCTTATGGGCGTGGGCTCGCCCGACTGCCTCATCGAGGGCACGCTCCGCGGCGTGGATATGTTCGACTGCGTGCTCGCCGCCCGCGTGGCGCGCAACGGCACGGCGCTCACCTCGCGCGGCAAAGTGGTGGTGCGCAACGGCAAGTATAAGGAGGACTTCACCCCCCTCGACCCCGAGTGCGACTGCTACTGCTGCCGCCATTATACCAAGGCGTATTTAAGGCACATGGTCAACGTGGGCGAGATGACGGGGGCGATGCTCCTCTCTTTGCACAATATCCGCTATTTGCACCGCCTGATGGCGGGGCTGCGCGAGAGCATCCTCGGCGGCTATGTGCGCGACTATGTGAAGGAGTTCTACGAAAAGCAGGAGGGGCAGGCATAGCGCGTTTCGGGCGGGCCGCGCCTATTCGCGCCTGTTCGCGCTCTTTCGCGCATGAAAAATGAGTGAAAAGGCAAAAGCGCTTTGAAAACGCTTGCCAAAATTCCCCAAAATGGGTAGAATTTGAAGGAAAGTTTTTTAATAAGGAGTGTAACGGCTTATGTTTTGGAGCCTTTTGCAATCGACCGGCGGTACGACCGAGCAGGGCAACCCTTATATGATGTATATCGTGCTCGGCGTCGTCATCGTCATCTTCGTCGTGTGGATGGTGTTCTCCGGCAGGAAGAACAAGCAGCGTCAGAAGGAGTACACCGAGCAGCTCGAGGCCATCCGTCCCGGCCACAAGGTGAAGACGGCGGGCGGCATCTGCGGCATCGTCGTCGAAGTGTGCGACGACAACACCATCATCATGGAGACGGGCAGCGAGACGTCGGGCAAGTCCTATATCAAGATGGATAAGGAGCTTATCGCCCAGACGGACGCCAAGGGTCCCACGCAGATCGCGCGCGAGGAGGCCGAGGCAAAGAGAAAGGCGGAGGAGGCCGAAAAGAAGGCCAAGAAGTCGGGCGAAGTGCCCGCTCCCGTGCCCGCCCGCGAGGACGCCGAAAAGAGCGAGCCCGCCGAGGAAAATGCCGAGGAAAAAGAGCCCGCCGAAACGGACAAAAAGTAAATTCATAGAACAAGGCGCCTCCGCATACCTTAGAACAGGGTGCGGAGGTTTTTTCTCCGCAAAATAAGGGCGTGTTTTGCCTGCGGAGGATGGGATGCTCGAAAACTTTTGGAAACAGGCTGCAAAAGAGGTGGGGCTTTGCGCGGCGCTTTGTACGGTGTTCTGCCTGCTTTCGGAGGCGCTCCTTGCCGTCTTCGTCAGGGCGTATGCCCTTTCGGAAGCCAATATCATCGTTTCGAACCTTGTCATCAAGACGGCGGGAGCGTTCGCCTTTGCCGCCCTCTTCGTGCGCGGGGAGCGCGCCCTCTTCAAGGGCATGGCGGCGGGGATCTGCTCCCTGCTCCTGACGACCCTTCTCTTCGGCTTCATCGGCGGCTTCCGCTTTTCGCCCCTCTTTGCGCTCGACGTCCTCTTGTGCGCGCTCGCGGGCGGCGGCGGGGCGGCGCTTGGCAGGAAATTGCGGAAAGAATAAAAAATCGGCTGCAAAACGCCCGTTTTTGTTGCCAAACGCCTATTTTTATTGTATAATGGGAAAAAAGTTTGGGAGATGACAGTATGATCAAGACCATCGCAAGACCTCAGGAAAGAAAGGTGACGGGCTGCGGCGAGTGCAGGAGCACCTGCCAATCTGCTTGCAAGACGAGCTGCACGGTGGGCAACCAGTCGTGCGAGCGCGTGACGAGAGAGAGCAAGATCGAAAAGAGATAATCTTCGGTCTGTTTTCAAAGAGCAAACAAACGGGGAGCAGCGGCAGCGTTGCTCCTTTGTTTCCATGTCAAAAACAGGGCGCGGGCAGAAGAGAGACGCTTGATTTTAGGGCGGCGCCCCTATCCCCCGCCGCAAGAGAAGACCATGATCCACATTTTTTCCTATCACGACCACTATTATATCTACGACGTCGGCAGCGGTTCTCTCCACGAGTGCGACGAAAAGACGGCGCGCGTTTTAGAGGGCGACAGGACGGACGTCTCCGACGAGGAGCTCAAAAGCATCCTTCAAGACGCCGACGCCCTCAAAGAGCAGGGGCTCTTATATAAGGAGGAGGTCAAGGCCTATCCCATGAAGAGCCATGAAGTGAAGGCGCTGTGCCTGCACGTCTCGCACGACTGCAACTTCCGCTGCAAGTACTGCTTTGCCGACGAGGGCGCCTATCACTCCAAGCGCGAGGTGATGAGCCGCGAGACAGCCTTTGCCGCCATCGACTTTCTTATCCGCGAGAGCGGGCAGAGGAAGGTGCTCGAAGTCGACTTTTTCGGCGGCGAGCCTCTGATGAATCTGGGCGTCGTCAAGGATACCGTCTATTACGCCAAAGAACAGGCAAAAAAGCAGGGCAAGCGCTTCCTCTTTACGACGACCACCAACGGCCTCCTCCTCGACGACGAGACCATTGAGTTCTTCAACGAGGAGATGGAGAACGTCGTCCTCTCGCTGGACGGCCGCCCCGAAGTGCACGACGCCGTGAGAAAGACGGTGAATGGCAGGGGAACGTTCGATCTCGTCATCGACAAGATCAAGAAGTTCGTGCGCTCGCGCGGGGACAAGCACTACTATGTGCGCGGCACCTTTACGGCGAAGAACCTCGACTTTTCGAGGGACGTGCTGTTCCTCGCCGACCAGGGGTTCGACTCCATTTCCATGGAGCCCGTCGTCACCGATATCCCCGAGCTGCAGATAAAGGAGGAGCATCTGCCCCGCATCGAGAAGGAGTACGAAACCCTCTGCGAGGCGTATTTGGAGCGCGAGGAGAAGAGGGAGGGCTTCAACTTCTTCCACTTCAACATCGACCTCGAGGGCGGGCCCTGCCTTCAAAAGCGCGTCTCCGCCTGCGGCGCGGGCAACGAGTACTTCTCCGTCGTCCCGAACGGCGATATCTACCCCTGCCACCAATTCGCGGGGGACAGCAAGTGGAAGATGGGCAATGTGTTTGAGGGGAAACTCGACGAAAATATCCGCTCCAAGTTTGCGGGCAGCTGCCTCTTTACGCGCAAAAAGTGCGAAAACTGTTTTGCGAAGTTCATCTGCTCGGGCGGGTGCAGCGCCAACAACTATCACTACAACGGCGATATCGAGGAGCCCTACGCCATGACCTGCGCCATGATGAAGAAGCGCATCGAGTGCGCGATGCACATTCTGGCGGCGCGGAAATGTCGTGAAAAATAACAAAAATACGAAAAAGCGGCGCGTTTCGGCTTGACGGCGAAAGGCAAAACTTATATAATGAACAAGAC
>CALVTT010000045.1 GCA_944363045.1 uncultured Clostridia bacterium | reverse complement strand
CGCCCGCGCCGAGGAAGCCTTCCCCGACGAGAAGGGCGGGGAGGAGAGCATCGACAAGCGCTTCGACGAGGCGATGATCGACGACTTCAACACCGCGCTCGCCCTTGCCGACCTCTTCGGCTATTTCAAGGAAGTCTCCCGTTTGCTTGCGGAGGGCGATCCCAAGGCGCGGCGCATCGTCAATCAAATTCGCAAAACATACTCGCTTTTGGGGCTCTTTAAGAAGGACGCGAAGGAGTATCTTGCACAGTACGGCGAAAAGCAGGAAGAAGTGCCCGAAGAAGTGAAGGCGGTCGCGGAAGAGAGGAAGGCGGCGCGCGCAAACAAAGATTGGGCGAAGTCGGACGAGCTCAGAGAAAAGCTCAAGGCGCTCGGCTATGCCGTCAAGGACAGCAAGGACGGCTATACGCTCACAAAGCTTTGAGGAAGCGGGCAAACGCCCCTAAAAAGTTGTTGACAAACGGGGGCGCGGCGGCTAAAATAAGCGATTGAAAGAAAGCGGGGCATTCCCCCGGGAGAATTACCATGAAGATCACATCCAAACAGCTTCGGCAAAAGTGGCTCTCCTTCTACGAGAGCAAGGGGCACGTCGATATCGGCGCGGTCTCCCTCATCGGCGACGGCACGACGGGCGTCATGTTCAACGTGGCGGGCATGCAGCCCCTCATGCCCTATCTCTTAGGAAAGGCGCACCCCGCGGGCAGGCGGCTCTGCAACGTGCAGGGCTGCGTGCGCACCGTCGATATCGATTCGGTGGGCGACGCCTCCCACTTCACCTTCTTCGAGATGATGGGCAACTGGTCGCTCGGCGACTACTTCAAGAAGGAAAAGACCGCCTGGACGTTCGAGCTTTTGACGAAGGAGTTCGGCCTTGACAAGGACAAGCTGTGCTCCACCGTCTTCGAGGGCAACGACAGCGCCCCCCGCGACGAGGAGACGGCAGAGCTTTTGAAGGGGCTCGGCATCAAGCCCGAGCACATCTTCTTCCTCCCCAAGAGCGATAATTGGTGGGAGCTCGAGGGCACCGTCGGCACCCCCTGCGGCCCCGATAACGAGTGGTTCTATCCCATCGACGAGGAGAAGGAAGACCCCGTCTTCCCCGACGACTATGTGGAGATCGGCAACGACGTCTATATGCAGTATCGAAAGACGGAGACGGGATATGAGCCGCTCGAAAACAAGAACGTCGATACGGGCTTCGGGCTCGACAGGATGCTGCTCTTTTTGAACGGGCTTTCGGACGGTTACAAGACCGACCTCTTTTTGCCCGTTATTGAGAAGCTGGAAGATATTTCGGGCAAGAAGTACGACGAAAATGCAGAGGCGCGCAAGGCGATGCGCATCATCGCCGACCACACGCGCACCACGGTGATGCTCATTGGCGACAGGGACGGCATCTTGCCCTCCAATACGGGCGCGGGCTACATTTTGCGCCGCATCATGCGCCGCGCCATCCGCTACTGCCGCCAGCTCGGCGTGGAGACGGGCGCCCTTCTCGATTGCGCTTCCATCTTCATCGACGAGGTGTACGGCGAAGCCTATCCCAACCTGCACGAGAAGAAGGAGTATATCCTCTCCGAGATCAAGAACGAGGCGGACCGCTTCGAAGCGACGCTCGCGCAGGGCATCAAGGAGTTTGAAAAGTGCGTCCAGGGCCTCGAGCGCAAGAACGCCTTCATGGCGCAGAAGGACCCCTCTTACGTCAAAGAGACGGTCATCGGCGGCAAGCAGGCGTTCCGCCTCTATGATACCTACGGCTTCCCGCTCGAACTCACCGAGGAGCTTGCCTTAGAGCGCGGGCTCACCGTGGACAGGGAGGGCTTTGACGCCGCCTTCAAGGAGCACCAGGAAAAGAGCCGCGTTTTAGCGGGCGGGCAGTTCAAGGGCGGCCTTGAAAGCCATTCCGAGATGGCGACCAAGTACCATACCGCCACCCACCTTCTGAACGCGGCGCTCAAAGTGGTGTGCTCGCCCGACTGCAACCAGAAGGGCAGCAACATCACCGATGAAAGGATGCGCTTTGACTTCAACTTCGAGCGCCCCATGACCAAAGAGGAGATCGCCGCCGTCGAGGAGCTCGTCAACGAGAAGATCAAGGAGGATATCCCCGTCGTCTATAAGGAGATGAGTCTCGACGAAGCGCGGAAAGAGAATTTCGTGGGCGTCTTCGACAGCAAGTACGGCGACGTCGTCAAGACGTACTCCATCGGCGACTTCTCGAAGGAGATGTGCGGCGGGCCGCACGTCGAACGCACGGGCGTTTTAGGGCACTTTAAGATCGTCAAGGAGCAGTCCTCCTCGGCGGGCGTGAGAAGGATCAAGGCGGTCTTGGAGTAAGCATTCACGGAAAAGTTCACGAAATTGCTTTTGTACTGCCAAAAGCAATTTCCGTGAGGGGGAGAAAAACCCAACGTTCGCCTTCGGCTCTGCGTTCGGTTTTCCTGCGGCGCGCAGATAGCAACGATCAGAGCCGCGCGCCGCTGTACCTTTCCGCGAAAGCGCAAGTTTGCGCAGATTGGGTACCGCTGCGCAAAAGCGTGGTTTTGCTTGCGGCATTATCGGAAAAGTTCACGAAATTGCTTTTGTACTGCCAAAAGCAATTTCCGTGAGGAGAGGAAAACCCAACGTTCGCCTTCGGCTCTAAAAAATTTCCGTGAAGGCGAAAAACGAAGTCATTTTATGAAAATATGCGGGGCGCGCGAGGGCGCTCCGCAAGTCTTTGGAGAAAGGTATGACAGAACTTGAAAAAATGAAGGCGGGGGAGCTCTACGACTACGCCGACCCCGAGGTGCGGGCGGCGCACGTTCGCGCGGTGGAGCTGTGCGATGAGTACAACGAGACGGGACGCTCCGAGACGCAAAAACGCGAAAGCATTTTGCGCCAACTGTTCGGCTCTCTGGGCAAAAATCCGCTCGTGGAAAAGAATATCCGCATCGATTACGGCTTCAATGTGCACGCGGGCGATAACTTCTTTGTAAACTATGACTGCGTCTTTTTGGACTGCGCGCCCATCACCTTCGGCAATAACGTGTTTATCGCGCCCCAATGCGGGTTTTATGCCGTCAATCACCCCCTCGAGGCGGAGCTGCGCAACAGCGGCGTGGAGCGCGGGCTGCCCATCACCGTGGGCGACGACGTGTGGTTCGGCGGCGGCGTCAAGGTGATGCCGGGCGTCACCATCGGCAGCAACGTCGTCATCGGCGGCGGCAGCGTCGTCGTGAAGGATATCCCGTCCGATTCCCTTGCCGTCGGCAATCCCGCCCGCGTGGTGAAGAGCATCCCGCCGAGGAAATAAAATGGTTTCGCCGCATGATTTCGCCGCATGATTTCGCCGCATGATTTCGCCGCGCGCCCGCGAGAAGCGGGCGCGCGGCGAGCTTTTTTGCTCCCGCGGCGTGACGGAAAGGAGTTTTTGCGGGGAAAGAGAACCGCCGTTATCGAAAACGGGCTTGCAAAAATAAGGCGACTCCCTCAGTCTTGCCGCCTCGGTAAACCTTCGGACGGCAAGCCAGCTCCCTCAAGAGGGCGCTTATGTTAAGGAATTTGGCAAATCAAGAAAGCATTTGCTTGCCCCTCGAGAGGGCGCTTAAAATAAGGAGACTCCACGTTGTGACCTCCATCCCCGAGGGCGAGAAAGCGTTTTCTTGCCAAAGCCACGGTGTGGCTTTGGCCGCTTTCGAGCTTGGAAATGGCACATAGAGCGTGCCATTTCCTGACCGAAGCGCGGTCTCCACCGCGCGAGACGGTGGCGCGTTGTCCGAGGCTTGCCTCGGCAACGTGACGGAAGGAGTTTTTGCGGGGAGAGAGAACCGCCGTTATCGAAAACGGGCTTGCGAAAATAAGGCGACTCCCTCAGTCTTGCCGCCTCGGTAAACCTTCGGACGGCAAGCCAGCTCCCTCAAGAGGGCGCTTATAGTAAGGAATTTGGCAAATCAAGAAGGCATATGCTCGCCCCTCGAGAGGGCGCTTAAAATAAGGAGACTCCACGTTGTGACCTCCTCTTCGGGGAGGTGGCGCGTTGTCCGAGGCTTGCCTCGGCAACGTGACGGAAGGAGTTTTTGCGGGAGAAAGAGAACTGCCGTTATCAGAAACGGGCTTGCGAAAATAAGGCGACTCCCTCAGTCTTGCCGCCTCGGTAAACCTTCGGACGGCAAGCCAGCTCCCTCAAGAGGGCGCTTATAGTAAGGAATTTGGCAAATCAAGAAAGCATTTGCTCGCTCCCCCCGGTGGAGGAGCTTATAATGTGGTGAACTCCTTCAGGCTCGCTGCGCTCGCCAGCGTCTCGCGCGGTAGTACCCGCGCTCGGTCAGGAAACGGCACGCACAATGTGCCGTTTCCAAGCTCGAAAGCGGTCAAAGCCCCACCGGGGCTTTGCCAAGAAAGCGCTTTCTCGCCCTCAAAGAGGGAGCCAAGAAATATGGAATTTTACTCCTTCCGTCTGCTTCGCAGACACCTCCCTCGGAGAGGGAGGCAAGGGGATGGACGCTGCGGCACGTCCCACTTATAGGGCTCCCAAAAAAGATTTGCCTTAGCAAAGATTTTTTGGGAAAAGGAGCAGCGAGCATCGGAGCAAAGCCGCGAGGGAAACGAGCGGCTTGCGAAATTTGCTCCGCTGCGACGCGGAGGCGAGGGGGTTCGGCCGTCGGCGGAATGGTAAGTGACAAAACAAAAAATGCGCCCAAAATAGGGATTTCGCGCAAAAAAATCGCCCGTTCGCCCATGATTTGGCAGTAAACAAAATTTTTGCGCTTTTCGAGAAAAAATTAAAAATCGCAACTCAAAACAGCTTGACGGAACTTTTTTTCTCGCCTATAATGAAGGAGTAAATCGTTTCTCGAAAGCACAGCCCCTGCTAAACAGCAACGATAACGGAACGATCAGGCAAAGTAAGGAGTACTAAAATATGAAAACCTATATGGCAAATGCTCAGACGGTTGAGAGAAAGTGGTACGTTGTCGATGCGGCGGGGATCCCCCTCGGCAGGCTTGCTTCCAAAGTGGCAGCGATCCTTCGCGGCAAAAACAAACCCACGTTCACTCCCAACGTCGATACGGGCGATTTCGTGATCGTCATCAACAGCGACAAGGTGGTGCTCACGGGCAAGAAACTTGAAAATAAGTTCTATCGCTATCATACGGGATACATCGGCGGCCTCAAGGAGATCGCCTACGGGAAAATGATGGCGGAGCGCTCCGACCTCGTCGTCTACGAGGCCGTGAAGGGGATGCTCCCCAAAAATTCCCTCGGCAGGCAGATGATCAAAAAGCTGCGCGTCTACAAGGGTGCGGAGCACAACCACGCGGCACAGAAGCCCGAAGAGCTGAAATTATTTTAACGAGGTATCGACATGGCTAAGGCAAATTTGAAAAAGAAGTTGCAGTATTGGGGCACCGGCCGCAGAAAGAAGGCCATTGCCCGCGTTCGCCTCATCCCCTCCGGCAGCGGCGCCATCGTCATCAACGACCGCTCCCTCGAGGACTACTTCCCCATGGGTACGCTTCAGTACATCGTCAAGCAGCCCCTCGTGGAAGTGGCGGCGGAAGGCAAGTACGATATCTTCGTCAACGTCATCGGCGGCGGCTATACCGGCCAGGCGGGTGCTATCCGCCTCGGCATCGCAAGGGCGCTCTTGCAGAGCGAGCCCGAAGTGCGCCCCGCCCTTAAAAAGGCAGGCTTCCTCACCCGCGATCCCCGCGTCAAGGAGCGCAAGAAGTACGGCCTCAAAAAGGCGCGCAGAGCTCCTCAGTTCTCTAAGAGATAATTTCAGAAAAGAAGACGGACGGCCGAAAAAGGTCGTCCGTTTTTTTGTGGGGTGTGTTTTGGGGTGCCGCGAGGGCGCGAGAAGCGGGCGCGCGGCGAGCTTTTTACTCCCGCGGCGTGACGAAAAGGGGGTTTTGCGGGAGAAAGAGAACTGCCGTTATCGGAAACGGGCTTGCGAAAATAAGGCGACTCCCTCAGTCACGGTGTCGGCTTACAGCCGAACGCCGTGACAGCTCCCCCGGTGGAGGAGCTTATAATGTGGTGAACTCCTTCCGCCCCTTCGGGGCACCTCCCTTATAGGGCTCCCGCAAAGATTTTGCGTTAGCAAAAGATTTGTGGAAAAAGGGCGAGAAAGCGCTTTCTTGGCAAAGCCACGGTGTGGCTTTGACCGCTTTCGAGCTTGGAAATTTCCCATTGTGGGGAAATTTCCTGACCGAGCGCGGTCTCTACCGCGCGAGAAGAGCAGGCATCAAAGCCCCGCCCCGACGAAGGAGGGGCGGGCAAGGTTTGCCTTGCTCCGACGCGGGAGGCAAGATAAAAGAACTTGGCACGTCCCTCTTATAGGGCTCCCAAAAAAGATTTGCCTTAGCAAAGATTTTTTGGGAAAAGGAGCAGCGAGCATCGGAGCAAAGCCGCGAGGAAAACGAGCGGCTTGCGAAATTTGCTCCGCTGCGACGCGGAGCCAAGGGGGGGCGAAATTCCGACCATTACTCCCTCGGTCATGTGGGCGGTTTCTCCGCCGAGCCTTGTTTTTTGTTGCTGTTTTTTTGCCGCCGTGGGCGGCATTTTTTATGGCGAAAGTTATAAACACTGCGATGTGTGCATACGTTGAAGGGGAGCGGGGACGGACAGGCGTCTTTGGGTGCGCTGCGGGGCACTTTCGACCCAAAGGCGGCTCGTCCGACAAAACTCCCCAAAATCTCCGTGCAAAAATATAGTATCATATCCGAGGTGACAGGATCAGATGATCATACGCTTGCGTTCGCTCGTACTTGCCTTTGCCTTGACGGCCGTCGTCGCTTTTTCGGCGCTTGCCGCCTCTGCCGCGGGCGCAGAAGAGGTCTTTTGGAGCGGGGCGCGCCGCCTGCCCGTTTACAGCGTGGCGCGGGAGGACAACGCCGTTTCCATCACCTTTGACTGCGCCTGGGGCACCGAGCACACCGACGCCATTTTGGAGGCGCTGAAAGAGGCGAACGTCAGGGCGACCTTCTTCACCGTGCAGTTCTGGGCGGAGGAGCACCCCGACTACCTCAAAAAGATCGACGAGGCGGGCCATGAGATCGGCACGCACAGCGCCACCCACCCCAAGATGTCCACGCTCTCCGAGGACGCCATCCGCAGCGAGCTTTCAACTTCCTCGCGCGCCATTACGGAAGTGACGGGGAAGGAAGTCACCCTCTTCCGCCCGCCCTTCGGCGACTATGACAACGCCGTCATCGACACCGCGCTCTCCTTAGGGCTCATGCCCATCCAATGGGACGTCGATTCCCTCGACTGGAAGGACCTTTCGGCGAAGGAGATCGCAGATCGCGTCCTTGCCAAAGTGAGGAGCGGCTCCATCATCCTCTGCCACAACAACGGGCTCCATACGGCGGAGGCGCTGCCCGTCATCTTGGATACGCTGCGTGCCCGCGGCTTTACCTTTGTGCCCGTGGGCGAGCTCATCTGCCGCGAAAATTACACCATCGACCACACGGGCAGGCAGTTCCCTGCTGCGGCGGGCTGAGGCGGCCGTTTATTTTTTGGGAAATACTCATGGAGGTACTCGAAGGATATGGATCACAATCAGGAAAAAAACAACAAGGTCTACTTGAGAGGAAGCATCGTGTCGGAAGCCGTCTTTTCGCACGAGGTGTACGGCGAGGGGTTTTACGAGCTCTATGTGCGTGTGCCGCGCCTTTCGGGGCAGGCGGACGTGCTGCCCGTCACCATCTCCGAGCGCATCATCCGCAGCAACGACTTGAAGGAGGGCAGCATCCTCTCGGCAGAGGGGCAGTTTCGAAGCTACAATAAGCTGGAGAACGGGCGCTCGCGGCTGATGCTCACCGTCTTTGTGCGCGACATCGTCGAGGACGATCCCGCCCGCAACCCCAACAGCATTTTGCTCGGCGGCTATATCTGCAAGCCGCCCGTCTACCGCACGACGCCCTTCAACCGCGAAATTTCCGATCTGCTCGTCGCCGTCAACCGCGCCTACAACAAGTCGGACTACATCCCCTGCATCGCCTGGGGGCGCAATGCCCGCTTCGTGCAGGACCTCGCCGTCGGCTCGCGCATCATGCTCTCCGGCCGCATCCAGAGCCGCGAGTACCAGAAACGCCTTGCCGAGGACGAGGTCGTCACCATGACGGCGTATGAGGTCTCCGTCTCTAAGCTCGCCACCGTGGACGAGGGCGCCGTGCTCGACCTCGAGCGCGAATTTGACTTCTACACCTCGCCGGTGGGGCAGTAGGAATTTACGCGGCTCCGGCGGAAAGTCCGAGCGAGGATGTTCTCGCGGGCAAAGGGTTCCTCGCCGCAGGTTCAGTAGCACCTCGCCGGTGGGGCAGTGGGAATTTACGGGGCTCCGGCGGGAAGCCCGAGCGGGGGTGTTCTCGCGGGCAAAAGGTTCCTCGCCGCACCTCGCCGGTGGGGCAGTGGGAATTTACGGGGCTCCGGCGGGAAGCCCGAGCGGGAGTGTTCTCTCATCAAGAGGACAAGAGGCGCGGCGGTTGCCCCGAAGGGCAGCCGCCGCGCCGTAAAAAATCTGCAACATAAAAAGGACCGAGTTCTGAAGCATATCCTCAAAGCCTGAAAACTTTGGGGCGCACATCAGAGCCCGGTCCTTTATCGCGTGTCGGTCATGCCTCGTCGTCCTTTTCGTGCTCGGGGAGGGGGTCGGCGGTGAACACCTTCTCGGCAATGCGGCAGAAGGTGCGCGCGTCCTCCTCGCCGATGAGGCCGATGATGCGGCGGGCGAGGGCGAGCGAGCGCTCGTGCTCCTCTAAAAATTCGGGAAGTTTGGCGGCAACGGGAAGGACATAGGTGGTGCGCTTGTCCTCCCCCGCCTTGCGCTCGAGAAAACCGCGCGCCGTCAGCGAGCCGATGGTGCGGTTGACGAGCGATTTGAGCATCCGCGTGCGGCGGCAGATCTCCCCGAAGGAGACGGCGCCCACGCCGTCCTCCCGCCAGCGGTCGTAGACGATGGACATCACCACCGCCTCGTTATAGATCATCTTCTGCGTGATGCGCGTATTCTTTAAGACGCTCGTGGCGCGGATCCAGGCGAGGACGAGATCTTCCTCGAGCTGCCCCTTGTTTTCGCGTTCCTCTCTTTCCTCTCTTTCCTGTGTCGTCATATTTGCCTCTTCACTTTGTAAACAATTACATTATACGCCCCGCAGCCGGGATTGTCAAGGGCAATTTACACAAATTGATTTGCCTTTTTGCCTGCGGGGTATTATAATAATAGTATCATGAAGGGACGGGCGGCGGACGCGAAGTGCGGGCGGACGCGAAGTGCGGGCGGACGCCGCGCCGACCCCCTCGGGAGGAGATGAGATGAAATTGCCTGTGGACGGAGCGATGCTTTTGAGTTTTATCAACATGAAGCTGCGCGATGAGTACGCCTCTTTGGACGATCTCTGCGAGGACTGCGAGGCGGACAGGGCGGAGATCGAGGAAAAACTGCGCGCCCTGGGCTATGAATACGACCCTGCGCGCAACGCCTTCCGCTGAGCGTGTGGAAAGCGGCGGCGCGATGTGGAAAAGGTGCGGGTTATCCACAGGTGAAATGTTGAAATGTGGATAAGTCGGGGGGAGAACTCTCTCTCGGTCTCGCTGCGCTTGACAGCGTCTCGCGCGGTAGTGCCCGCGCTCGGTCAGGAAATGGCACGCTCCATGTGCCATTTCCAAGCTCGAAAGCGGTCAAAGCCCCACCGGGCTCTTTGCAAGAAAGCATTTGCTCGCCCCTTACACAGGGGAGGCTTGAGAGAGGATTTGTTCGTTCCTTGTATGGGGGAGGGCGTAGTAAGAGAATTTACTCCCTCAGTCACGGCGTCGGCTTTCAGCCGAACACCGCGACAGCTCCCTCGAGAGGGCGCTTAAAATAAGGTGAACTCCCTCAGTCTCGCTGCGCTCGACAGCTCCCTCTGGGAGGGATCCGAGGGGAAGAGCGGTTTTCTTGCTCCGACGGGGGAGGCAAGGAAAGAGAATTCAGCACCTCCTCTTTTAGGGCTCCCGCAAAGATTTTGCGAAGCAAAAGATTTGTGGGAAGAGGAGACGTAAGCCGAGCGGTCAAGCCGCGAGGAACGCAGCGGCGGACCTTAGGGCTTTGCGGCGACGAGGAGGCAAGGGGGTTAGTGAAAATTCAGCAATTACTCCCTCAGTCACGGCGTCGGCTTTCAGCCGAACACCGCGACAGCTCCCTCGAGAGGGCGCTTAGAATAAGGCGAACTCCCTCAGTCTCTCTGCGCTCGACAGCGTCTCGCGCGGTAGTGCCCGCGCTCGGTCAGGAAACGGCACGCACAATGTGCCGTTTCCAAGCTCGAAAGCGGTCAAAGCCACACCGTGGCTTTGCCAAGAAAGCGCTTTTTCGCCCTCTGGGAGGGAGCCGAGGGGAAGAGCGGTTCTCCTGCTCCGACGCGGGAGGCAAGGGAATGGGTGCTTTGCTCCGACGCGGTGAACTCCTTCCGCCGCGCGCCCGCGATTTCGGGCGCGCGGCACCTCCCTCGGAGAGGGAGGCAAGGGAATGGGCACTTGCTCCGACGAGGGCGCAAGGGGAAGAAGGGGAGCATTTGAGCGGTCTAATAAGATCATGAAAAGAGCGGCGATGAAAAGTCAAGCGAAAGAGAGTGAAAATTATTCGGGAAGGAGGAGACTATGTCGGACGGGGAAATTGCCATGTGGGTGATCGTCGCGCTCATCGGGGCGGCGGCGCTGCTCTTTTTCTTGCAGAGCCTCATGGTGGGCATCACCTTTTCGCTGCTCTACGGGCGGGTGAAGCACACCTACTCCCGCCGCGCGCTCTTTGAGGACCTGCCCAAGATCAAAGTGCGTCGGGAATTTGTGCCCGTCGGCCGCCGCAGAAAGCTCGCCGTCTATCATCTCGGCGAAGAAAATAAAAAGGGGCTCGTCATCATCTCCCACGGCATCCGCGACCGTGCCGAGGGCTATTTTGCCGAGGCGCGCGGCTTTTTGCAGGAGGGATACCGCGTGCTCCTCTACGACGCCACGGGCAGCGGCGCGTCCTCGGGCAAGAGCCAGCGCGGGCTGCCGCAGTCCGCCATCGACCTTCACCGCATCCTCTCCTGGGCGGAAAAACAGCCCTGCTTCGAGGGGCTTGACTTTTACCTCTACGGTCACAGCTGGGGTGGCTATGCCGTCTGCGCCGTCTTCTGCAAGGGGGCGCACCCGCGCGTGAAGGCCGTCTGTTCGCTCTCCGGCTTCAACGACCCTTCCAAGATGCTCTACGAGAGCAGTTCTACCCTCACCGTGCACTTCGGGCGCTTCATGTACCCCTCGCTGCTCTTTATGCAGGTCATGCGTTTCGGCCGCGCCATGTACGACACGGCGGAGAAGGGCATCCGCGCCGCGAAGGGGGTGCGCTTCCTCATCCTGCACGCCGAGCAAGACCAGGCGGTCAAACTCAACGGGGCGTCCGTCTATGCCCGCCGCGCCGAGCTCGAGAGCGAGGGCAGCCGCGTGAAGTTTGAGGTCATCGAGGGGCGGCATCACCTCAATGCCTGGTTCTCGCCCGCCGCCTGCGAAAGGGACGCCGTCTATGACGAGCGCTATCAAAAGATGGTGGGGAAATACGGCTTTCAGCTCACCAAAGCGCAGGAGCAGGCCTTTTATGCGCCCATCGGCAGGGAGGAGCGGCTGGCGCTCTCCGAGCCCGACCCTGCCTTCTTTTCGCGCATCGACAAATTTTTTGGGGAGGGGGTATGATCTCGAAACTCGATCTTATGAAGCTCTTTTCGCAGTACGACGGGGAGATCTCGATGGCGGACTTCACGCCCGAGGAGCTCGTAGAATACTTGAAGGAAACGGAGGGGGCAGAGGCGCCTCTCTCTCCCGCCGAGTGGAAGGCGCGCTATTTTGCCTATTACGACGACGTCAAGGATAAGTCGCTGAAAAAACAGGACTGGTGAGGGGGCGGAGAGCCCTTTTGTTGCGGCGCCGAAGGGGGGCTTCCTTGCGGCTGATATTCGGCGCTTGCGCCGGACAACAGGACAGCTCCCCCGAGGAGGCGCTTAGAATGAGGAATTTTACTCCCTCAGTCACGACACCGAAGGAAACTTCGGACGTCGCGACAGCTCCCCCAAGGAGGCGCTTAAAGTGAGGAGTTTTATCTATCAAGAAAGCATTTGCTCGCCCCCGAGGAGGAGCTTAAAGTGAGGTGACTCCTTCCGCCCCTTCGGGGCACCGTCTCGCGCGGTAGAGACCGCGCTTCGGTCAGGAAATGCCCCGAGCAATGGGGCATTTCCAAGTTCGCAAATGGCAAAGAGCCCACCTCGTCGCGGCAAGGCTTTTTGGTCTGCGGCGCACTTCGTTTGCCGCATGACCCTTTGCGCCTGCCGCTCCTCTTCCCACAAAACTCGCTGACGCGACTTTTGCGGGAGCCCTGAAATTATCCCACAAAACTCGCTGACGCGACTTTTGCGGGA
>CALVTT010000044.1 GCA_944363045.1 uncultured Clostridia bacterium | reverse complement strand
AAGGAGGATTAAAAAATGCCGGGTAAATTGGGCAAGACCACAAAGCAGAGAATGGCTTTGTTGAGAGGGCAGGCGTCGCAGCTGCTGTGGTACGGCAGGATCGAGACGACGCAGGCTCGCGCGAAGGAGCTGCGCTCCTATGTTGAAAAACTCATCACCAAGGCGGTGAATACCTATGACGACGTCGTGGAGTACGAAGTCGTCGCCAAGGATAAGAAGGGCAAGGAGATCAAGACGACTTCCGTAAAGGACGGCCCCAAGAAGCTCGCTGCCCGCCGCCAGATCATCGCCAAGACGTACGACCTTCAGGAGATCAAGGCGTTCGGCGAGAGCAAGAAGGCGTATAAGGAGCGCACCGCACAGGTGCAGCATCCCCTTGTGGAGAAGCTCTTCAACGAGATCGCTCCCAAGTACGCACAGCGCAAGGAAGAGCTCGGCCAGGGCGGCGGCTACACGAGGATCTACCTCCTCGGCCAGCGCCGCGGCGACGCCGCCGAAAAGGCAGTCATCGAGCTCATCTGAAATCAAATGCATTACCCAAAGACCCGTGCCCCCGCACGGGCCTTTTCCTTATTGTGAGCGCCTCCCCCGGGGTCCCCAAAAAAAGACGCAGTATTTTTTTGGGGTGGGTTTGGGGGAGCTGTCACGACATCCGAAGTTTCCTTCGGTGTCGTGACTGAGGGAGTAATTGCCGAGATATTCATCATCCCCTCGGCTCCCTCCCCGAGGGAGCTGTCGAGCGTAGCGAGACTGAGGGAGTTCACCTCGTCGGCGCTTCCGCCCCCCTTGCCTCCTCGTCGGAGCAGCGCGGGTTCTACCGCGCGAGACGGTGCCCCGCAGGGCTGACGGAAGGAGTTGCCTTATTTTGACCTCCTCTTCGGGGAGGTGTCATGCCATTCGGCGCACGCGCCGATGGCATGACGGAGGGAGTCACCTCATTTTAGCCCTCCCTGTGTAAGGGGCGAGAAAGCGCTTTCTTGGCAAAGCCCCGGTGGGGCTTTGACCGCTTTCGAGCTTGGAAATGGCATATGGAGCGTGCCATTTCAGGGCTCCCGCGCAGATGCGCAGCAGATGCGTGGGAAGAGGAGACGCAAGCCGAGCGGTCAAGCCGCGAGGAACGCAGCGGCGGACCTTAGGGCTTTGCGGCGACGAAAGCGCGGTCTCTACCGCGCGAGACGGTGCCCCGCAGGGCTGACGGAAGGAGTTCCACCCAAAAAAGGGGCGCCGCGGCTCTTTCCGAGCCGCGGCGCCCGCCGTTTATTCGATTTGTCGTTCTTTCGCCCCGCCGTTCTTTCGCCCCGCCATTCTTTCCAACCAATTACTTCATAAGCGCCACGAACGCGCGGTAGTTGCTGTAAAGGTCGGCCTTCGAAATGACCTCATAGGGCGCGTGCATGGAGATGACGGGCACGCCGATATCCACGGTGTCGATGTTCATATTGGCGACGAATTTCGCGACCGTACCGCCGCCGCCGATATCCACCTTGCCGAGTTCCGCCGTCTGCCAGACGACGCCCTCTTTCTCAAACATCTGCCTTACCTCGCCCAAAAACTCGGCGGAAGCGTCGTTAGAACCGCTCTTGCCGCGTGCGCCCGTGAACTTACAGATGCCCGCCCCGCAGGAGAGCATGGCAGCATTCTTCTTTTCAAAGACGTTCGCAAAGTTGGGGTCGTAGGCCGCCGTCACATCGGCGGAAAGGCACTTGGAGGCAGCCTTCACCCTGCGGAAGTTGGCACCAAAGGCGAGGGAGATCTCCTCCATCAGGTCCTCATAGACCTCGCACTGCAGTCCCGTCGTGCCCTCGCTGCCGATCTCCTCCTTGTCGACGAGCATACAAAGCACGGTATGTTCGCTCTCGTTTTCCACGACGGACATGAGGGCGGGATAGGAGCACACCCTGTCGTCGTGGCCGTAAGCGCCGATGAGCGCACGGTCAAAGCCGACGTCGCGCGCCTTGAAGGCGGGCACGGCTGAAAGCTCTGCGGAGAGGAAGTCCTCCTCGCACATCCCATACTTTTCGTGGAGAATGGAGAGCACGGTGAGCTTGATCTTTTCCTTCACGTCCTCGTCGTCATAGGGCAGCCCGCCGACGAGCACGTTGAGCTGTTCGCCCTCGATGACCTTCGCGGCATTCTGCTGCATCTGCTCGGCGGCGAGGTGGGGGAGAAGGTCGTTGATATAGAAGACGGGGTCGTTCTCGTCTTCGCCCACTCTGATCTCGACCTTGCTCCCGTCCTTTAAGATGACCGCGCCGTGCAGGGCGAGGGGGATGGCGGTCCATTGATATTTTTTGATGCCGCCGTAGTAGTGCGTCTTCAAGAAGCACATGCCGCCCTCCTCATAGAGGGGCACCTGCTTGATATCGACGCGCGGGCAGTCGATGTGGGAGGCGAGGATGCGCAGGCCGTCCTCCTCCAAATTTTTGCTGCCGACGCGGAAGACGACGACGCTCTTGCCGCGGTTGATAAAATACTTCTTGTCGCCCGCCTTCAAGGGATCGCCGAACTTATATTCGGAAAATCCGTGTTCTTTGGCGATGGCGACGGCGGCATCGCACGCCTCGCGCTCCGTCTTGCCGTTGTCGAGGAACTTCTTGTACCCCTCGGCAAAGGCAAACATCTTCTCGCGCTCCTCTTTGGAAGCGACTTCAAAGTAATTTTTCTTCTCGTAGGACAGCTTTTCGAACTTTTTCTGCCCTTTGCTCTTTTCTGCCATGATGCAGTCCTCCGTAAAATTTTCGTTCGTGCAGTATTATATCACACGCACAAAAAAAGTGCAACCTCTTTTTTACGCCCCACTTTTCCCCGCGCCGGAGTGCGACGCATTTCCCTTGCCTCCCTCTTAGAGGGAGGTGGCAGCCCGCAGGGCTGACGGAAGGAGTTTCCCTCATTTTAACCTCCTCCTCGGGGGCGAGAAAGCGCTTTCTTGGCAAAGCCACGGTGTGGCTTTGACCGCTTTCGAACTTGGAAACGGCGCATTGTGCGCGCCGTTTCAGGGCTCCCGCGCAGATGCGCAGCAGATGCGTGGGAAGTGGAGCAGCGCGGGCACTACCGCGCGAGACGGTGGCACGGCATCCGAAGCTTGCTTCGGTGCCGTGACGGAGGGAGTAAATTCTCCCCCTTGCCTCCCACGTCGGAGCAAGGCAAACTTTGCCCGCCCCTCCTTCGTCGGGGCAGGGGCTTTGATGCCTGCTCCTCCTTTTCCCACAAATCTTTTTGCTTCGCAAAAATCTTTGCGGGAGCCCTAAAAAAGGGGAGGTGCCCCGCACCCATTTCCTTGCCTCCCTCTCCGAGGGAGGTGTCTGCGAAGCAGACGGAAGGAGTTGCCTTATTTTGACCTCCTCTTCGAGAAGCTGTCATGCCATTCGGCGCACGCGTCGATGGCATGACTGAGGGAGTTATTCCATGTAAAAAAAAGCGGCAGCCTCACGGCCGCCGCACAAACGCTATCTAACTTCTTCCGCTTTCAGGCGGAACGCTCTGCCGTCGGGGAGCGTATAGAGGAGCGTCTCCCCCTGCTGTTCGCAGGTCCCCAAAAGGTACTCGTCAAAGAGCGGTTTCAGCGAGGCCATCACGTCCGCCGCCGAAACCTCTGCGCCCTCATCCCATGCGATCTTGTCTGCCATTTTCTGATCCTCCTTAAAAATAATAAAGGGCGCGCTCCAACGGAGACACGCCCTGCATTTGTATCTCCGAATGTTGCGACACAAACCCCGGATTATCTTTCAAATACAGGAAAGAGATACAGTGATGCCCTGAGGACACTGTATTTGAAAGAAGCCGTTATGAAGTTTGTGTCGCAGTTCAAAGTATAGCACAAGTTGAAATAATGTGCAAGGGAAAAGAGAGAATTTCTCTCCGAGACCCAAATAAAGGGCGCGCTCCAATGGAGACACGCCCTGCATTTGTATCTCCGATTGCGGGTACAACCTTCCCGATCGCGAGAAAGTAGAGATACGAAATGCCGATTCGTATCTCGCGATCAGAAATTATATGGTTGTACCCGAAGTCAGTATAGCACATGATGAAAAAATGCGCAAGGGTTTCCCGCCAAAAAAGCAAAAAAGCAGCTTGCAGGCGAGGGGAGAGGGGAGCGATCAGGGGAGAGGCTAAAATTTCAGGCAAAATTTTTCATTCAAAAACGCTTGCCAAATGCGCCGTTTTGCGCTATACTGAGCGTACTGTGATAGGCGGGGAGTTAGCGGTGCCCTGTATCTGCAATCCGCTATAGCAGAGCCGAATGCTTTTCTCGGTGCCGTGCATGGAAGGCTGCGCGGAGTAAGGAACGTCGATCGCAAGGTCTTATGCAACGCATCTCTGCGAACCGTGTCAGGGTAGGGATACAGCAGCACTAAACAGTCCGGTGCGTGTGCCATAAGGTAGCTTTGCGCTAGTTACCTGCTTCTCTCCCGCTTCGGTGTATGGCAACAAAAAAAGCTTCACAGTTTTTTTTGGCGATTTATTCATGCAGATAAAATACAGTTTGCGCGGCGGGGCGCTCCTTCGGGAGCGCCCCGCCGCGCATTGCTTCATCATGACATAAAATAAAAGAATAAGGCAAAGAACGCTTGAAGGCTTTGTCAAAACATGGTAGAATGAGGCAAATTTTCGGAGCATAAGCCGCTCCGCCTTTCCCTCCTTGGCGCCCTCTTTGAAGGAGTCGCCTCAATATAGCCTCCCCTGTGTAAGGGGAGGTGGCTTGCCGAAGGCAAGACGGAGGGGTTGTGGATCCCGAAGTCTGACGGAAGGAGTCACCTTATTTTGACCTCCTCCTCGGGGGAGGTGGCATGCCATTCGACGCAAGCGTCGATGGCATGACGGAGGGAGTAAATTCTCCCCTTGCCTCCCGCGTCGCCGCAAGGCGCATATGCGAGCGTTTGCCTTGCGGCAACCGCTGCGCTTTTTACGCCTGCGGCTCCTTTTCCCACAAATCTTTTGCTGCGCAAAATCTTTGCGGGAGCCCTATAAGGGAGGGGCCCCGCTCCTTCTCTTGCCTCCCTCCCCGAGGGAGGTGCCAGCCCGCAGGGCTGACGGAAGGAGTCACCTTATTTTGACCTCCTCCTCGGGGGTGAGCAAGTGCTTTCTTGCAAAGAGCCCGGTGGGCTCTTTGCCACTTGCGAACTTGGAAACGGCGCATTGTGCGCGCCATTTCCTGACCGAAGCGCGGTCTCTACCGCGCGAGAAGCTGTCATGCCATTCGACGCAAGCGTCGATGGCATGACGGAGGGAGTAAATCTCCCGCTTCCGTTCTTAAAAAATATCTCTGAAAAGATCTACCATCCCAAGAGGTTCCTCATGGATATCTTCCGTTTCGGCATGAAGTATTGGAAAAAATACCTGCCGCTCGACATCCTCGTCAAAGTTTTCTCGCTCGCCGCCATCTTGTGCGACCTGCTGCTGCCCCTGCTCTCGGCGGGCATCATCGACTACGTCATCGCCTACGACCCCTCTTCCCCCGTCGACGAGGGCATCATTGGGTTTCTCTTTGACGGCCGTCTCGGCGCGCCCGCCTCGGGGGAGCTCTTTTTGCACCTCGTCCTCATCTTCGCGGGCGTCTTCCTCGTGCGCATCGTGCTCCTCTACATCAAGAACGTCACCTTCCAATGGTGCGGCGTTTCTATGGAATGCACCCTGCGCGCCGAAACATACGCCAAACTCTTGGAGCTCGACGGCGAAACGCTCTCCCGCTACAACGTGGGCGAGCTCCTCACCACCATGAACCGCGACACCATCTCCTTCAAGGAGCTGTATTCGCGCATGCTCCTCAACATCTTCGACTCGCTCATCGTCATCGTTCTCTCCGTGGTCACGCTCACCATGCTCGATTGGCGCCTTCTCTTTCTCCCCGTCGCCGTCGCGCCCTTCTTCACGGTCGCGCTCGTGCGCTATTTGAAGCAGGCGCGCGTCCTTTTCAGGGAGATCCGCGAGAGCTACTCCGCCATCAACCTCACCGTGCAGGAGAACATCGACGCCGTGCGCATCGTGCGCTCCTTTGCGGGCGAGGAGACGGAGATGCACAAATTCGACCGCGACAACGAGCGCGTCTACGCCCTCAACAAAAAGGAAGCCAAGCTCTCCGCCAAGTACAACAGCATCTTCACGCTCTGCCAGCAGGTGGGGTATGTGGGCACCGTCTGCGTGGCGTTCGCGCTCGTTTTGAGCGGCAGCATCGCCCTCGGCGCGCTCACGGCGGCGACGACGTACGTCACCAAGATCATCTCGCACATCATGCAGATCAGCCGCTCCTTCTACATGATGCAGAATCAGCTCGTCTCGGGCGCGCGCCTCAAAAAGTTCCTCACCGAAGAGGGCGCCATCCACGACAGCCGCGCCCTCCGCACCGCGCCGCAAAAGCCGCACTTCCGCTTTGAGGACGTCTCTCTGACCCTCGGCGAAAAGCCCGTCTTAAAGCACATCACGCTCGATCTTCCCTACGGCAAGAAGCTGGGCGTCATGGGGGGCACGGGCAGCGGCAAATCGGTGCTCTTAAAGAGCCTGAGCCGCATCTACGACGTGACGGCGGGGGATATCACCCTCGACGGCACCGACATCCGCGACTATTCTCTGGAAGCGCTCCGTTCGGAGTTCGCCTACGTCTTCCAGGACGTCTTTCTCTTCTCCAACACGGTGGACGCCAACATCGCCTTCGCGCATCCCGACGTCCCCGAAGAGGAAGTCGTGCGCGCCACGCAGATCGCGCAGGCCGACCAGTTCATCGGCAAGCTCGAAGCGGGCTATGAGACGGTGGTGGGCGAGCGCGGCGTGGGGCTTTCGGGCGGGCAGAAGCAGCGCCTCTCCATCGCGCGGGCGCTCATCAAGGGCGCGCCCGTCCTCGTCCTCGACGACGCCTCCTCGGCGCTCGACATGGCGACGGAGCGCCGCGTGCTCACCTCCATCAAGGAACACTGCCCCGACAGCACGCTCGTCATCGCCGCGCACCGCGTCTCCTCCGTCCTCGACTGCGACGAGATCATCTATCTCCGCGACGGCGAGATCATCGAGCGGGGCACGGCCGAGGAACTCATCGCAAAGAACGGCGCGTTCGCGGCGGTCTATCACCTGCAGACGAGCGACGGACAGCTCGATGATTCTTCGTACGGGAGGGCGGAACTGTGAAGCGCAACACCTATTTCATGGATGAAGAGGTCAAGACGGACAAAGTCGACGTCAAGTACCTCGGCCGCATCTTAAAGCGCATCGCGCCCTACAAGAAGCTGTTTTTAACGGCGCTCTTCCTTCTCATCTTCTCCTCGGTGCTCTCTCTGCTGCCGCCCGCCATCATCCGTGCGGTCATCAACGAGGTCATCCCGATGGAGGAGGAGCGGACGCGCACCTTCCTTCTCTACATGGCGGGGCTCGCCGGCATCGGGCTTTTAACGGCGCTTTTGCCTTACTTCTACCGCTCCATCATGGGGACGGTGGGGCACGGCATCATCACCGATCTTCGCCGCGAGATCTTCTCGCACCTGCAGGAGCTCCCCTTCGAGTACTACGACACCCGCCCCGCCGGCAAGATCTCCATCCGCGTCACCGAGTACATCAACGAGCTCGCCGACTTCTTCACGTCCTATCTCCTCGATGCCATCGTCAGCGTCCTCAAGATCATCGTCGGCACCGTGCTCATGCTGTGCATCAGCCCGCTTCTGACGGCCGTCGTCTACGCGGCGCTCATCCCGCTCACCGTGTGCGTCCTGCTCGTCAAATCGGCGGTGAGGAAGCTCTTCCGCACCCACCGCGCCAAGAACAGCAACCGCAACGCCTTCATCGTCGAGTCCATCATGGGCGAGAAGGTCATCAAGAACTACAACCGCTCCGATTTCAACCAAAAGGTCTATTACGACTTGCAGGAAGACAGCTTCAAGACGTGGATGAAGATCGTGCGCCGCAACGAGCTCAACGCGCCCGTCTCGGAATTTTTCTGGAACGCGGGCACGCTCGCCCTCTACGCCGTCGCCTTCGCCCTTTTGTCGGGGGGCGATACCGCGATCGCAGGCACCGTCATCGCCTTCCTCCTCTACATGGGGCTGTGCTCGGAGCCGCTTTTGCAGATCACCGCCATTTTGCAGCAGCTCGCGCAGGTCTCGGCGAATTTGGAGCGCATCTACGAGACCATCGACACCCCCGTCTCCATCGCCGATAAAGCGGACGCCGCCGTCCTGCACGACATCGAAGGGAGGGTGGACTTCAACGACGTCACCTTCGGGTATGAAGCGGGCATCCCCGTCCTCGAACACTTCGATCTTCACGTCCGTGCGGGCGAAAAGATCGCCCTCGTCGGCCCCACGGGCGCGGGCAAGACGACGGTCATCAACCTTCTCACCCGCTTTTACGACGTGGGGGAGGGGAGCGTCACCGTCGACGGGCACAACGTCAAGGACGTCACGCTGCATTCCCTGCGCAAGGAGATCGGCGTCCTCATGCAGGAGCCCTTCCTCTTCCGCGGCAGCATTTTAGATAACATCCGCTACGGCACCCCCGAAGCGACGGACGAGGAGTGCATTGAGGCCGCCAAGCGCATCTATGCCGACCGCGTCGCCGCCCGCTTCCCCGAAGGCTTCTCCTCGCAGCTCGGCGAGCGCGGCGAAGGGCTCTCGGCGGGGGAAAAGCAGCTCATCTCCTTCGCGCGCATCGTGCTCAAAAATCCCCGCATCATCATTCTGGACGAAGCGACGAGCGCCATCGATTCGGAGACCGAGCTTTTGATCCAGGGCGCGCTCGACACCATCCTTGCGGGCAAGACGGCGTTCATCGTAGCGCACCGCCTCTCCACCATCCGCAAGGCCGACCGCATCCTCTACATCGCCGATAAGGGCATCGCCGAAGAGGGCTCGCACGAGGAGCTCATGGCGCGCCGCGGCCGCTACTATGCCCTCAATATGCGCAAATGATTTGACATTCCGTTCAAAAGGGAGTACAATGGGCGGGAAAAACGATAAGGAAGCAAAGATCTATGGCAGAATGTACGCACGACTGCTCCTCCTGCAGCAGCAACTGTTCCTCGCGCGATAAGCAGTCCTTCATCAAGCCCCTCCACCCCGACGCAAAAGTAAAGCGCGTCGTCGCCGTCGCAAGCGGCAAGGGCGGCGTGGGCAAATCGCTCGTCACGGCGCTCCTCGCGGCGCACGCAAACAAGCTCGGCCTGCGCACGGCGGTGCTCGATGCCGATATCACGGGCCCCTCCATCCCCAAAATGTTCGGCGTGCACGAAAGGGCGCGCGGCACGGAAGGGGAGATCTATCCCCTCGTCTCGGGGAGCGGCATCCAGATGATGTCGATGAACTCTCTGCTCGACAGCGAGGATACCCCCGTCATCTGGCGCGGTACCCTCATCGCGGGCGCGGCGCAGCAGTTCTGGACGGACGTCGTGTGGGACGATGTGGACATCATGTTCATCGATATGCCCCCGGGCACGGGCGACGTGCCCCTCACCGTCTTCCAGAGCATTCCCTTAAGCGGCGTCGTCATCGTTACCACCCCGCAGGACCTTGTGGAGATGATCGTCAAAAAGGCGGTCAACATGGCAGAGATGATGAAAGTGCCCGTCTTGGGTCTCGTCGAAAACATGAGCTATCTCACCTGCCCCGGCTGCGGCAGAAAAATAGAGCCCTTCGGCGCCAGCAAGGCAGCGGCGCTCGCTATTGAGCACCACTTCCCCGCGGCAGCGCGCCTTCCCATCGACCCCAAGTTCGCCGAGCTTGCCGACGAGGGCATGATCGAGTTCGCCGATACGGACGCCTTGCAGGAGATCTTCTCCGTCATCACCTCCTCGCGCGAGATCGTCCGCGCCACCCCCGAAGAATAAGCAGAACAAGCGGAATAAGCGGAACGAACAGAGCGAACAGAACGAACAGAGCGAACGGAACGAACATCGGTTTCTATTAAAAAATCGCCGCGGCGGCCCTTGACGGCCCGCCGCGTTTCCTTACTTTAAGCTCCTCCTCGGGGGAGCTGTCTTGCCATTCGACGCAAGCGTCGATGGCAAGACTGAGGGAGTAAAGTTCCCTTGCCTCCCGCATCGGAGCAAGGCAAACCTTGCCTCCCTCCCCGAGGGAGGTGGCACGGCGTAGCCGTGACGGAAGGAGTTACCTTAATTTAAGCGCCCTCTTGAGGGAGCTGTCTTGCCATTCGACGCAAGCGCCGATGATGAGACTGAGGGAGTCACCTCGCAAACATAAAAAAATAACCGCCCATGATGTGGTAGTCTCGGAGGCGGTTATTTGATCGAACTCGGGGCTGACCGCTGAAACACAGCGTCCCTCTGTTGCTCCTTTATTTTATCACCCTTTTCCCCCTTTGTCAAGCATTCGGGGGAAAAAGTCCCTGCGCCTCTCAATATTCCACGACTTCAACGGGCGCGGTGGCGGCGAAGCGGCGGGTAGATTCCAGCGCGCTCTCACAGCCCGCGCGGGTATTGTAGTCGGCGCCGTAGGCAAGCAGTTTGCCGCTCGCGTTGAGAAGCTGGAAGATGTAATCTCCCATCTTGGTCTGCACGATGCGGAAATTGCCCTTTTTGATGTTATTTTTATACGTTTCGATGCCGCCCTTGGCGCCCGAGAGCGTCGTATAGTGCCCGCCGGAGAGCATCTTCTCCCCGTTGGAGGCGCGCAGTTCGAAGGTATAGCCGCCCTGCATGGGGGAGATGACCCACTTGCCGCTGTACCCCTTGGGCGCCTCGGACTTGGCGGGAGCGGCCTTCTCGGTCGCCTTAGGAGCCGCCTTCTCCGCCTTCTCCGTCTTAGGAGCAGACTTCTCCGCTTTCGGTGCGCTCTTCGCGGCCTTTGCGGGCTTTTCGGCAGCCTTTTCCGCCTTCTCCGTCTTCGGCGCGCTCTTCGCAGCCGTTTTCTTGGCGGGAACGGGCTTTGCGTCCTTCTTGTCCTCGTCGTCGAGCGGCTTGACTTTCACGGTCACGGTCGGCTGTTTTTTCATATCGTACCCCTTCCTTCGCATTTCTACTCATTTTATATCTCTATTATACCACAAAACTTGCCTCTTGTCAATCATTGACAAAATTTTTCATTTGCTGTAAAATACTCTCATGAACAATATCGCCATCATCGGCGGGGGAGCCGCAGGCCTTCTCGCCGCCGTCCGCCTCGGCAGGGCGGGCAAAAACGTCACCCTCTTCGAGCGGGGCGACCGCCTCGGCCGCAAGCTCTCCGCAACAGGCAATGGGCAGGGGAACATCACCAACCTTCGGATGGGGGCGGAATACTACCACACGGACGAGCCCTCCCTTCTCGCCCGTCTCCTGTCGCGGTTCGGCGCGGAGGACACGATCGCCTTCTTCGAGGCTTTGGGCGGCATCTTTCTGCCCGATGCGCGCGGCAGGGTGTATCCCGCGGGCCGTCAGGCGTCGGCAGTCACCGACCTTCTGCGCCGCGAACTTGCCCGCCTCAAAACGGACGTCCGCCTCTCCGCCCAAGTCACCTCCCTGAAAAGAGAGAAAAACGGCTTTTCCCTCACATCTCCCTCGGGCAGCGAACGCTTTTCCTCCGTCCTTCTTGCGGCGGGCGGCTGCGCCGCGCCCAACTTCGGCACGGACGGCTCGGCATTCTCTCTCGTAAAACCCCTCGGCCACAGCGTGCTGCCTCTCTCGCCCGTCCTCGTGCAGCTGAAGTGCGGCGCGGATGAGGTGCGCGGCCTTAAAGGCATCCGCGCGGACGCCGCCCTCACCGTCCTCAGCGGAGGCAAGCCCGTTTACAGCGTGCGCGGCGACGTGCTCTTTACGGAGAGCGGCCTCTCGGGCGACGCTGTCTTCCGCGCCTCCTCCTATACCGAGGCGGGCGACACCGTCACCCTCGACCTTCTCCCCGACGTCTCTTGGGAGCGCCTCTCTGCCGCTCTTGAAAGGGGAGAGGGGGCGGACTGCCTTCTCTGCGTCGTCAACAACGGGCTCGGTCGCTTCCTCTATAAAAAGTGCGAGGGGGATAAGTGCCGCCTTGCCGCCCTCTTAAAGGGCTTTCCCGTCGCCGTCAAAGGCACGCTCGGCTTTCAGTACGCGCAGGCAACGCGGGGCGGCGTGCCTCTCTCCGAGGTCACGGAGGAGCTCGAAAGCCGACTTGCCCCCGGCCTCTTTTTCGCGGGCGAAATTTTGAACGTGGACGGCGACTGCGGCGGCTACAACCTGCAATGGGCGTTCACCTCCGCCTACACCGCTTCGGAGGCGATCTTATGGCGGTAGTCTATCACAACCTCACCCTGCGCCCCGGGAAGAAGGAGAGCGAGCTTATAAAGCTCTGCGAACGCAAGCTGCGCGCCCCCGTGCGCTATTTCCGCATCTTAAAGAAGTCGCTCGACGCGCGCGACAAAGCCAACATCAAGTGGGTGTATTCGGTGGAGTGCTCCTCCCGCCCCGAACAGCCCCCCGCGCGCACCTATCCCCGCATCACCCGCCCCGCCCCTAAGGTCTATATCGCGGGCGCGGGACCCGCGGGCCTTTTCTGCGCCCTGCGCCTCTTGCGGCACGGCATAAAGCCCGTCCTTCTCGAGCGCGGCAAGCCCGTCGAGGAGCGCGCCGAGGACATCCAAACATTCTTTCAAACGGGCGTGCTCGCTCCCGACAGCAACGTGCAGTTCGGCGAAGGGGGCGCGGGCACCTTTTCGGACGG
>CALVTT010000043.1 GCA_944363045.1 uncultured Clostridia bacterium | reverse complement strand
CCGCCCGCACCCCGAAGCGGCCGCAGACGGCACGAACGGCGGCGGGGACGCGACCCCCGGCACCGCACGCAGCAGCGGGCCGCAGGCGCTGGAGAGTTTTTTGAAGCGCCACGCCGCCCTCGCCAAAAAAGCCGAAAAAAAGTGACCCCGAACCTTATTTTGACCTCCTCTTCGGGGAGGTGTCTCATCATTCGGCGCACGCCGACGATGAGACGGAGGGAGTAAATTCTATTCCCTCGCCTCCCACGTCGGAGCAGGGCGATCATCATTCTCTTGCCTCCCTCCCCGAGGGAGGTGGCAGCCCGCAGGGCTGACGGAAGGAGTTATCCACATTTTAAGCTCCTCCTCGGGGGGCGAGCAAATGTTTTCTTGCAAAGAGCCCGGTGGGCTCTTTGCCATTTGCGAGCTTGGAAATGCCCCATTGTTCGGGGCATTTCAGGGCTCCCGCGCAAATGCGCAGCAGATGCGTGGGAAGAGGAGCAGCGCGGTCTCTACCGCGCGAGACGCTGTCTTGCCATTCGACGTAAACGTCGATGGCATGACTGAGGGAGTCGCCTTACTTTCGCAGCAAATCTTTTGCTTCGCAAAATCTTTGCTGCGAGGGGTGAGCCGCCGCGATTTTAACGGGCGATATCGCCCGCCCGCTTGTCTGTCTTTATTTTACAGTAAGCCTCTGGTAAGAGGCAAATTGGGGCCCGCAGCGGAGGGAAACCCTCCTCGCGGAAGAGATTTGGAAATTCCGCATTTTAACCTCCTCTTCGGGGAGGTGGCACGTTGTCCGAGGTTTGTCCTCGGCAACGTGACGGAGGGAGTAAATTCTATTCCCTCGCCTCCCTCCCCGAGGGAGGTGGCAGCGCGCAGGGCTGACGGAAGGAGTAATTGCCGGAGCAACCATTCCCTTGCCTCCTCGTCGCCGCAAAGCCCGCCGCCACGCCTGCGCAGCCTCTTTATAGGCCGGAAAAGCCGGCGCGGCGCGCCCGCTTCTGCGGGCGCGCCGCGCCGAATATCGTCAAATCAAAGTTCCCCTTCCGCAGTCTTCCCCTCGCCAATGCCGCTCCCGTCCGCCTGCTTCCCGTCCGCGCCGCGCTCGATGAAGACGAGGATGACGGAATACAAAAGCCCGGGTCCGAAATTGAAGAAGTGGCAGTCGAGAAGGCTCGTCAAGAGCAGCACGAGCACGATATAGGCGAGGAAGATATTCTCCCGCGTCCGCCGCCTTAGAAGGAGGCGCACCGTCTCGAACCGGTGGAAGATATACGCCGCGAGCGCCGCCAGCCCGCCCGATGCCATCAGCTGCAAAAGGGTATTGTGATAGCGCGGGGGCAGGAAGGCGTCGGAGGGAAGCTCTCCCCAGCGGAACGCCTCGCACTCATAAAAGCCCACGCCGAAGAGGGGATGCTCCGCAAACTGTTTGAGCCCGCTCCGCCAGATCTCCTCGCGCCCGTTGGCGTCGAAGCGGATCATGGAAGAAAAAAGCTTCATCGCCTCCTCGAAGAAGACGGCAAAGGCGACCATGGCGAGAAGGATGAGCGCCCCCGCCACGAGGAGATGAAAAAGCCGCTCCTTCCCCCTGCTCTTTAAGATGACAAGGACGAAGCAAGCGAGAAAGACGAGGCCGCCGAAGAGGATGGAGCCGCGGCTCTGCGTGAGCATCACGCCGGCGAGAGTCAGGCAGCCCAGAAGCGTAAAGCGCCAGCCGTTTTTGCGCGTCGCCGCATAGTAGAAGCTCGCGGGGATGCACATCGCCTCGATACAGCCGATGTTGTTGTACATGCCCCAGCCCGTCGTCAGCTGCCCGCGGTCGACGCCCGTCTCCGTCACCACGCCGGGCAGGAAGTAAAGGCGCACCGTCTCTAACATGATGCCGAAGCCAAGGAGCAAAAAGAGGCGCAAAAGATAGTCCTTCTCTGCATGGCGGAAATTGACCGTATAGTAGAAGAAATAGTAGAGAGCGCAGAGGGAGGCGATCTCCACGAGGCCGAAGAGGGCGGTGCGGCCCGAGTAGGAAGCGCTGAACAGCCCGCCGAGCACATAGGAAAGGCCGAGCGCCAGAAAACCGAAGGAGAGGGCGGGCGTGCCCCTTCTCTCCTCCCTCGTCGGCGAAAAGGCGAGCGAATGCACGAGGCGCGCCGCGACCGCAAGCGCGGCGATGGCCAAAATGGCGATGAACTGCGCCTGAAAGGCAGGATCGTAAAACGCCGACTCCCCCACCTTCGTCGCGGGGTTGTTTTCGGGCGAGATGGTCATATAGGCGCAGCAGAAGATGGGCACGAGGGGGAGGGTATCCTCGGCAAAGAGGACGGCGAGCAGCCCGAGGAGAAGGTAGAGATAGAAGACGGGAAGCTCTAAGGCAAAGACGTTGGCGCACACCATCAGGAAGACGATGAGCGCCTGATACCACACCGAGCGGAAGAAGCCCTGCAATGCGCAAATAAACTTGTTATCTCCCGAGGCGGGGCAGCTTTCGTAGATCATGTCTCTCCCTCGGCCCTTCGGCAGGCCCATTCTGTATTGATTATACCTTGCCGCACTCCCCTTGTCAAGCGTTTGGCGGGAAGTCGCGCCGCTTGAAATGCGTCTCCCGTCAGAGGTCGAGCGTCTCCCGTCAGAGGTCGAGCGTCTCGCGGTAGAGTTCGCTCTTGGAAACGCCCCTGTCCTCGGCGGCTTTTTTCAAGGCCTCCTTCTTCGTAAGCCCCTCGCCCATATACGCCTTGACGTGTTCGCGCACGGAGAGGGCATTCAAGGGGCTCTCGCCGCTCGCGCCCTCGACGACGAGCACATACTCCCCCCGCTTTTCGCCCGCAAGCCCCTCTTTGAGGGTAAAATCCTTTGCCTCCTCGAAGAGCTTGGTGATCTCGCGGACGGCGCACGCCTTCCTGTCGCCGAATGCTTCAAAGAGGGCGGCGATGTCGCGGTCGACGTCCTGCGGCGCGCTGTGAAAGAGGAGCGTCTCGCGGGCGTTCTTGAAGCGCTCCAAAAGGCGCCTGCGCTCCCCCGCCTTGTCGGGCAGAAAGCCCACAAAGGTGAAGCGGGAGGCATCGAGCGCCGAAAGGACGAGGGCGGAGAGCGCCGCGTTCGCCCCTGGCAGCACGGTATAGGGAACGCCCGCCGCCCGCAGATCTTGGGAGACGGTATTGCCGGGATCGGAGACGACGGGCATGCCCGCATCGGAGACGATGCAGACCTCCCTGCCCTCCTTGAAGAGGGCGACGATCTCCGCCGCCGCCTCGTGCTCGTTGAACTTATGGCAGGCGCGCAGCGGCTTTTTGATGCCGTAGGCGTTGAGGAGCTTGACGGTATGCCGCGTGTCCTCGCAGAAGATGACGTCGGCGTTTTGCAGCGCTTCCAGCGCGCGCAGGGTGATGTCCTTGAGGTTGCCGATGGGCGTTGCCACGAATGCGATCATATCTCCTCCTCGGCGGCAGCCGCCGCCCCCTCTCTTTCCTCTTCCGATGCTCCTTCCGCGGCTCCGTCCGAAGCATCCGCAAGCGTTTCCCGCTCTCTCACCGCCATATTGCCCGCCGCCGCGCTGTTAAAGAGGGCGGGCAGCACTTCTATCCCGCACTTTGCGCCCTTCTTGGCGGCGACGAGGGCGAGATAGGGCTTTGCGCCCTCCCTGCCCGAGACGAGCTGCAATTTCTTGGGCTCCAGCCCCGCCGCGTGCAGGGTGCAGAAGAGCTCGGAGAGGCGGTCGGCGCGGTGCACGAGGACGAACCTGCCGCCGAATTTCAAGCAGCGGGCAGCGGCAGCGACGAGCTCTGAAAGGGGCAGGGCGATCTCCTTGCGGCAGAGCGCCTTCTTGGGGTCGGCGTTCTCGAAGCCACCCTTTTCATAGGGCGGGTTGCAGAGGATGAGGGAAAAGCTCTCGCGGTAGCAGGGCGGGATGTCCTGCACCGCCATATTTTCCACCGTAAAGACGCCTTCAAGGCCGTTGATCTCCACCGTGCGGCGGGCGAGCTCCGCCATCTCCGCCTGTAATTCAAAGAGGGTGACGTGCTTGATGCCAAAGTTTTCGGCATAAAAGTGAAGGCCGACGATGCCGCACCCCGCGCAGAAGTCGGCGACCCTCTCCCCCGCCTTCGCCTTGACAAAGCGCGACAAAAGCACCGAGTCCGAGGTGAAGCGGTAGAGCCCGGTGTCCTGCACGATGCGATAATTGCCGATAAGGAGAGGTTCGATGATCTGCATTTTCTATTCACACCACCTCATTTTGAGCGCCCTCTCGAGGGAGCTGTCATTCTGTCCGCAGCTTGCTGCGGCGGAATGACTGAGGGAGTAACAGGGCTCCCGCAAAGATTTGCGAAGCAAAAGATTTGTGGGAAGATATACGCCGCGAGCATCAAAGCAAAGCCGCGAATAACACGAGCGGCTTGCGAAATTTGCTCCGCTGCGACGAAGCGGAGGGCAACCCTCCTCGCGGAAGAAAATTAAGAAGCGCGGCAAACGATAGCCTTCTTGCCTCCCTCCCCGAGGGAGGTGTCTGCGAAGCAGACGGAAGGAGTTGCCTCATTTTGAGCGCCCTCTCGAGGGCGAGCAAATGCTTTCTTGATTTGCAAAATACCTTACTTTAAGCTCCTCCTCGGGGGAGCTGTCGCGGCATCCGAGATTTTTATCGGTGCCGCGACTGAGGGAGTAAATTCCATTCGCCCTCCACCGCGCGAGACGCCGGCTCATCATTCGGCGAACGCCGACGATGAGGCTGAGGGAGTCACCTCATTATAAGCGCCCTTTTGTGAAGCGGGCAAGCACTTCCATCTTCTCTTGCCTCCCTCTTTGAGGGAGGTGCCGAACGAATGTGAGGCGGAAGGAGTCTCCTTATCATCGTAGGCACGTTTTTGATAAAGGCAGTCCTCTGTATCCCAACAAAAACTCCCTCCGTCATGCCATCGGCGCAAACGCCGAACGGCATGCCACCTCCCCGAAGAGGAGGTCATAGTGTGGAATTTCCTCATTTTGAGCGCCCTCTTGAGGGAGCTGCCGAGGCGTTCGGCTGCAAGCCGACGATGAGGCTGAGGGAGTACCCCCCCCTCCCGCGCAGCTGCGGAGCAGATGCGCGGGAAGATAAAGAAAGAGGCGCTTTTTGCAGCGCCTCTTTCCGTTTGTTCCAATGTTATTCTGCCGTGATCGCGCCGGTAGGGCAGCCTTCCTCGCAAGCGCCGCAGTCGATGCAGACTTCGGGATCGACGACATACGTCGTATCACCGGGAGCGATCGCACCCACGGGGCAAGCGTCTGCGCAAGCGCCGCAGGAGACGCAGGCGTCGGAGATCTTGTGAGCCATTTCCTTTACCTCCCTTCCAGAATCTTACCGCTATTATATCACACTTCCGCCCGTTCGTAAAGGACTTTGGAGAAAAAAAGTTAGTTTTCCTCTAAGGAAATCTCTTCCTCTTTCTCCGCCTCCTCTTTTTCGGGCTTTTCCTGAGCGCGCTTGAATTCGAGTTCGGCAACGGGGAAATCGCGGTAGATGAGCGCCCCGTCCTTTTCGATCTTCACGCGGGCGATCATTTTGAGCATATTGACTGAGACGACGCTCCCCCTGCCCTCCGGCGACATCACGCTCCCCCCGATCTTGGGGACCTGTTTGCAGGCGGAGGCATAATAGGGATTCTCATAGGCGAGGCAGCACATCAGCCTGCCGCAGAGGCCGCTTATCTTGGCGGGGTTCAAAGAGAGCCCCTGGTTCTTCGCCATGCGGATGCTCACCTTCTGAAATTCGGGCATACAGCTCGCGCAGCACACCTCCCTGCCGCAGGGGGCAATGCCGCCCAGGATGCGCGTCTCGTCGCGAACGCCCACCTGACGGAGCTCGATGCGCATACGGAAGACGGAGGCGAGGTCTTTGACGAGCTCGCGGAAGTCTACCCTGCCCTCCGCCGAGAAGTAGAAGATGACCTTGCTGCCGTCGAAGGCGAACTCGCAGCCGATGAGCTTCATGGGCAGCCCGCGCGCGGCGATCTTCTCCTTGCAGGTGCGCATGGCATCGGGCTTTCTCGCATCATTTTTGGCGATCGCCTCCAGATCGCGCTGGTTCGCGAGCCGCACAACGGGCTTTAAGGGCGCAGCGAGTTCCTCAACTTCCCGCTCGCCTTCGAGCACGGTGGCATATTCGAGGCCGTGCGCCGTATCGACGATGACCCCCTGCCCCTGCTCGAGCTGCAGGTCCTTGCCGCTGAAATAATAGGGCTTGCAGCTGTTCCTGAATTTTACGACGACAACTTTTGCCATTTCGTCTGTTCCTCCTTCATTCCGAGGGCGAGGACATAGAGGGACTGCCCCAACCCCGCATTGAAATTGACGCGCTTTTCCGCCTCCCGCACCCCTTCGAGCGCCGAGAGCACCGCCCCTGCGGGATAGCGCGCCGCCAACTCTCTCACCCGTTCGTCCATGCGGCCCGCGAAGCGCTCCTGCCCCGTCCGAATGAGCAGCATATCAAAGAGCAGCCGCTCGAGCGCCGCAAAGAACGCCTCCTTATCCAGCTTGTCCGCCTTTCGGCAGAACGCCTCAGGTGCGTCGTTTTGTACAAATTCTTCGGCGAGGCGGAAGCTCTCCCCGCCGCCCGCCATGAGCCGCTCCGCCTGCGAGAGGATGCCGCCGCTCGCCGCCGCCGCGCGCTCTTTGCCCGCCTCCTCAGGGTACATCCGCCGAAGGGCATTTAAGATGCTCTCCTCGGCAAAGGGGGGCTCCGTGAACTTCTCCGCCCGCGAGAGCACGGTAGAGAGCACGGCGTGCTCCGCCGAGGCGCCCAAAAGGAAGCTCACCCCTCGGGGGGGCTCCTCCAACACTTTCAACAATTTGTTCTGCACGAGGGCGCTCGCCGTCTGAAAGGCGTCGAGGACAAAGAGCTTTCTCTCCCCCTCCACGGGGCGCAGAAGGCTCTCCTCGACGATGCGCGCCGCATCGTCCACGGCGAGTTTTGCTCCCGGTGCGGGAAAGAAGAGGCAGTCGGAATAGCTCTCCTTGTCGATAAGGGCGGCGGTGCGGGAGCCCTCTTCCGCCGCAAAAAAGGCCTTGGCGCACTCTTTGAGCAGGGCGCGCAGGTACTTCGCGTCGGGAAAGATCACCAGAACGGCATCGGGATGACGGCCCGCGCGGGCGTCTGCCGACAGGCGCTTGAAGCAACGCGTTTCACGCAGCAGCTCTTTCATGCGTCCTCCTCAAAGACAAGGATTTTTCCGCCGTCGAGCCCGAAGGTATTGGCGGCGGCGGCAAGACGGGCGGCGGCCCCTGCCGTGATGCGCTCCCCCCGCAGGATGAGGGGCACGCAGGGCGGAAAGAGCCCGCACTCGGCGGCACACACCCTGCCCACGGCCTCCTTGAGGGGCACGGGGCGCACGCGCCCCGCCGGCACGCCCGCCCGCTCCTCCGGGAAAGAGAGCTCCCCGCGCGGCAGCCCCTTTATGAGCCGGCGCAAGAGGGCGAGCTCCCGCCCCTTCGTCGCGGGGGAGAGATAGAACATGAGAAAATTCCCGTCGTTGAACTCGGGATAGACGCCGTGCCTTTGCAAAAACGCCTCGGCTCTCCTGCACTCGCTGCCAAAGGGCACTACGATCTTCGTCCAATCGGCGTTGTCCTCGGCGCCGAGCGCCTCTTTGAGAGCGGCAGCCGCCCGCTCGAGCTCCTGCCGCCGCGGATATTTATAGGCGTATTCGACGCTCGCCAAAATGGGATAGGAGGGCGAAGTCGTGCGGCAGCGTACGACGGCGGAGGAGAGCTTTTCCGCCCAGAATGCATCCCCCGCGAACACCGCCGCCCCCTGCGTCATGGCGGGCAGCGACTTGTGCGCGCCGTCCACCCACATTTGCGCGAAATTGCCCGCATAGAGGGGGGTGCCATAGAGGTGCGCCCCGTGCGCGCCGTCGAGAACGAGCGGCTTATGCTGCTCTTTGCACAGTGCCGCCGCCTCCCGAAGGGGCGGGAAATTGCCGTAATAGTCGGGCGAAGTCAAAAGCAGCGCCCCCGCCTCGTTAAGGCCCGCCTCGATGGCGGCGAGGGAGGGCTGCCGGGGATAGGGCGTGCGGGGCGCGGGGATCTCCACCCCCTCGAGCCCCAACAGATAGCAGCCATCCTTGACCGACTTGTGCGCAAAAACGGGATAGGCAACGCGGGAGATGCCCGCCTCACGCAGGGCGAGCAGCATCGCGCGCACGCCCGCAGTGCTCCCGTCCGTCAGAAGGAAGGCGCGCTCCGCCCCCGCGATGCGGGCGATATCCTCCTCGGCGCGGGCGATGACGCCGTGCGGCGAGAGAAGGTTGTCCGAATAGGGAAGTTCGGTGATATCCGCCCCCGCGCGCTTATGCCCGGGGGTATGAAAGGAGATGTGCGGCTTTTTCTGGGCGCGCAGCATCTCCAAGATATGACAATGGGGAACGCGCTTCACGCGCCGTACTCCTCATAGAGATAGCGCAGAAAGGAGACCGTCTCGAAGCGGAGATCGTTCTTGGTCTCGGCGCCCAGCCCTGCCTCGCGGTCTTTGTTGAAGATGATGAGGCAGATATCCTCGCTCGACTGCACATACTGCCCGCTGTCGCCCTCGCTCGGCACGAAGTGATAGACGAACTTGCGCAGCGAAGGCAGCCGTCCGACGTTGATGGCGTAGAAGCCCGTAGCGGGCTCATCGTCACCGCCCGCCGTCACTTCGACGTGCGAATAAAGGCCGGTCTCAAAGCAGTTCTCGATGACGAAGAGATAGTCGTCACGCAGTTTATAGAGGCGCTCCTTCTCATCCTCGATGCCCTCCGCCTTCTGCGAAGCGAGGTGATAGCGGTTGTCCTTCTCGTTGCGGGCGAGGAAGCAAGCCTCCGCCTCCGCCTCGTCGAGGGTGCCCGTCTGCCAATCTTCGCCGAAGAAGCGGGTGAGGTAGGCCTCGCAGTCCGAAAAGTACTGCTTCGTATCGAGGGCGAACTCCGCCGACGCATCGGAAAAGAGCAGATCGAGCGAGGAGATGAGCTCGGTCTCATCGGGGTCCTTATCGGGCGAGATATAGTCGGAGACGAACATCACGGTGCCCTGCCCCGCCATGCGGCGGGAAGTAAAGAGCTGCTCGCTGTAATTGTTCGAGCCGAAATTTTCAAACTCCACGCTGAGGATGTCGTAAGAAAAGGCGCCGCTCGACAGGGCATGGGAAGCAAAGCCGTTGGCATCCTCGCCGCTTTGAAGTTCCATGTCGACATCGCCCCCCGAGACGGACTCCGTCGTCGAATAGGCATAGACGGTAAAGATCTGCTCGTCGCGGGCGCGCGTCTTGATGGTGGTAAAAAAGATGATGAGGAGAAAGACCACCGCGAGGATGGCGGCGACGATCTTCAGCCAATCATAGGACAAGAGGTTTGCAAGCCTCGATTTTGTGATCCTTGCGTCCAAAGTGCCTCCCTGCGCGCGGAGCGCGCCGAAAAAATTACTTCTTGGGCTTCATCGTGGGGAAGAGCAGCACATCGCGGATGGACGCGCTGTCCGTAAGGAGCATGACGAGGCGGTCGAGCCCGAAGCCGAGGCCGCCCGTGGGGGGCATGCCGCGCTCTAAGGCGTCCAAAAAGTCCTCGTCCACTTCGGCATTGGCGCCCATCGCGCGCTTGCGCTCGGCCTGTTCGGTCATGCGGCGGCGCTGGTCGATGGGGTCGTTGAGCTCGGAAAAGGCGTTGCCCATCTCCATGCCGTTGATAAAATACTCGAAGCGCTCGGTCATCGAGGGGTCTTCCGGCTTGCGCTTGGCAAGGGGGGAGATCTCCACGGGATAGTCATAGATGAAGGTGGGCTCAATAAGCTTGTCCTCCACATAGGCGTCGAAGAACTCGGCAAGGATGTGCCCCTTGCTCTTTTTGCCCTCCTCAAGCTCGATATGATGCTCTGCGGCAAGCTTCTGCGCCTCTTCGTCGGAAGAGATGAGCGCAAAATCCACGCCCGAATACTTCTTCACGGCTTCCGTCATCGTCATGCGCTCCCAATGCGAGAGGTCGATGAGGGTGCCCTGATAGCTTATCTGCTGCGTGCCGCACACTTCCTCGGCGATGTGTTGATACATCCCCTCGATGAAGTCCATCATATAGCGGTAGTCGACGTACGCCTGATACATCTCGACGGTGGTGAACTCGGGGTTGTGCGAAGCGTCCATGCCCTCGTTGCGGAAGATGCGACCCACCTCGTAGACGCGCTCGAACCCGCCCACGATGAGGCGCTTCAAATAGAGCTCCGTCTCGATGCGGAGATACATATCGATGTCGAGGGCGTTGTGGTGCGTCTTGAAGGGACGGGCGTCCGCGCCGATCTCGAGGGGCAGCAGGATGGGGGTATCCACCTCCATATACCCGTGCGAGTCGAGATAGCCGCGCACGGCAGAGATGATTTTCGCGCGGCGGAAGAAGGTCTCGCGCACGTCCTCGTTCATGATGAGGTCGATGTGGCGGAGGCGGTACTTCATGTCAACGTTCTGCAAGCCGTTGTGCTTTTCGGGCAGCGGCTTCAACGCCTTGGAGAGCATTTCAAGGTGATCTAAGTGGATGCTCACCTCGCCCGTCTTGGTCACAAAGACGGTGCCGCGCGCACCGACGATGTCGCCGATGTCGTAGTCCTTCTTATAGGCGGCGTAGACGTCCTCGCCCACGTCCTGACGGGTGATATACAGCTGGATGTCGCCGTTCCTATCACGGATATGCGAAAAGGAGGCCTTGCCCATGATGCGGCGGCTCATCAGCCTGCCCGCAACGGACACTTCCTTCCCCTCGAACGCGGCAAGATCGCCCTTGATCTCATCCGAGCGGGCGGTGACGCCGTACTTCGTCTTACGGTAGGGATCGTTGCCCTCCGCAACGAGCTTTGCAAGTTTTTCGCGGCGGATGCGCGCCTGTTCGGCGAGCGCCTCTTCCTCCGCCTCGGGAGTCAAAGTCTGATTCTCGTCCATAAAACTCCTCAGCCTATCTTGACGATCTTGAGCACATAGTCGCTCTCGGGCGCCTTGACGGTGACGCGGTCGCCCTTCTTATGGCCGAGAAGCGCCGCCCCCACGGGAGACTCGTTGGAGACGATGTTGTTCATCGCGTCCACTTCCGTCGTGCCCATGATGGTATAGGTGACTTCCTCCTCCATCTCCTCGTCATAGACGGTGACGGCGGAGCCGATATGCACCACGCTCTTGTCATCCGTCTCCTCGATGATGACGGCGTTCTTCACCTTGTAATCGAGCTCGGCGATCTCACCCTCGTTGGCGGCCTGCTCGTTGCGGGCGGCGTCGTACTCGGCGTTCTCCGAAAGGTCGCCGTGGCTGCGCGCCTCGGCGATGCGCTCGACGATCTCGGCGCGCTTGACGGTCTGCAAGTACTCGAGCTGCTTCTTGGCGGCCTCGTAGCCCTCCTGCGTCATATAAAACTGATCTGCCATAATAAAACCTCGCTGCGCCCTCGGGGGGCGCGTTTTTGTTCTTACATTCCGCCGCCAACGGGCGTGCGGCAACAATGAAAGACGACCGTGACCCCCTCTTGGAGACCACGGTTTTCTCTCATCTTTCTTTATTATATGCTATTTTTGAGCGAATGTCAACTCGCTTGCCCGCTATCGCGCCATTTTTCTTTTGACGAAGCGCTCGATGCGGCGCACGGCCTCCTCGAGCTCCGCCATGCCCGTCGCGTACGAGCAGCGGATATGCTCCTCGCCGCACGAGCCGAAGGCATTGCCGGGCACCACGGCGACGTGCTCCTCCTCGAGCAGCCCGTCGGCGAACTGCTCGCCCGAAAGCCCCGTCTCTTTCACCGAGGGGAAGATGTAGAACGCCCCGCGCGGCTCGAAACAGGTGAGGCCCATATCGTTCATCGCCTTCACGAGGAAGCGGCGGCGCTTATCGTACTCCGAACGCATCTTCTCCACCGAGGAAAACCCGTCCTCGAAGCCCCCCGCAAGGGCAGAAACGGCGGCGTGCTGGGAAACGCGCGGCGCGCAGAGGATGGTATATTGGTGTATTTTCAGCATGGCGGCGTCGATCGCCTCGGGGGCGCAGGTGAAGCCCACGCGCCAGCCCGTCATGGCGAACGCCTTGCTGAACCCGCCCAAAAGGACGGTGCGCTCCTTCATCCCGGGGAGAGAGGCGATGGAGGTATGCCTGCCGCCGTAGGTGAGCTCGGCGTAAATTTCGTCGGAGATGACAAGAAGATCGTGCTTTTCCACGACGGGGATGACCGCCTCGAGCTGCTCCTTCGTCATGATGCCGCCCGTGGGGTTGTTGGGGTAGGCGAAGATGACCGCCTTGGTGCGCGGGGTGATGACTTTTTCCAGCGCCTCGGGCGTGAAGATGAAGCCGTTCTCGGCGCGGCAGTCGACGGAGACGGGCGTGCCCCCGCACAAACTCACGATGGGCGCATAGGAGACGTAGGCGGGATCGGGGATCAGAATTTCGTCGCCGATATCGCATATCGCGCGGAGGGCAAGGTCGATGCCCTCGCTCGCCCCCACCGTGACGATGACGTGCTCGGGCGAATAGTCCACCTGAAAGCGCTCGCGCATATAGCGGGAGATGAGGGTGCGAAGCTCGGTGAGACCGCGGTTGCCCGTGTACTGCGTAAAGCCGCGCTGCAGCGAGCGGATGCCCGCCGAACGCACCTCCCAGGGGGTGACAAAGTCGGGCTCGCCGACGCCGAGGGAGATGGCGTCGGGCATATGCTCGACGATGTCGAAATATTTGCGGATGCCGCTGGGCTTCAACGCCTTGGAGCGGGAATTGAGAAAGTCCCTCAT
>CALVTT010000042.1 GCA_944363045.1 uncultured Clostridia bacterium | reverse complement strand
ACTTGTGCGCAGCCAGTAATGATTAGGGCTATGCCCGAAACTGAAATACCACGTGCTATGCACGTGGATGATTATTGAACGGCATTCAATGTGCGAAAAGCCCGCTCAGAGGCTGCGCAGCAAGATGCCGATCTGCACTTTTTTGATCGCTCTCAGCGGCAGCAGGACGGCGCAGAAAAGAACTGCCGAGACGCCGGCGAACATGAGAAGATACCAAACTTCGGGCAGGAAGAAAACGATGTCGAAGCCGATGGAAAAGGACAGGATGTCGTTGAGGAGATACAGCGATATGCCCGTGCCTGCTGCGGAAAGCAGGACGGCTGCTATAAACAGCATCACCGCCTGCAAGAGATAGATGCCCGTGATCTCCCGCTCGCTCTTGCCGAGCGACTTCATGATGCCGACGGCGCGGCGGTCGGAACGGACGGCATCCCCCATGAACCATACCGCGTAGAGGACGGCGGCGAGAAGCAGCCCTCCGCCGACGCCCGTAAAGATGGTCTTGAGCGAGCGGATGATAAAGAATGCGTTATTATAAATATATGCACCCGCCTCGTACTCAGACAGTCCGTCCTCCTCCACGATCACCTCCCAATCAAAGCCGAAGGCTTCGAGCTTGCAATCGCGCAGCAGATAGTAAAATTCGGAGGAAGTCAGAGAGTCCAGCTTGACGACCGCCTGCAGGGCGCAGTCGAATTGGATGTTTTCGTAGGAATAATGCTGCGTCCCGAAGAGGATATTCGGGAGCTCCCGCTGCAGCGGCTCAGGCAGCGCGTCCTTGTCGGCGATGCCCGTCACGGTCAAAACGAGCCCGCCCCATTGCACGGTATAGCCGGGCTCGACCTCCTCGGGGCTGCCGCTCAGCACCACCGCGCCCTCATAACTGCCCTTTACAAGCGGCACGAACTCGGAAAGATGTTCGGAGATCCCCGCTTTCACTCCGCTATCCTTGCGCCATTTGGCGATGTAGACGATCTCGGCGTTCTCCTCGAGAGCGGCACGCTCGAAGCGGCTGAGATAGTTGAACGTGTCCGACGTGCGCACGGAAAAGTATTCGATCCCGTGCGACTGCAAATGCCGGCGGATGACGAGCGCCTCGTCCACCGTGAGGACGGATACGCCTACAAAGAGCACGGAAAGAAGCAGAAAAAGGAGGAGGACAAAGAGGGCGTTCCTGAACTTGGCTGCCGCCATGCGGCGGAAGGAGAACTTGGCGGCGAGCGCAAACTTCTCCTTCCTTCCCGCCCTTGCGCCCGCGGGAGATGCCTGCACCGAGCGCTCTTCTGCGCCCCTCGGGGCGGGTCCCTTTGAACGCTCTCCTGCATTTTCAGGGGCAAGGCGGTCAAAGACGGGCGACACTTTTCCGTCGTCGATCTTATAGAGCACGTCACCGAAGGCTTGGGCGCTCTCCTCGTCATGCGTGACGACGAGGACGAGCCTCTCTTTTGCAAGCTCTTTGAGCAGGGAAAAGATGCCCTCCGCGTTCTCCTCGTCGAGCGCCCCCGTGGGCTCGTCGGCAAGGACGAGCTCGGGCTCCAAAGCGAGCATCCGTGCAACGGCGACGCGCTGCTGTTCACCGCCGGAAAGCGTGCGCGTGCGGCGGGCGGCGTATTCCTCCATGCCGACGGCGCGCAAGAGCTCTGCCGCCCTCTCCTTCGGAACGCCCGCAAAGCAGACGTTTTCCTCTGCCGTGAGATAGGGATAGAGGCCGATGTCCTGAAAGACATAGCCGCACACGGGCCGCTTTTCCCCGAAGGAGATGCTCCCCTCCGTGGGCTCGGAAAGGCCGCCCAAGAGATCTAAAAGCGTCGTCTTGCCGCTGCCGCTCCTGCCCACGAGAAAGACAAGGCCGCGTTCGGGCAAAGTCAGACTGACATTTTGGAGCGCCTTGACCTCCCCCGCTTTGGTAAAGTACGATTTTGAGACGTCGGACAGTACGATCATTTTCATGCCTCCTTGCGCATTGCCGCCGCGAGCGGGATCTTTGATAAAAGGATGAGTGCCGCCAGAAATGCTACGAGCGCGGATGCCACGCCGAATGCACCGATGCAGGCGAACGGCAGCCACTCAATGAAGATGAGATAGACGCGGGTCCCCAGGAACTCGGGCGAGAAAACGAGGTTCAAAATGCCGACAAGGGCGGGCACCAGCGCCCAGGCGAGCACGATGACGGGGAAGACAAACAGGCACACCGCCTTAAAATAGCCGCCGAATACCTGCCCCCGGGTGAGCCCCAGCGCGCGCATGAGGGCGACCTCGCTGCGTTTTTCGCGGATGCCCACCGTGATGATGTTGAGCATCAGGACCAGATAGATGGCGGCGACCACGCCTGCCGCCGTCCATGCGAAGTAGGAAACATTGCGCAGTTCAAGATCTAAGGTGGGGATGGTGATCACCCAATCTCCCATCCTGTCCACGGCATAAAAGTCTCGGGCGCCAAATTCGTCTGCGTCCAGCAGACCGCGCTCATTCAACCTTCTGACGGTTTGAAGGAGCTGTCCCTCCTCCCCCACAGGCACGAGCGCGCCCGCCGCGGAAGACGGGATGCCGCCCTCACAAAAGATGAACGGCGCGGAAACATAGACGAATATCATCTGCGTATCATAGCGGAGCCCCGAAAAACCGTCGCTGACGATGCCGCCCAGGGTGAGGACAGGCACCTCCTCGGGCGCATATCCTTTGGCGATGAAGTACGCGTAGAGGCGGAACTTGCTGCCCGTGCAGTCCTCGATCGCAAGGCCGCTCTCTAAAAAGGGCACCTCCTCCCCGTCCACGATGATGCAGTTGTAATACTTTTTATCGAGCTCGCCGAAGACGTTTTCAGATTGCCCCCAGACGTCTTCATCGAGCAGCCTTGCCATGCCCCAGCCGCCCGCATTGAGATAGAAGATGTCCTCCTCCACGGGCGCGCAGCCTTCCGCCGTAAAGCCGAAGGAAGTGAGCTGTGCAAGCGAACGCGCCTCAAAGCCGAGGTCGCTGTAAATGAGGCCGTCCGTCTCCGAAGGGAGCGTTTCCCGCGCTCTTTCAGCCGTGACTTCGTCGGCAAATTCGAGCAGGGCATAGGAAAAGAGATCGTTATGCTGCCCCAAATAGCGCGCTTCGACCACGCCTTCCTCTCCGCCGTGCGCGCAGAAGGCAAAGATCATGCATAGCATGACGAGCAGCGAGAGCACGACGGCAGTAATGCTCTTTACCTTGCGCCCGAAGAGAGCAGAGACGGCAGCCTTGCCCGCATAGGTGCGCCGGCGGGAGAACTCCTTCGCCGCAGGAAGTGGAGCGCTTTCGGCTGGAAGAGGAGCGCTTTCGGCGGAAAGAGTTTCGGGCGCAGGCGAAGACAAGAGCGAAGAGTTGCCGCCGATCCTTTCCACCTGCCCGCTCCTGAGATAGATGACGGCGTCGCCGAATGCTTCCGCACTCTCTCTATCGTGCGTAACGACGATGACGAGCCGCTCGCGCGATAGCTCCTTGAGGAGCGTAAAGAGCCCCTTCGCCGTCTCCTGATCGAGATTGCCCGTCGGCTCGTCGGCAAGCAGCACGCGGCAGCCCCTGACGAGCGCCCGCGCAATGGCGACGCGCTGCAGCTGCCCGCCCGAGAGTTCGTTCACCCTGCGCTCCAAAAGTTCGCCGATGCCAAGCCTTTGAGCGATCGTCCGAGGGTCGGCGCCGCGGTCGGTAAAGAGGATATTTTCGCGCACGGTGAGCGCGGGAAAGACGTTCTTTTCCTGAAAGACGAAGCTCACCACGCGGGCACGGTATTCATCGAGCTCGCGCGCCGTCATTTTTGAGAGCGGCTTTCCGCCGTAGAGCACTTCCCCCGCCGAAGGATTTTCAAGGCTCCCCATAACATTCAAGAGCGTCGATTTGCCGCAGCCGCTCTTGCCGACGAGAAAGAAAAGCCCTCGCTCGGGAAAGCTGAGATCGATGCCCTTGACGGCGTCGATGCGCATACCGCCTTCTAAAAAGCTCTTTTTGACATTTTTAAGCTCCAGCATGGAACACCCCTGATTTGTATGCAGTACATACAACTTATGTATATATTATACTCATGCAGAGCGATTTGTCAATAGATTTTTGAAAATTTATGGCAAAAAAACGCTCCCATTTACGGGAGCGCTGTATTTCATTTTTCGTTTAAGAGTTCGCGTTCGATGGTCTTGACGAGCTCCAAAGCGTTTTGGGTATAGTAATCGGCGCCGATCTTTTGGGCGATCTCCAGATTTAACACCGCGCCGCCCGCAAACACGGGCACCCGGCAGCCTGCCGCCCGCAGCGCTTTGATGGTCTCCTCCATGCTCGGCACGGTGGTCGTCATCAGCGCCGAGAGCCCCACGCAGAGGGGCTTTTGCTTTTGCGCCGCCTCCACCACGCGCTCGACGGCAACGTCTTTGCCGAGGTCGACGACCTCAAAGCCGTACGATTCGAGCACCACCTTGCAGATATTCTTGCCGATGTCGTGCACGTCCCCCTTGACGGTGGCGAGCACCACTTTGCCGCGCCCCGCGCCCTTTCTTTCGAATTTTTCGCCGATGAGCGCAAATGCCTCCTTTGCCGCCTCCGCCGCCGAAATGAGCTGCGGCAGATAGAGCGTGCCGTTATCGTACAGCCGCCCCACTTCTTCAAGCGCGGGGATGAGGATGCCGTTCACGACGTCCATCGGCGCTTTTTCTTTGAGTTCTTCCTCGGTGAAAGCGCGCGCCTCCCCCTTTCTGCCGCGGCGCACGGCCTCGGAGAGCGAGGTGACGGCGTTCTTCGCCGCTGCGGGAGCTGCCGTAGGCGCGGGAGCCGCCTGTGCGACAGGCGAGGCGCCTGCATAGCGGGAAATGTAGTCCTCCGCGCCAGTATCCTCGCCCGAAAGCACGTGGAAGGCATACACCGTGCCCGCCATCTCGCCGTCGAGGGGGTTCATAATGGGCATGGTGAGCCCCGCTTGCAGTGCCGCCGCCAAGAATGCGCGGTTGAGACGGGGGCGGTCGGGAAGGCCAAAGGAGACGTTGGAGACGCCGAGCGCCGTCTGCACGCCCAATTTTCTCACAAGGGTGAGCGCCTTTAGCGTCTCCTTGACGAGGGGCTGTTCGGCGGACGCTGTTAAGACGAGGGTATCGATCATCACCCTGTGGCGGGGAATGCCGTACTCTGCGGCGCGCGCGATGATGCGTTCGGCGATGGAAAGGCGCTCCTCTGCCGTGCGCGGCACGCCCTTTTTATCCATCGTGAGCCCTAATACGACGGCGCCGTACTTCTTGACGAGGGGGAAGATGGCTTCCATCACCGCGCCCTCGCCGTTGACGCTGTTGACAAGGGGCACGCCGCCGTAAGCGCGGATGCCCGCTTCGATGGCATTCGGGTCGGAGGAGTCTATTTGCAGAGGGAGATCGGTCGCCTCCTGCACGGCGGCGACGGCGCGCGCCATGACGGCGGGCTCGTCGAGCCCCGGAAGCCCGACGTTGAGATCGAGAAGCTCCGCCCCTGCCTCCTCCTGCGCGATGGCTTCCCGCGCGAGATAGTCCATATCCCCCTTAGAAAGCGCCTCTTTGAGCTTCTTCTTGCCCGTGGGATTGAGCCGCTCTCCGCAGATGCGCGCCCCCTTTATAGCGGTGCGGCGGGTCGCGGAGGTGATCACGGTCTCAAAGGCGGGTTCGGGCTGTTCCACTTCTTTGCCCGAGAAGGCCGCAAGGCGGGCGATAAATTCGGGCGTCGTGCCGCAGCAACCGCCGACGACGGAAACGCCCATTTTCATAAATTCCTCCATGGGCGCCATAAATTCGTCGACGGTGAGAGAATACACCGTTTTGCCGTCTTGAAACTCGGGCATACCGCGGTTGGGCTGCACGATGACGGGAAGATGAGAGACGGAAAGGAAGCGCTCGACGACGGGCTTTAATTGCTTGGGACCCAGCGAGCAGTTGACGCCGAGCGCCGCAACGCCCAGATTTTCGAGGAGCGCCGCCGCTATCTCGGGCGTGGTGCCGTTCAGGGTGCGGCAGGTCCTGTCGAAAGTCATGGTGGCGAAGATGGGTTTCTCCGTCTGCTCTTTGAGCGCCAAAATGCAGGATTTGAGCTCGGAAAGGTCGGAAAAGGTCTCCACGATGTAGCCGTCGACGAGGTCTTTGGTGAGGGCGGCTATTTCGGAGAACGCCGCGAACGCCTCTTCAAAAGTGAGGGTGCCGAGGGGCTGCATCATGCCGCCCGTGGGGCCGATGTCGAAAAAGACTTGTTTGCCCGCCGTGCGCGCGTTCTCTATCGCCGCTTCGGCGATCTCTTTGATAGAAAACTTCCCGCGGTACTTGATGCGGTTGAGCCCGAAGGTGTTGGTGGTGATGATGTCCGCCATCCGATAGGCGCGGTGGATGGCACGGACGGTCTCCTTTGCCGTCAGGTTGAGATCTTCGGGCACGGGGGCAAGCACGCCGAGCCGTTCGAGCTCGCTGCCGAATCCCCCGTCCATGACCACTACTTTGCGTAACATACCCTTCCCTCCCTGCGATAAGTGCAGTGTTCCTGTAAGATACAGCCCGCGCACGTCTTCTGCGCTTTCTTGCCGAGCCCGACAAAGCCCGCCATCGACTTTTGCGGCAGCATGAGGCCGCTTTTTTGCAAACAGATGCCGATGCGGTCGGCGCGGACGGCATCTAAAATGTACTTGACATCCGCAATGTCGCTCCCGCCGTAGCCGGGGCAGAAGCGGTAGGTGCGCCCCTCGCCGAGCACTTCCTCCGCCTCGTCGGAAAGCGCTTCGAGGAGGGCGCTCGCACAGGCATCGGCAATGACGCCCGCCGCCATGTCCTCCTTCGAGAGCCTTCGAATGAGAAGATCGGCTTCTCCCCCCAGAGTGACCGCCTCCAAAACGACAGCAGAACAACCCGAAAGAAAACTCAAATAGGGTTCCTTTTGCAAAAACAAAGGGAGCGCCGTAAAGCGCCCCTCGCTGCGGCGGAAGCGCGCCGCCTTTTCGACGCGCGGCAGAATTTCACGGATGCGCGCCTCCGTCTCCCCGTCTGCCATCCCTCCGTGAAAGCCGAGATAGGTGAGGATGGGCTCGCGAAGGTCAGAATAATTCACGAAAAACCCTCTCGAGGCGGGCATAGATGGCGTGCGCCGCCCGTGCGTTGTTCATGATGTAGAGGTGGATGCCGGGCGCGCCCTTGGCGATGAGGTCGATGATCTGATAGACGGCGAAATTAAGCCCGATCTCCTCCATGACGGCGGGCTTATCGGCATACACTTCGATCATGTTGCGGAATTCGAGGGGCACGGCGCTGCCGCACATCTCCTTGACGCGCTTGATATTCTGCACCTTCAAAAGCGGCATGATGCCGGGGATGATGGGCACGGTGATGCCGATGTTCTTTGCCTCGTTGACAAGGCGGTAATAATACAAATTATCGTAAAAGAGCTGGGTGACGAAGAATTTCGCGCCCGCATCCTGCTTCTTTTTGAGAGCGGTGAGGTCCTTAAAGAGGGTATCGCACTCGGGATGCCCCTCGGGGTACGCCGCGCCCGCCAGAGAAAAGGGGTATTTTTTGAGATACTCCATGAGGTCGGTGGCGTGCGGGAAGTACTTGCAGTACTCCGCCTCGTAGTCGACGGGTTTATCCCCGCGGAGCGCCAAAACGTTCTCAACGCCGAGCGAAAGGAACTCCTTTGCCGTTCGGTCGATATCCTCGGGCGACGAGGGCCCGCCCGTGAGGTGCGCAAGCGGCTCTATCCCGCTCTTTTTGATGTATCCCGCGATCTCGGCGGCGTTGCGGCTGTTGCTGCCGCTCGCCCCATAGGTGACGCTGATGAAATCGGGCGAGAGCTCTTTGAGGGCATCGATGGTGGCAAAAACCCCTTCCGTTCCCACGTCCGCGCGCTTGGGCGGGAATACCTCGAAGGAGAGCGTGCGCTTTGTCTGCAATAATTCGTAGATCTTCATGCCCCGATTATAGCACGGTTTGGCGCAAAATGTCAAACGCCTTGCAAAACTCGGCGAAAAAAGGGCGGCAATATTTCGCAAAACCCCCTTGCGCGAGGGAGCAAGGCGTGCTATAATCAAGCCGATCAAACAAATCAGGGAGGGTTTTATGCAGTTTTTATTTGAAGAGGACGGCGCGCTCATCTTCCGCCGCCGCAGGGAGCTCATGAAGATCTGCGCCTGGGGCAAGGGGCTGCGCGTCATTGCCACGCAGAACCGCGCCTTTTCGGGCAGAGATTGGGCGCTCGACACCCCCATGCAGCACCCCGCCAAAGTGACGGTGAGCGAACATCTCGCCGTCATTGAGAACGGCAATATCCGCGCCGAAGTGACGGAGTACGGCAAACTCACCTTTTATAACGCCGAGGGGAAGCTCCTCTTGAAGGAGTACTACCGCACCTGGGAGTACGGCACCGAGGGCTGGCGGGAGCTCGACCAGATCTCGCAGCTGCGCGCCGCGGGCAGGGAATACCGCGCCGTCGGCGGCGACAACTACGCTCTCCGCGTGCGCTTCGAGCCCAACGCCGAAAAGTTTTTCGGCATGGGGCAGTACCAGCAGCCCACCTTTGATCTGAAGGGCTCGACGCTCGAACTCGAACAGAAGAACACGCAGGCGAGCGTCCCCTTCCTGCTCTCGTCGAACGGCTACGGGTTTTTGTGGAACAACCCCGCGGTGGGCAGGGCGACGCTCGGCACCAACTACACCGAATTCACGGCGCGCTCCTCCAAGCAGATCGACTATTGGATCGCCGCGGGCGGCACGCCGAAGGAGATCCTCTCCGCCTACATGGAAGCGGTGGGCAAGCCCCCCATGATGCCCGAATACGCCCTCGGCTTCTGGCAGTGCAAGCTGCGCTATCAGACGCAGGAAGAGCTGCTTGCCGTGGCGCATGAGTATCACCGCCGCGGCATTCCCGTGGGCGTCATCGTCGTCGACTTCTTCCATTGGACGCAGCAGGGCGATTGGCAGTTCGACAGGCGCTATTGGCCCGATCCCGAGGGCATGTCAAAGGAGCTTGACAGCTTGGGCATGAAGCTGATGGTCTCCGTCTGGCCGACCGTCGACAGGAACTCCGTCCACTACCGCGAGATGGAGGAGCGCGACCTCCTAGTGCGCGTCGATAAGGGCCTTGCCGTCACCATGGACTGCTGGGGCTTTGAACAGTTCTTCGACGCCACCAACCCCGAGTCGCGCGCCTTTGTGTGGAACTGCTGCAAGGAAAATTACAGAAAGAACGGCGTCACCCTCTTTTGGCTGGACGAGGCGGAGCCCGAATATACCGCCGCCGATTGGGAGCTCTACCGCTACTACGACGGGCCCGCGCTCGAATGCGCCAACGAATATCCCGTGCAGTACGCCCGCGCCTTCTACGAGGGCATGCGGGCGGAGGGCGATGAGGATATCATCAACCTTATCCGCTGTGCCTGGGCGGGAAGCGCCAAGTACGGCGCGCTCGTGTGGAGCGGCGACGTGCCCTCCACCTTCAAAGCGCTCCGCAATCAATATAACGCGGGCCTTCATATGGCGATGGCGGGCATCCCCTGGTGGACGGCGGACATCGGCGGCTTCCACGGCGGCAATATCCACGACCCCGCCTTCCACGAACTGCTCGCCCGTTGGTTTGAATTTGCGGCCTATCTTCCCGTCATGCGCCTGCACGGCGACAGAGACCCCCACGACAAACCGCCGCTCGGCAAAGACGGGGGCGGGATGTGCTTCACGGGCGCCGAGAACGAGGTGTGGGCGTATCCCCCCTTCCTCGAAAGCATCATGGAGGCGCATATCCGCCGCCGCGAGGAGATGCGGGAATACCTCTGCGCCGTGATGAAGGAGGCGCACGAGGAGGGCGCGCCCGTCATCCGTCCCCTCTTTTACTCCTTCCCCGAAGACAAGAACTGCTGGCAGGAGCACGAGGAATTTATGCTCGGCGAGAAGCTCCTCGTCTGCCCCGTGTTGGAAGCGGGCGTGCGCGAGCGGGAGGTCTACTTCCCCGCGGGCGCAGATTGGCTCGCGGAGGACGGCACGCTCCATCGGGGCGGCACCTTCGCAAAAGTACCCGCCCCCATCGAATATATCCCCGTATTCAAGAGAAAGTGAATGGAATATACAGCGCAAGAGCCCGCATCATAACGCGGGCTCTTTTTTGCTCTTGGTGAATTATACTATGGGGCGGCGTGAGCGGAAGTGCTCACGCCGCCCCAGGGCAAAGTAATTCGACTAAATCAGCTGCCTTTCTCTTCACTCATCGCACAATTGACTATGAGTTTTATTTATTCCATAAATTGATAGTTACTAGATGTAATTATTCCTACAAGCCAATCTACATATGGATGCTCGATAAGATATCTGTGCAGATAATCTATCGCTATTTCTAAAGATTTTTCAGGCGTTTCTTCTTCGCTATACCAATTATTGTCTGATTCCATATAATTTTTACCATTCAATATAATAATGTCCCCGCCTAAAATTTTCTCTCCATGATTTACTGCGCAATACATAAAATCTATCGCCGAAACCAAATCAAAATATAGGCCTTTCAATCCGTATTGTCGCAAATCATAGACACCATATTCTTTATTAAATAGAACCATCTGCTAAAGCCTCCTAAAAATCCTATGATTGCAAATTTTCGTCACTGAATTGTATATATATTCAAACACCCCCTCATGACCTTGATACGCGCCTTTGATTTGCAATTTCGTGTACTTTACTCCATCTTTCCCAACGATTGACAGCTGTTTACCAAGAGCTCCATAATTATCCACTTGCGCAGGAAAAGAATGATAATCGCCTATACGCATTTGAGCTTTCACTTTATCCGTATATCGGATGTCTTCTAATGGATTTCCTTGAGTCGCTCCACAATCAGCATTATGCACGAGCACACAGGCGTCGGAGACGTAGTAGGTATGAAAATCGGCAACTTCGAGGTTGTAGGTCGTTTCGGGCGTTTCGAGCTGCTTCAGCGTTACGCCTTCTACTTCGCAGAGCGTGCCGTCGGAAAGAAGAACTTTATCGCCATGCTTTAAGTCGCAGGCGGAGACCCATTTCTCGCTCAGACCGGCATAACTTGCGTGCTCCGGCGCACGGCTGTCCTTCCGCACTCTGTTCCCGGGAATAAAGTACTTATGCCCGGGCGTCGAAGTGATCTCGTAGAGTTCGCCTTCCGCGCCTCTGATGCTGACCGTGCACCATTCTTTCGTCGTGTTCCGGAACAGGTGCAATACGGGCTTATACGCCGTTACACCCGTCTCTTCGTCGTAGGCAAGCACCTGATCGCCGACTTCGATGTCTTCGATGTTCTTCTGCCCGCTGTCGGTCAGCACCTTCGTGCCCGCAATAAAGCAGAAGCTGCCCGGCTTGATCACGTTGGAAACGCCTGCCGTGATGCCGCCCCACATGAACCCGTCAAACAAGCCGTTCATCAGCCCGCTTGCTGTGCCTTCCAGCACATTCCCGCCGCTGAATGCCGATGTCAGTCCGCCCATGACGGCGCCCACGATCGCGCCCGTCACCGCACTCTTCATCGCGACCGACAGTCCGCATACGAATGCCGCTGCAAACGAGCCGCCCGAAAGCGCTGTTGCGATCGCGCCCAGCGTGATGAATGCAAGACCAATGAGCAGCTTTTGCCACCACGTCAGCGCAAACGCGCCGTCCGGGTCCGTCATCATCACGGGATTGTTATAGCAGTACGCATACAGGTTGAGACCGTTCAGCTGCGTGAACGTTTCATCCAGCACGCCCACATCATCCGGCGAGATGAATCTGCCCGTTTCGGGGTCGTAGTAACGACTGTTCAGATAGTAGAGGCCCGTCTCTTCGTCGTAGTAGTACCCGCGATAACGGAACGGGTTGATCGTCAGAATGTTCGAGCCGCCCTGCGAGAGGATGTTACCCCATGCGTCGTACTTGTATTCACCGAGCAGATTCCCGCACGAATCATAGATGCCAATGATATCGCCCTGCAGGTTCTTGCGGTAATAGTATTGCTGACCCGCATATTCAAAGCCCGCTACGCCGTTCTCATCGTAATAGTAATGGATGACCGTGCTGCCGCGCTTCTCGGCAAGGATCTGATTCCCCTTGACGAAATAGTCCGTCGAGCCCTTCGCAATACGGATCCCGCTGTCATTGTAAATGAAATCGGTATTGTCGAAGTATTGCAGATTCCCCTTCTCCCAGGAAAGCACATGCCCGCGGTACATCGTCGGATATCCCGCTTCGTTGTACTGAATGCTGCCTACGTCATACTTCGTCAGACGATCTCCCCACGTCCCGCTTGCGTAGGTGTAGTTGAACGTATCCTTGACCGTCCCAAGCGTTGCAGACTTCGTATAGGCGTACTCTTTCTTGGTCTTCAGGTTCCCGCCGGCATCATACGTATAGACGACCGTCTTTTCGCCCGCAATATTCTCTCGCGTCAGGCGGTTCAGACCGTCATACTCATACGATGCGACTTCCGAGCTGCCCTCTTTGACCGTCTTGATGTTACCGTTTGCATCATAGGTATACGACAGCGTCTTTACACCGCCAACACCGCTGTTGAAGTTAAGCTCCCGCACCAGCTGCGTCGTGTAATTGCTGTTCGAAAGGTTCGCAAGGTATGCGTACGTCTCGGTAAACGTCTTATTCTTTGCCGCGACTGTCTTCTGCGTCAATCGGGTCAAAGCATCCCGCGTATACGTCACTTCGCCAAGCGGCGTCGTGAACCCATCCAACATCTCATCGGGATACTCGGTATACTCGCACTCATACGAATAATTCTTCCCGTTGACGTTGTATGTGCTTTTCAGAGGACGATTGTAGTAGTCGTATGTATTATAAACTCTCACGTGAGCGCTACTTTCAGAATCGCCCTCGTAATACTTAGTCACATCGCCCTGTTCGTTGTATTCATAATTATACTCGATATTGTTATCGCTGTCAACGTGTTTGATCAAATTATCCGCAGCATCGTGTATGATTACAATAGATATGAGACAAGAGGCATAAAAAAAAGAGTAACAAGTTCTGATTTTGTGATATAGTTTAATCACCACAAAAAACACACCCAAAAAGAGAACTGTTACTCATGAAAACTATATCACAAATCGCACGTTTCCGTCAATCAGTTGTGA
>CALVTT010000041.1 GCA_944363045.1 uncultured Clostridia bacterium | reverse complement strand
TTGAAGCGCCGCACCGTCGCGCAGGAGGCGGCGGACGCGGGAAAGATCAGCGTCAACGGCAAGCAGGTCAAGCCCTCCTACCGCCTGAAACCGGGAGATGTGGTCGAACTCTCCTACGCGGCGGGGGCGATGCGCTTCCGCGTGCTCGAACTCAAAGAGACGGTGAAAAAGGACGAGGCGGGCTCGCTCTACGAGGTGCTGCCGTGATCTCCGCCATCCTCTGTGCGGCGGGAGCGGGCTCCCGCGCGGGCTTTAAGGAAAACAAAGTCCTTAAAGAGCTCAACGGCATGCCCGTGCTTTTACACAGCGTCTCCGCCTTTGCCGCGGAGGCGGACGAGATCGTCGTCGCCTGCCGGAAAGAGGACGAGGAGCGCATCAGGAGCCTCCTTGCCCCCTACCCCGCCGCCCGCACCGTCTTGGGGGGCGAGACGCGCGAGGAGAGCGTGCTTTATGCCCTTCGGGAGGTCAGGGGGGACATCGTGCTCGTCCACGACGCCGCCCGCCCTTTCGTGACGCGGGAGATCATCCGCGCATGCATCGAAAGCGTCGAAAAGTACGGCAGCGGCGTCTGCGCCCTGCCCGCGACGGATACCACCGTTTTGACGCGCGAGGGCTGCATCATCGCCGTGCCGCCGCGCGAAATGGTCTACACCGTGCAGACCCCGCAGGGCTTTATGCGGGGAGAGCTCCTTCGTGCCTTCTCTTTGGCGGAGGCGCAGGGGAAGCTCAAGGACTTCACCGACGAGAGCAGCCTCTATGCCGCCTACATCGCCCCGCCCCGCCTCTTTACGGGCGACCGCCGCAATAAAAAGCTCACCTTTGCCGAGGACTTTATGCCCGCCGAGCGCGTCGGCTTCGGCATCGACACGCACGCCTTCGGCAAGGAGCAGGACTATATCGTGCTGGCGGGCGTGAAGATCCCCGCGGCGAGCGGGCTTGTGGCGCACAGCGACGGCGACGTGCTCGTCCACGCCGTGATGGACGCCCTGCTTTCGGCGGCGGGGCTTTTTGACATCGGGCATTATTTCCCCGATACCGACGAGCGCTTTGCGGGTGCCGACAGCATGGAGCTCCTTAGTGAAGTGATGCGCCTTATAAAGGCACAGGGGCTTGCGCCGCAGAACGTGAGCGTTTCGGTGCTTGCCGAGCGCCCCCGCCTCGCCCCCTATATCGAAAAGATGCGCCAAAACCTTGCCGCCGCGCTCACACTCTCCCCCACCGCCGCCGCCATCGCCGCCGGCACCAACGAAAAATTAGGCTACGTCGGCGAAGGCAAGGGCATTACTGTTTATGCGACGGTTTTGTTAAAGAAGCTCTGATGCCCTTGCCGAGCCGACGTACAGGGCTCCCGCAAAGATTTTGCGCAGCAAAAGGTTTGTGGGAAGAGGAGCGGCGGGCATCGAAGCAAAGCCGCGCATGAAGTAAGCGGCTTGCAAAATTTGCCCCGCCGCGACGAGGCGAGGGCAAGGGCATTACTGTCTATGCAACGGTGCTGTTGAAGAAGCTCTGAAAACCTCTCTTATTCTTGCCTCCCTCTTGGAGGGTGAGCAAGTGCTTTCTTGGCAAAGCCCCGGTGGGGCTTTGACCACTTGCGAACTTGGAAATTTCCCATTGCGGGGAAATTTCCTGACCGAGCGCGGGTTCTACCGCGCGAGACGGTGGCGCGTTGTCCGAGGCTTGCCTCGGCAACGTGACGGAAGGAGTTTTTGCGGGAGAAAGAGAACTACCGTTATCGAAAGCGAACTTGCAAAAATAAGGCGACTCCCTCAGTCTCGCTCCGCTCGACAGCTCCCTCCAAGAGGGAGCCAAGAGAGAGGGCAGGAGCGCATTCATCCCCTTGCCTCCCTCACTGAGGGAGGTGCCCCGAAGGGGCGGAAGGAGTTTTTGCGGGATAAAGAGAACTACCGTTATCGAAAGCGAACTTGCAAAAATAAGGAGCCCTTTGCAAAATAAAAACATCAAGGACTAACACTATGCCGAAAGCGACGACACAATTTGTTTGCAGCGAGTGCGGGTACGTCTCGCCCAAGTGGCTGGGGCGCTGCCCCGAGTGCGGCAAATTCAACACCCTCGCGGAGGAGCCCCTCTCCCCCGCGCCCGCCAAGAAGGCGCAGAGCGCCTTTCGCCTCAACTCTACCCGCCCCACTCCCCTGAGTGAAGTGCAGTACGAGCGGTACGAGCGCATCTCCTCGGGCATCGGCGAGCTCGACATCGTCCTCGGCGGCGGCATCGTCAGGGGTTCGCTCGTGCTCGTGGGCGGCGATCCCGGCGTGGGCAAGTCCACCCTCCTCACCCAAGTGGCTGCCCATCTTGCCGAGGAGCATAAAGTGCTCTATCTCTCCGCCGAGGAGAGCTGTTCGCAGGTCAAGCTGCGCTGCGAGCGCCTGGGCGTGGGCGGCGGCGGGATGCTTCTCTTGAACGAGACCTGTCTCGACAACGCCGAGGAGGCCATCTGCGAGGCGGAATACGTCGTCATCGACTCCATCCAGGCGGTCTACACCGAGGCGTTGAGTTCGGCGGCGGGCAGCGTGGGGCAGGTGCGCGAGTGCGCCGCAAAACTCATGCGCCTTGCCAAATCGCGCGGCATCACCTTCTTCCTCGTGGGGCACGTCACCAAAGAGGGCACGCTGGCGGGGCCCAAAGTGCTCGAACACATCATGGACACCGTCCTCTACTTCGAGGGCGAGCGCACGGAGAACTTCAAAATTTTGCGCGCCGTCAAGAACAGATTCGGCTCGGTGCAGGAAGTGGGCGTCTTCGAGATGAGCGATAAGGGCGTCCTCGGGGTGAGCGACTACTCCACCCTCTTCCTCTCCGAGACGCGCGGCGAGGCGGCGGGCGCTGCCGTCACCCCCAGCGAGACGGGCAACCGCTGCATGATGGTGGAGATCCAGACGCTGATGACCAAAACTTCCTACGGGCTGCCGAGGAGGATGTCGCTGGGCGTCGACCTCAACCGCCTCATCGTGCTCATCGCCGTGCTCGAAAAGCGCTGCGGCCTGCCCCTCGGCAGCCAGGATATCTACCTCAACGCCATGGGCGGCATCAAATTGAACGAGCCGAGCGCCGATCTTGCCGTCTCTGCCGCCCTTGCGAGCGCCGAGCGCATGCAGCCCGTCGACCGCTATACCGCCCTCTTCGGCGAAGTGGGGCTCACGGGCGAGGTGCGCGCCGTCAGTTTTGCGGAAAAGCGCGTCAACGAGTGCCTGAAAATGGGCTTCAAGCGCGTCGTCCTGCCCGCAAAGAACGCAAAGGCGTGCGAAAAGTTCAAGGATAAGATCGAGCTCGTGCCCGTCTCCTATGTCTCGCAGATGATCAAAGCACTGTTCCAAGAGCGCAGATCATAGACGAGAAGCGGGCGGATAAAACGGATGAGCCTCCCGCGCAAGCGCGGGAGGCCCCCAAATTTTGAGCGCGCCGCGGCTTTGCCGCGGCGCGCTCCTTCATGTTTCGATTCAAACGGAGGCCGCAAGTTCGGCGGCGCCCGGAAGGCGCATCTTGGGCGGATCGGAGGAAAGATATGCCGCCGCGATGGCCCCCGCGTCCGCTTCAAAGGGGGAGCCCGTCTCGCGCTCCATCGTTTTGAGGAAGCTCTCGTCGTAGCGCGCGCTGCGCCTGACCGACTTCCACTTGGGCTTGGAGACCGCCCCGAGCGCAATGCCCAGCGCGTACACCACCATAAAGAGCGGGAAGCTGACGATGGAGGGCAGCACCTTCCAAAAGCTCATGCCGATGCGCCTGAAATCGAGCACATACACGAGCACGACCTGCAAAATAAAGGGCACGATGAAGGCGAGGAGCAGGATCCAGCCGATGAAGTCGAGCACGTTGAACTCGATGCCCGCAAAAGTGACGAAGAAACCGCAGTCGGAACAGGGCCCCGCATGGTCCCATGCGCCGCCCGAGGCGAAGTGGTAGACCGTCAGATAGATATAATAGACGGGGAACCAGAAGACGCACAGCACTGCGATGGGCATAAAGAGCATGGAGAGGAACACATCAAAGAGGCTGTAACGCAGAGAGATAAAGAACTTCAAAAAGCATTTGAGCCCGTGCGTGAAAAAGAGGCGAAAGAGCCCGTGCCCCATGCGGCAGTTGCGCTTGAAAAGGTCGGTGAGCGTGCTCGGCTGCTCCTCGAAGACAATGGCGTCCTTCACATAGACGGCCTTGTGCTTCTTTAAGAGCATATCCATCGTGAACTCGGCGTCCTCGCTCATGCCCACCTGCGTCCAGCCGTACTCCCTGATGAGGGAGGCCGCGAACATCATGCCTCCGCCCACCATCATCTGGCCGATGCCGAGCGCCGAACGCGCCTGGCAGTTGAAGCGGCAGTCGCGGATATACCACAGCCCCGAGACGCCCGCAATGACGTTCTGCGTGAGGTTGGTGGCGTGGTTGTACCCCCTCGCGAGCACGGCGCCGCCGTCAAAGGCGTCGTTCATGCGCGCCAGATAATCGGGATGCAGAATGTTGTCGGCATCGAAGCGCACGAAGGCTTCGACGTCGGGATAGGCCTCTAAGATGAGGGGCAGCGCATAACGGAGGGCATAGCCCACGTTGCGTTTTTTGGGGTCCTCCTCCTGCCGCTCGATGACGTACGCCCCCATGCGCCGCGCGATCTCCGCCGTGCGGTCGGTGCAGTTGTCGGCAATGACGAACACGCGGTAGAGCGACCGCGGGTAGCGCAGGTGCATGAGGCTTTTGAGGGCGACGGGAAGGACGCCCTCCTCGTTATGCGCGCTGACGACGATCGCAAATTTATGCTGCTTTTGGGCGGGCGCGATCTTGCGCGCGGGCAAAAAGAACAGCAAAAGATAGACGATCTGCACGGCAAAGGCAAAGGAGACGATGCCGATGATCGCCTGGTTGAGGCCGTTTAAGACTTGGTTGAATACCGCCAAAGCAACTCCTTACTCCTCGTCGGCGTCGTAGCCGAAGGACTGCAAATAGATGCGGCGCACCTCGTCGAAGGTGGGCTCGTAGACAGACTTCTTGATATTCTTATTCATCATGGCGCGCGCGGCGAACGCCTCGAGCTCCTCTTTAGCGATCTCCTCCTTCTTGCCGAGCAGGGCGTCGAGGAGGGAAGTCACGCCGTCGAGGGGCGCGTGGAAGGCGGCAAGGATGTGCGGCAGCGCGCGCACTTTCTTCTCCTCGCACAGGCGCAGCGTCTCGCCGAGCAGCAGCGCGTTCGCCCTGCCGTGCGGGATGCCGCAGAAATAGGTGAGGGAATACCCCATGCCGTGCACCGCCGTGGTGCCCGATTGGGCGATCGCCATACCCGCGAGCGAGGCGGCGTAGAGCAGCATATCGCGCTCCTCGAGCGTCATGCGGCCGATCTGCGCCTTGCCGAGCAGCGGCACGATGATCTCGATGGCCTCCTCCGAGAGGGTGTTGGAGAGCGGGATAGAGTTGCGGGAGAGCATGCTCTCCACCGCGTGCGAGAGGGCGTCGAGCGCCGTATTCAAGGAGATCTCGGGGCTGAGCTGCGCCATGTATTTGCCGTCGAGGAAGGCGACGCGCGGGAAGAGCGCAGGCGAGGAGATGCTCGTCTTGGTCTGGCGGACGTCGTTGGTGAGGATGGAATAGGGCGTGACTTCGCTGCCCGTGCCCGCCGTCGTGGGGATGTGCGCCATGGGGAGCGCTTCGGGCGCATAGCCGCCCGCGAAGATCTGATCGTCGGGGCGGTCCTGCACGGCAAGGAGCGCAATTGCCTTGGCGGCATCCATGGGCGAGCCGCCGCCGATGGCAATGACGAAATCTGCCCCCGCGCTCTTTAAGAGCGCGACGCCCTCCCTCACACAGGGGATGCCGGGGTTGGGCGTGACGCGGTCAAAGACGGTCGCCTGCTGTCCGTTGGCGTTGAGAGCGGTCAGAACATCGTTGAGGGCGCCGTTGAAAGCGGAGCTCTTGCCCGTGACGATGAGCGCGTGTTTGCCGAGGGGGGCAAAGAGCCCCGCATTCGCCGTCACGCAGTTCCTGCCGAGGATCACCCTCGTCGGCATGTAGTACCCGAAATTCATACTTTTTCCTCCTTATGATTGAGCCGGGCGATGAGGCGGAAGATGGGCTTCCCCTGCCCGACGAACTGCCGTTCGTATTCGGTGACGATGTTATCCTTCGCCGCCTCGCTGTTGTGAAGGTCGCGCGTGACCTCCTCCACCGCAAAGCCGTGCGTCAAAAGCTGTTCGATGGAATAGTCGAAGAAGTCCTCGCTGTCCGTCTTCTGGACGAGCGTTCCCTCGGGCGCGAGCAATTTACGGTAGATATCGAGGAAGCGGGGCGAAGTGAGCCGCTGGCGGGCGTGCGTGCTGCCGGGAAGCGGCGTCGAGAAATTGAGATAGATGGTCCTGATGCTCCCTTCGGGCACGAAACAGGGCAAAACTTCCGCGGGGATGTTGAGGAAGCGCACGTTCTCTATTTTTTCCCGCTTGATGCGCTCCATCGCCGTGACGATGACGTTGGAGATGATCTCCACGGCGAGGAAGTTGACGTTGGGCGCCCGCATGGCAGCCTCTGCAACAAAGCCGCCGTTGCCGCAGCCGATCTCGAGCTCCACGGGGTTTTTGTTGCCGAAGAGCGCCTCTAAATCGAAGAGGGCGCGGTATTCCGCCGCCGCCTGCTTCAAGTCCTTCATGGGGACACCGCGCGCCGCCAAAATATCCGAGCAAGCCTCGAGCCGCGGTTCGAGGTTGCGTTTCCTGCGCATCCTCATCAGTTCTTCCCCGTCGAGCCGAAGCCGCCCGCGCCGCGCACGGTCTCGGAAAGTTCTTTTGCTTCTTCAAACTCCGCATGGAAAACGGGCGCCACGACGAGCTGGGCGATGCGGTCGCCGCTCTCGACGGTGCGCGCCTCTTTTCCGTGGTTGTGCAGGGCGACGAGCACCTCGCCGCGGTAATCGCAGTCGATGACCCCCACCTTGTTGGCGGGAGCGAGGTCCTGCTTGCAGGAAAGGCCGCTCCTTGCGTATACGAGCCCCACCGTGCCCTCTTCAAGCTCGATGGCGATGCCCGTGTGCACGAAGCGCGTCTCCCCCGCGGGGATGACGACGGGCTCCTTTTCGCAGGCGCATAAGTCTGCACCCGCGGCGTACTCGGAACCGTAGACGGGAAGGCGGGCGCCCGCCCGCAGTTTCTTGACGTTGACTTTCATTATTTTACGCTGTATAAAATATCGGTGTAAGTGGGGTAGGGCCAATAGTCGGAGGAGCAGAGCGTCTCCATGCCGTCGGCGATGCGGCGCACCTGCTCCATATCGGGCAGCACGACGTGCGCCATCTTCTGCGAAGCGGGCCGCTCGCCCTCGGGCATTTCCGAAAGGTCGCGCTCGAGCTTCGCGACCGCCGACATCATGGCGTCGTTCATCGTCGCAAGTTTTTCGGCGAGCTTCACGTCCTCGCCGACGGGCAGCCTGTCGCTGACGGCGCGCTTGGCGGCGATGGAGCCGCACAGCTCGGCAAGATAGCCGTTGACGGCGGGATAGATGTCCTGCCGCGCCATCTCGATCATGGTGAGCGCCTCGATGCGGATGCTCTTGATGTAGTTCTCGAGCTGGATGTTGGCGCGGGCGATGACCTCCTTCTCGGTGTAGACGCCCTGATGCACGAAGACGTCGATATTCTCCTGCTTGAAGAGTTCGGGCACGGCGTCGGCGGTCGTCTTGTCGTTGAGGAGCCCCCTCCTCTCCGCCTCGGGCTCCCAATCGGGGCCGTAGCCGTTGTAGTTGAAGATGATGCGGTAGTGCTTCTTTAAGAGCTTTTCCGTAAACTTCCTGCACTCGGCGTCGAAGTCCTTGGCGTGCGAGAGCGCATCCACCGCCTCCGAAAAGAGCTCCGCCGCGATGGTGTTGAGCACGATGTTGGGGTCGGCGACGGACGCCATGGAACCCAGCATACGGAACTCGAACTTGTTGCCCGTGAAGGCAAAGGGCGAAGTGCGGTTCCTGTCCGTCGTATCGATGGGGAAGATGGGCGATTCGGGCACGCCGATGGAGCCGGGGATGGCCTTTTTCGGCACATACTCCCGCCCTAAGACGATGGAATCGACGATGGCGCCCAGCTGATCGCCGAGGTACACCGAGACGATGGCGGGCGGCGCTTCGTCCGCGCCCAAGCGGTGGTCGTTGCCCGCCGAAGCGACGCAGGCGCGAAGAATACCCTGATAGCGGTCGACGGCGGCGATGACGCAAGAGAGGACGAGCATGAAGAGGCGGTTGTTTTCGGGCGTTTCGCCGGGATCCAAAAGGTTGAGCCCCGTGTCGGTGGAGACCGACCAGTTGTTGTGCTTGCCCGAACCGTTGATGTATTCGAAGGGCTTCTCGTGGAGAAGGCACACGAGGCCGTGGCGCTTGGCGACCTTCTTCATCAGCTCCATGGTGAGCTGGTTGTCGTCCACGGCGACGTTGGTGGTCGTAAAGACGGGCGCGAGCTCGTGCTGGGCGGGCGCCACTTCATTGTGCTTGGTCTTGGCGAAGATGCCGTACTTCCACAGCGTCTCGTCGAGATCGCGCATATAGGCGGAGATGCGCGGCTTCAACGTGCCGAAGTAGTGATCTTCCATCTCCTGCCCGCGCGGCGGGCGGGCACCGAAGAGGGTGCGCCCCGTGAGGATGAGGTCCTTCCTCGCCTCGTACACTTTCTCGTCGATGAGGAAGTACTCCTGCTCGGGGCCGACGGTCGTGGAGACCTTCTTGCACTCGATGCCGAACAGTTTCAAAAGGCGCTTGGCCTGCGCATCGATGGCGGTCATAGATTTTAAGAGAGGCGCCTTCTTATCCAGCGTCTCGCCCGTGTAGGAGACGAACACCGTGGGGATATAGAGGGTGCCCTCCTTGACGAAGGCGGGAGAGGTGGGATCCCACGCCGTGTAGCCGCGGGCGGAGAACGTCGCGCGCGTGCCGCCCGAGGGGAAGGAGGAGGCGTCGGGCTCGCCGACGATGAGGCTCTTGCCCGTCAGCTGCATGATGACGCGGTCGCCCGAGGGCTCGATAAAGCTGTCGTGCTTTTCCGCCGTCAGGTTGGTGAGCGGCTGGAACCAATGGGTGTAGTGGGTGGCGCCCTTGCTCACCGCCCAATCTTTCATGGCGTTGGCGACGACGCTCGCAATGGAGGAATCGAGGGGCGCGCCCGTATCGATGGTCCTGCGCAGGGAGGTATAGACCTCCTTGGGCAGCAGGTTTTTCATGACTTCATCGTTAAATACATTGCTCCCGAAGATCTCGGTCACATTCATGGAGTGTCTCCTTTGTGACGCCGCAGCATAGAATACGGCTATCTTACAATATCTCCTCCCCATTATAGTTTTTTTTGCGCGTCAAGTCAATCGTTTGCAGGAATATTTCCCTTCCGCCGCAAAAAAGCACATGAAAAAACGGAGCCGCAGCCCCGTTTTATCGTCTTTTCTGCCCTGCCCGCACGGGCAGCCTCCGCCGTTTAAGCGGGTTTATGGAAGATGAGCACATGGAAGCTGTGCGGCGGCAAGGTCAAAGAGCGCGGCGCGGTGGGCGCGACGTCCTCGGGCACCAGCTTTTCGGGCTCGTCGATGGTGTTATAGAGGGCAGGATCGCCCGCCATGCGGATGATGCGCGTCATCCCGCCGAAGTCGAAGTCGCCCTCGAACTCGGCCTCCACCTCCCTGTCGGAGGGGTTGACCACCTTGACGTAGACGAGGCCCTCGAGCTCGGTGGCGGAGGCATAGAGCCCCCCTTCCGCCTCGGTATTGAGCACCACGTTGCCCGTGTAGATGCTGAAAAGCTGCTGCACATAGTAGTTGACGGTGGCAAACGCCCGCTTGCCGTCGAACCAGATGAGGTCGGGGCTCCACTGCGTATAGCCCAGCCTGCCGAAGAGGGGCGCATAGGAGGACATGACGACGATATCGGAATTGCGCTCCATGCCCGTCATGAAGGCGGCTTCGGCGAGCGCCCCCTCCCACAGATTGGCCTCAGGCGCGTTGAAGCCCGCACAGCCCGAACCGGGCACATGGGCGGCGTATTCGCCCGCATACACGCGGCAGTTCGAAGGATAGTCGTCATACATATGGGCGTGTTCGTAGAGCCATTCGGGCGGGGCATAGAAGTGCTCGTCGGAGGCGTAAACGAAGTCGGCGTTCTTGGTGAGATTCTCCTTCGTCCACGCCCAGGCGCTCTTGTGCGAGGGAGTGTCTACCGTCGGGCCGACCGTGCCGATGATCTTGAGTTTGGGGTATTTTTCGTGGATGCGCCTTTCAAACAGCTCGAAGCGCTTGTAAAATTCGTTGCCGTTGTCCTCCCACTGCTCGTTGCCGACGCCGAGGTATTCGAGGCCGAAGGGCTTGGGATGCCCCATCTCCGCGCGCACCTTGCCCCAGACGGTATCCTCGCCGCCGTTGGCAAATTCGACGAGATCGAGCGCCTCCTGGATGTACACTTCGAGCCTCGGATCGTCGAGCGGCACATACTCCGTCGACATATATTGGCAGGCGATGCCCACGCTGACGACGGGCAGCGGCTTGGCGCCCAGGCATTCGCAGAGGAGGAAGTATTCATAGTAGCCGATGCCCAGCGTCTGGCCGTAGTGCGAAAAGGGCGTTTTGAAGTTGTTCTCCGCGCACACGCCGTGCACCGCCCAGCGGTTCCAATTATGGCGGCGGCGCTCCCTCTGCCCCACCGAACGCTTCCAAAGATACCTGTTTTCGAGGTTGTTGCCCTCCACCACGCAGCCGCCCGGGAAGCGCACGAACTTGGGCTTCAAGTCGCGCAGCATTTCCGCAAGGTCGCGGCGGAAGAGGCCCTTGACCGCGTTGTCCGGCATCATGGAGAAGCAGTCGAGGTGGATGGCGCCCGCCTCCGTCATGCGCACCTCGAAGGAGGCGCGGTCGAGATCGACGCGGCTCTTCAAATGAAATTCATAGCGGTGCCAATTCCCGTCGGGGCGCAGGCGCACCTTTTTGGCGATGACGGGCCTGCCGTCTTCGAAGACGCCCACGCACAGCTTCTTGCGGTAGTCGTAGGAACGGGCGTAGAAGGAGACGGTATAGCCCATGCCCTTTTTGAGGTAAATGCCGTCATACGCCTTATTCTTGACGCCCTCGCCCGCCTTTTCGACGGTGAGGCGCAGATAGTGCGGGTTTTCGATGAAGAGGGGGCGGTCCCATTTGATCTTCAGGGCAACGCCCTCGCCCGTGGGCGTCCAGCCGTAACCGCCGTCGCTGTCGACGATATAGTGGTCCCACTCACCGTGGACGTCCTTGGCTTCAAAGTTGCGGTTTTCCAGCATCTCGGCATAGAGCCCGCCGTCGAGGCAATAGTTGAGGTCCTCGAAAAAGACCCCCACGCCCTCGCCCGTGACCGGGTATTTCCCTTCTTCGCGGATGGTGATCTTCATATTCGTTTGCTCCCTGCCCCCGCCAAACTGCCGCGGAGGCGATGAAAATGCGGCACGGAATGCCCCGTACCGCTTTCATTATACCATCTGCCCCCCGCAAAATCAAGAGGTTTTCTCTTTTATGAATGCTTTTCTTGCCGCTTTAACGGGAGAAACTCACGGTAAAGGTAGAGCCCTTGCCCATCTCGCTCTCCACGCTGATCCACCAACCCGCCTTGCGGCAGAGCTTGCGGACGACGGAAAGCCCCAGCCCGAAGCCGCCGTTCTTGCCGTTGTGCGACTTATCCACCGTGAAGAAGCGGTCGAAGATGCGCTCCAAATTTTCCTTGGCGATGCCGATGCCCGTATCCTGCACGGAAAACTCCGTGCTCGTGAGGGCGACGGTGAGCGTGCCGCCGTCGCGGTTGTAGCGGATGGCGTTGCGGATGAGGTTGCCGAAGATCTCGGTGACGCGCTCCTGACGGCTTATGAGGAGCACGTCGGGCTCGATGTGCGTATAGAGGGTGATGTGCCGCTCGTCGATGGCGGGCGAAAGCGTCTCCAAGAGCTCCAGAGCGATCTTGGAAGCGTTGACTTCATAGGTGGGAAGATCGTCGCTGTCGATCTCGTTGTAGTTGATGATGGAGGCGACGAGCTTGGTGAGGCGGTCGCTCTGCACGAGGATGGTCTGCGCCGCCCGCTGCGCCGTCTCCCCCGAGAGCGCCCCCGCCGCGAGGAGCTCGGCAAAGCCCTTGATGGAGGTGAGCGGGGTGTTCATCTCGTGCGTGATGTTGGCGATGAAATCGTTCTTGGACTGCTGCGCCTTGACGACGAGCTCCTTCTCGTCGGCGATCTGCTTCATCTGCCGCTCGGCGTCGTCGTTCATGCGGTTCATGAGGGCGGCGAGCGTCTCGAGCTCGGGCGTATCCGCCGTGATGCGCTTCCTCCTTGCCGCGTCCATGGCGAGCTTTTCCACCGGCTTTAAGATGAAGCTCGTAAAGAGATAGGTCACGAGCACACAGCCCGCAAGGTCCAGGAGCAGAAAGACGAAGACGATGGGAAAGGTGCTCAAATATACATCGAGGAGGGACTGCGTGGGCATGGCGATGCGCACATAGTATGCCCCGTCTTGAAACTGACGGCAGTAATAGGAATAGTCGATGCGCAGCGTTGCGGAGGAACGGGCGTCAAAGCCCTCGCCGCCCGCCATCGCCTCGCGCACTTCGGGGCGGTCGGCACGGGAATCTGTCTCCCCCTCCACCGAGTCCGCGAGGATGGCGCCGTTCTCGTCGAGAAAGGTGACGCGCGCCCCGAAGAGCTCTTCGGAAAGTCCGCGCGCGTACTCCGCCGTCAAGTCCTCCTTTTGGCTCGCGGCGTCAAAGCGCTCCATATAGGCGACGAGGTCGTCCTCGGTGTAGCGGAGGCTGCTCTTATAATAGAGCTCGGCGGAGATAAAAGAAAAGACGATGAGTGCGATCGCACTGATCAGCACTCCCGTCCAGAGGATGCGTCTTTTCATCGTCTTCTCCTCAGCCCGCGATAAAGCGGTAGCCGACGCCGAACACCGTCTCGAAATTGAGGCCGAGCTTGCGGAGCCGTGCGATGTGGTTGTCGAGGGTGCGCGTCTCGCCGTCGTCATAACCCCACACCTCGGTGAGCAGCACGTCGCGCGTGAGCACCTTGCCCTCGTTGGCGGCGCAGTATTTGAGGAGCTGGAACTCCTTATTGTTGAGGGTGAGCGGCTTGCCGCGGTAGACGACGGTCATGTTGTCGAAGTTGATCTCGAGCTCCCCCACCTTGAGGACGGAGGACTTGACGGTACGCCGCAGGGCAGCGTTGACGCGGGCGACGAGCTCCAAAACGCCGAAGGGCTTGGCGATGTAGTCGTCCGCCCCCGCGTTGAGGCCGCGCACTTTGTCCGTCTCCTTAGAGAGCGCCGAAAGCATGATGACGCTCACTTCGGGGTGGCGCGCCTTGACCTGCTTTAAGACCTCCACGCCGTCGCCGTCGGTGAGCATGATGTCGAGCAGCGCCACATCGGGCACTTCGCGCTCCAGCGCCTCGTTGAACTCCTTCACCGTCGTAAAGTAGTCGCAGGAGATGCTGCTCAAATCGAGCGTGCATTTGACGAGCTCGCAGATGCTCCTGTCATCTTCGAGAAGATAGACTTTATTTGCCACGTTACCCCTCCCCGGACGGCATGGCCGTCAGATCATTGATTTTGTTCGATGGAATGGGCGATGTATGTGATGTGATCGGCGGCGCGTTCAAGATTGCCCACGAGGTTGATGAAGACGCTCGAATTCTGCGGCTGGCACTTGCCCTCGTTGAGGCGCTGGATATGCGTCTGCACGAGGCGGCGGCGCTCGTTGTCGATCTCCTCCTCGAGCGCATCGAGTTCGCGCAGGCGGATGAAGTCCTTCTTGGTAAAGACGTCGAGGGAGACTTCGTAAAGATGCCCGATCTTGGCATACATCTCCTTGAGCATCTCCAAAAATTCCGACGAGAAGTGCAGCCCGTCATTCACATAATGCCCGGTATATTTGGTGACGTTGTCGGCAAGTTCGCCGATACGCACGATGTCGTTGAGAACGTAATGGAGGGAGGAGATGGTCTTTTCCTCCTCCATCACGAGGGAATTGGCAGAAAGTTTGACAAGATAGGAAACTTCCTGCTTGCTCATCTGGGCGATCTCCGTGTTGCGCTCGTTGACGGCCTCCGTCACCGACATATCCTTGGCAAGGAAGGCGTGGAAGGCGGTGTCGAGCGTCTTCATGGAGTAGGTAAAGAGTTTGCCCGTCTCCTGATAGAGGTAGGCAAGACCGACGGAAGGGTTGCGCAGAAGGCGCTCGTCGGGTTCGGAGAGAAGGTCTGCCCTTTCCTCCGCCGCCCCCTTCTTTTCGCGCACAAGGCGATTGGCGAGCCACACGAAGCCTTTTGCGAAGGGCAGGAAGATGAGCGTGCAGGTGACGTTGAAGAGGGTGTGGAAGAAGGCGATCTGGAATTGATAGTTCTCGGGGAAGATGGCGTCGAGGACGGTCTCCTGGAAGGAGGTGCCGAAGGTCCCCCAGCACAGAAGGAATATCGTGAAAATGACGGCGCCGAAACAGTTGAAGAGCAGGTGGATGATGGCGGCTCTCCTTGCATTGGGCTGCGCGCCGATGGAGGAGAGGAGCGCCGTCACGCAGGTGCCGATGTTGGAACCGATGACGACATAGTAAACGCCGTCGCCCGTGCCGCCGATGAGCACGCCGCTCGTTGCGAGCACGACGACGATACTCGTGACTGCCGAGGAAGATTGGATGATGCCCGTTGCCACCGCGCCGATGAGGAGGAGCAGGAAGGGATTCTGGACGACTTCGAGCGCCGCTTTGATGACGCCCATCATCTCGAGATTGGCATCGGGATCCATCGCACTCGACATGACGGAGAGGCCAACAAAGACGAGGCCGATGCCCGTCAGCGTGTCGCCGATGAGCTTGACGTTCTCCCGCTTGGAGAACATCTTCATGAAGACGCCGACGACGGCAAAGAGCAGGAGGAATACCGACACATCGAGGCTGCCTAAGGAAGCGATCCACGCCGTGATGGTGGTGCCGATGTTGGCGCCCATGATGATGGCGGTCGCCTGAAAGAGCGTCAAGATGCCCGCGTTGACGAGGCCGACGACCATGACGGTCGTGGCGGACGAGCTCTGGATGATCATCGTGACGGCGGCGCCTATCCCGACGCCCGCAAAGCGGTTGCCCGCCGTCTTATTGAGCATGCGCCTCAGTTCCCCGTGGGCAAGCCGTGACATACTGTCCGACATGATCTCCATGCCCGCGAGGAAAGCGCCGAGGCCTCCCAACAGCAGCATAATGGTTTCTATGATCTCGATCACCGTGCTTCTCCTCTGTACTGTTGTACGGTAAGTTTTTGGGCCGAACTACTTTCCCATTATGCTTATTATAGCAATTATAGCACCTGTTTGTCACTTGTTTTTCATGAATTTGTAATAAGAATGTAAAATTTTGTAAAAAGTAAGATACAAGTGTAAAATCAACCATTTTTCGTGCCGATTTTACAAGTCCGGCGCCCGCTTTCGGGGGCATTTTCTCCCCTTTTGCCAAAATACGGCGGGGCGGCCGCCCGGAGGGAGGGGCCCCCCCCGCCAACTGAAATCCCCACGCCTATTTATCCACTAGGGCGTTTTCA
>CALVTT010000040.1 GCA_944363045.1 uncultured Clostridia bacterium | reverse complement strand
GGATTAAATTATTTTAATTCTATTCTGGGCATTGCGGAGAAGGACGCCGATCTCGGCGGATACCTCATCGGGGAGACAGCATACGTCGGCGGCAGCTATACGGCCGTCTATTATCCCGAGGGGGTCATCTCCGGGAGAGATTACGAGAACAACCTCGCGGCTTCGGCCGAAGACGAACAGGAAGAGTACGCGGCAGAATATATGTCCTACGCGGACGGCGCCATCTACCTTGAAAGGGAGACGGTGCTCGACGGCGAGGAAGTGAGCGAAGGCTTCAAGCAAGATTTCCTGAACACCGTATCCATCCTCAGCGAGCGCTTTGAACGGCTGCGCCTTCCCGGTGCGAGCGTGGCGGTCGCCGATGACTATACGGTGAGGGTCTCCCTGCCCGCGTCCTATAACTATGCGGGCGCGGCGTTCGAGTACCTCGGCCGCATGGGCGAGCTCACGGTGAGCTTCGGTTCGGACGAGGCGAGCGCGGAGACCATCATCCCCGTGCAGCGCGGCACCGAACAGCCGGCAAGCTACTATATCAAGAATATTTCGGGCCGCACGGTGAACGGCGTCTCCTATGTCATCCTCGATATGACGGAGGAGGGCAAGACCGCCATCGCCGAGGCGACGGAAGGGGCGACGAGCTCCTATCTCTACTTCAACATCGGCGGGGAGGCGCTCATCACCCTCACCGTCAGCGAACAGATCGACCAGGATATGCTCTATATCAGCGGCTCTTACGATAAGGACTCTTCCGAGCTCGTGGCGGCCGTCCTCGATACGTCGCTTGAAAGCGGTACGGAAAACGACCTCGTCCTCTCCGTGGGCGAGATGCACCGCGAGAACGCATCCTTCGGCAGCAATGCCCTGACGATGCTCTATATCGCGCTCGGCGCGCTGATCCTCGCCTCGGCGGTGTTCTTCTTCATCCGCTACGGCAGGCTGGGCTTTGCGCACCTCTATACGCTGCTCATTTACCTCGTCGCCATGACGCTGTGCATCTGGGCGATCGGCATTTTGACGGTCAGCGTCGGATCGGTGCTCGCCGTCGTGTTCGGCGCCTTCACCTTGAGCGTCTCCGATGCGATGGCGTTCGAGTATGCGCGCAGGGAGTATGCGACGGGCAAGACGATGACCTTCGCCGTCAAGTCGGGCTATAAGAAGTGCTTCTGGCACATCTTCGATGCGCACATCGTTCTCGCCGCCCTCGGCTTTATCACCTACTTCATTGCTTTGACCGAGCTTTCGGTGTTCAGCTTTACGCTCGGCATCGGTATGTTCTTTGCGGGGCTGTGCGCGCTGGCGGTATGCCGCTTCATGTGGTACATCATGATGCCTTTCGCCAAGGACAAAGCGAAGTTCTGCCGCTTCAAGAGAGAGGAGGTGGAAGAAGATGACTAAACATTTTTACACCTTAAAGAAACTGCCCCTGTTTTTGGCGGTCTCCGCCGTCATCCTCATCGCGGGCATCGTGCTCTTTGCCCTCTTCGGCTTCAATTACGATGCGCAGGCGGGAAAGAGCTTCGAAGTCACTTATGACGCTGTCGTCACCATTTCGGACGGCGGCGAGCGGGTGGAGGAAGCGTGCGAAGACACCTTCTCCTCGCTCGGCATCTCCTATCTCAAAAAGACGGAGGCTGCTCCCGCCATCGACAACAACACGCTCGCCGAAACGGGCGATCATACCGTCACCTATCTCTTCGGGGAGGACGTCTCTTCCGAGACGCTCGCGGGAGCCAAGCAGTCCGTCGCCGAAACGCTGGCGGGCGCATATGAAGGCGCCGACGTCTACATCGCCGTCCGCACGGTGGATGCCCCCGGCACGTTTATAGAGCCTGTCTGGCGCGGAGCCGTGGCGCTCGCCGTGGCAGCCGTCGTGGTGCTCGTCTACATCGGGTTCCGTTTCGGCTGGGGCAGGATGCTGACGGGGCTCGTCCTCACCGTGCATGACGTCCTTTTGACGCTCGCCCTCCTCGCCGTTACCCGCATCCCCGTGGCGGCTGCCTCGCCCCTCCTCTTTGCGGCGGCGGCAGCAGTCATCTCCCTGCTCCTGTGGATGGTGCAGTGCATGAAGATGCGCGAGACCTTCAAAGATCCCGCCTTCCGCACGATGGATGCGGAGGAAGCCGTAGGCGAGTGCTGCAAAGTTTCCTCAAAGACGGTGCTCTATGCGGCGGCGGCGCTCGCCGTGGTGTTCATCGTCCTCGGCGCTGTGGCGGCAGCGGGCACGCGGGCGTTCTTCCTGCCCCTCCTCCTTCCCCTCGCCGTGAGCGTCTACTCGTCGTTGGTGCCCGGCCCCATGCTCTATCTTCCCATGAAGAAGCTGGACGATCGCAGCAATGCCAAGAAAGGCCGTTACGTCGGAAAGAAAAAGGCGGAAAAAGCCGAAGAATAACTTCGAATGGACCGAAACGGCGGGAATTTCTCCCCGCCGTTTTTGCTCTAAAGATTTTGGGTAAAATAGCTGAAAGGGCCGCGCCTTCCGTGCGCGCGGCGGACGGGCGGCGGCAGCCGCAAAAGGAGTGAGCATGAAACGCATCGTGCGCGAATTTCAATTTACCCCCGATGAAAAAAGGCGCGTCGGGGAGCTTGCGCGCGCGGTGGGCCTCACCGAGACGACGGCGGGCATCCTCTTTGCCCGCGGCATGGACAGCGAGGAGAAGATGCGCCGCTTCCTCTCCCCGGGCAAGCAAAACTTCCTCTCCCCCCTCCTCATGAAGGGCATGAAGGAGGCGGTGCAACTTTTGGAGCGCGCCAAAAGGGAGGAGTGGCGGGTGGCCGTCTTCGGCGACTACGACGCGGACGGCATCGGCGCCGTCTCCATCCTCTCGCGGGCGCTCAAAGCGTACGGCATCGAGCCCTACCTCTATGTGCCCGAGCGGGCGGAGGGGTACGGCCTCACGACGCGCGCCATCGACCGCATCTTCGACGACTTTTTGCCCGATCTCATCGTCACGGTGGACTGCGGCATCTCCAACGCGGCGGAAGTGGAATATATCAAGGAGCAGGGCTGCTACGTCATCGTCACCGACCACCACGAGCTGCCCGAGGAGCTCCCCGACTGCATCTGCATCAATCCCAAACTCAAGGACGATTACCCCTACGACAACCTGTGCGGCGCGGGGGTCGCCTATAAGCTCTCGCGCGCGCTCATCGGCGAGAAGGCGGACGAGCTCCTCGACTTCTGCGCCCTCTCGACGGTGGCGGACAGCGTGCCCCTCCTCGGCGAGAACCGCGACATCGTGGCGGCGGGCTTAGAGCTCATCAAGAGCCGCCCCCGCCCCGCCTTTTCGGCGCTCATGGGCAAGCCGCAGGAGATAACGGCGCAGACGCTCGCCTTCACCCTGGCGCCCCGCGTCAACGCGGCGGGCAGGATGGGGGATGCCAACGCGGCGCTCCGCCTCTTTACCTCGGAGGACGAGGAGGAGACGCGCGTGCTTGCCGAGCTTCTCAACAATTACAATGCGGAGCGGCAGCGGCTGTGCGACGAGCTCTTTGAGCGGGCGCGGGCGCAGATCGCCGTCGAGGGCGCCTACGAGAGCGTCGTCATGGCGGAGGGCGAAGATTGGCATCCCGGGCTCATCGGCATCGTGGCGGCGCGCATCGTGGAGGAATTTTCCCGCCCCGCCCTGCTCTTTGTCAAGCGCGGCGAACTGCTGCGGGGCTCGGCAAGGAGCATCGAGACGGTCAATATCTTCGAGGCGCTGAAAAGCTGTGCCGATGAGATCGAAGAATTCGGCGGCCATGCGCAGGCGGCGGGCGTCAACGTGCGCGCCGACCGCTTCGAGGCATTAAAGAGCGATCTCGACAGCTTCATCAAGACGCACTATAAGCGCGAGGACTTCATCCCCACCCTCGTCGTCAGCGGCGAGGTGGAGGGGGAGTTCCCCAAAGAGCTCGCCAAAGAGATCGAGGCATTGGAGCCCTTCGGCGTCGGCAACCGCCGGCCGCTCTTTGTCTGCCGCGCGGGCAGATCACAGGCGGCGCCCGTCAAGCCCGCTTCCCCCCATGTCGCCATCGGCGGGGAGGCGCTCGATCTCATGTATTTCTGGGGGGAGAAGGATCTGACGCTGCTCAGGAGCGATATCCCCAAATCTCTCGTCTTTGAATGCAACATCTCCCGCTTCCGCGGCAAGGAGTACGTCAAGGGCTTCGTGCGCGCGGTCGTCTACGACGGCGTCAAGGGGGAGGACGTCCCCGCCGAGGGCTTCTACGAGAGCCTTTTGGCGCTCAAAGAGGGGCGCAGGGTCAAGGCGGAGCGCATGGGGGAGAAGGAGCTCAACGCCCACATCGCTATGGCGCGCAAAAAGTGCGCCTACGGCCTTGCCTGCATCGCCTACGACAGGAAGACGCTCTCTCGCTTCCCCGCCCTCAAAGGGCTGCCCGCGGAAGTTTTCCGCCTCTCGTCGGGCAACGCTGCCAACGTATTGCTCCTCTCTCCCGCACCCGAGAGCGATCTTTCCGCCTACCGCGAGGTGGTGTTTTTGGAATCGCCCGCCCTCGTCGCCCAGCCCACGGGGAAGGCTCGCCTTCTCTTCAACGGCGAGCGGTGCGGCTGGGAAAAGCTCGTATCGCTCCCCCGTACGCGGGCGGACATGGCGGAGGTCTTTTCCGCTGTCCGTGCGGCGGCGGGAACGCTCTTAGGCGCCGATCCCGCCGAGGCGGGCAGGAACGCGGACTTCCTCGGCTTCGGGGCGGAGCGCTTCCTCTTTGCCTTTGCGGTCTTTGAGGAGCTGGGGCTTATCGAACTTAGAGAGGGGCGCGTCGCCGTCATCAGAGGAAAGAAGACGCAGCTCGAACGGTCGAAGATATACAGCACCGTCTGTCAACTCGCGGAAAAAGCGTAAATTTGCAAAGGAGGGAACACGATGGAAGCCATTCTGATGAAGATCTACGAATACTACACGGGCGACGAGCGCAATATGCTGCTCCACGCCTATGACTACGCCAAGGCGGCGCACGCCAACCAGAAGCGCGCCTCGGGCGAACCCTACTTTATCCATCCCTGCGCCGTGGCGGAGATCTTAGTCGATCTCGGCCTCGATCCCGCGACCATCGCGGCGGCGCTTCTGCATGACGTCATCGAGGATACCCCCGTCACCGAGGACGACATCCGCCGCGAATTCGGCGAGGAGGTCTTATCCCTCGTCTCGGGCGTCACCAAGCTCGACAAGATCGTCTTCAAATCGCAGGAAGAGGAGGAGGCGGAAAATTTTAGAAAGCTTTTCATCGCCATGGCGAAGGATATCCGCGTCATCATCATCAAGCTCGCCGACCGCCTGCACAATATGCGCTCCTTGAATTTCCTCTCCAAAGAGCGGCAGCAGCGCATGGCGCGCGAGACGCTGGATATTTACACCCCCATCGCGGGCAGGCTGGGTATTTCGCAGGTCAAGTGCGAGCTCGAGGACTTGTGCCTCAAATACCTCGACCCCGAGGCGTTCGAATACCTCGTCGAAAACATCCACCAGAAACTCGAAGAGAGGAACCGCTTTGTCGATTACGTCGTCGAGGAGATCAAGAAGATCCTCGTCGAATGCAACATCCACGGCGAGGTGTTCGGGCGGCCCAAGCACTTCTACTCCATCTATAAGAAGATGAAGACGAAGAACAAGACGCTCGATCAAATTTACGACCTCACCGCGGTGCGCGTCATCGTGGGCACGGTGGACGAGTGCTACGAGGTGTTCGGCAAGATCCATAAGGAGTGGAAGCCCGTGCCGGGGCGCATCAAGGACTATATCGCCACGCCCAAGCCCAACTTGTATCAGTCGCTGCATACGACGGTCGTCACCAACTTCGGCCAGCCCTTCGAGATCCAGATCCGCACCGAGGAGATGCACCGCACGGCGGAGTACGGTATCGCGGCGCATTGGAAATATAAAGAACAGACGACGGAGGAGACGACGCTCGATCAGCGCATCTCCTGGATCCGCGAGATGATGGAGCTGCAGGGCGGCCTCAAAGATTCCAAGGAATTCATGGATACCGTCAAAGGGTCGCTTTTTAGCTCGGAGCTTCTCGTCTTCACGCCGCAGGGCAAGGTCATTTCGCTCCCCAACGAGGCGACGCCCGTCGACTTCGCCTACGCCATCCACTCGGAGGTGGGCAACCACTGCACGGGCGCCAAAGTCAACGGCAAGATCGTGCCTCTCAATTCGACGCTGGAGCTCGGCGACGTGGTGGAGATCATCACCTCGCCCAACTCCAAGGGCCCCTCGCGCGATTGGCTCAAATTCATCAAGTCGACCTCGGCGAAGGCGAAGATAAAGTCCTTCTACAAGCGCGAGATGAAGGACGAGAACATCCGCCTGGGGCGCGATATGCTCGAGGAGGCCGCCAAGCGCAGGGGGTACGCCCTCTCCGACCTGCTGACGGACGAGAGCTTTCAGAAAGTTTCGGAAAAGCTCGCCTTCAACTCGCAGGACGAGATGTTCGCTTCCGTCGGCTACGGGGCGGTCACTGTCAATCAGGTGCTGTATAAACTCATCGACTTCTACCGCAAGGAGGTGCCGCAGCCCCTCACCGTGAACAGCGAGCCCGCCTACCGCGGAAGGCTCGCCAAGGGGACGGTCACCATCAACGGGCAGACGGGGCTCCTTGTCTCCTTTGCGGGCTGCTGCTCGCCCGTGCCCGGCGATGATATCGTCGGCTTCGTGACGCGGGGGAGGGGGGTCGTCGTGCACCGCAGCGACTGCCCCAACTTAAAGGGCGTCGATCCCGCTCGTTTGCAGGCGGCGGCGTGGGTCGCCGAGGAGGGCGGCGTGCGCTTCAAGGCCGCCATCGTGATCGTCGCGGACGACCAGGGCTCCGCCATCGGCGCCATCTCTGCGAGCGTCGCCGAGATGCACCTCGAAATAACGTCCATCAACGGCCGCTACGATAAGAACGGCAGCGCCATCGTCGACGTCACCGTTTCGCTCACCAACCGCCAAGACGTCGATCTGCTCATCAAAAAGATCGCAGGGCATCAGAAGATCATCGATGTGAGGAGAGCAAGCTGAAAGAGGTTCACGGAATTTCTTTTGCTGCGCAAAATAAATTCCGTGAGGGGTGAAGTTTGTTGATTTTAATGGGCAAATTCGCCCGCGCACTTTGATGTCCTTATTCGACAATAAGTGCCCTGCGGGTACAAATTGGGGCCCGCAGCGCAAAAGCGTGGTTTTGCTTGCGGAAGTAATTTAAGAAGCGGGGGAGCGATCATTCCCTTGCCTCCCTCGCCGAGGGAGGTGCCGAACGAATGTGAGGCGGAAGGAGTTTTTGTTGGGAGACAAGCAGAACTCCCTCAGTCTCGCTTTGCTCGACAGCTTCTCGCGCGGTAGAGACCGCGCTGCTTATCTTCCCACGCATCTGCTTCGCATCTGCGCGGGAGCCCTGAAACGGCACGCTCCATGTGCCGTTTCCAAGCTCGAAAGCGGTCAAAGCCACACCGTGGCTTTGCCAAGAAAGCGCTTTCTCGCCCTTTTCCCACAAATCTTTTGCTAACGCAAAATCTTTGCGGGAACCCTAAACAGGGAGGTGGCACGGCGAAGCCGTGACGGAAGGAGTTTTTTGTCGGGAGACAAGCAGAACTCCCTCAGTCTCGCTTTGCTCGACAGCTCCCTCAAAGAGGGAGCCAAGAGGGGTGTCGTTATTCCCGTGCCTCCCTCGGGGAGGGAGCTTAAAATAAGATGAACTCCCTCAGTCACGGCACCGAAGCAAGCTTCGGATGCCATGACAGCTCCCCCAAGGAGGCGCTTAAAATAAGGTGAACTCCTTCCGTCTGCTTCGCAGACACCTCCCTCGGGGAGGGAGGTGCCGAACGAATGTGAGGCGGAAGGAGTTTTTGTCGGGAGACAAGCAGAACTCCCTCAGTCTCGCTTTGCTCGACAGCTCCCTCAAAGAGGGAGCCGAGAGAGCGGCGAAGGTGAGCCGGGTCATGTTTAAGGAGGCGGTATGAATATTCATCTTATTGAGCCTATGGGGTTTGCGGCAAATTGTTATCTTGTGACCGAGGACGGCAAACACGCTGTCGCCGTCGATCCCGGGGAGGCACGCGTGCTCACAAGGGCGCAGGAGCTCGGGCTCACCATCACGCACGCCCTTCTGACGCACGGGCACTTCGACCATATCGGCGGGTGTGCGGCATTGCAGGCGGCGGGCGTCAAAATAGGCTGCCCGAAGGACGATCTCTTTGAGGTGCAATACGCCAACGAGGGGGCGCGCTTCTTCGGCATGCCGCCCGTTCCCCTCTTTACGCCCGACTTTACCTATAAGGGCGGCGATACGCTACAATTTGACGGCCTCACCTTCCGGGTCATCGCAACGCCGGGGCACACGCAGGGCAGCGTCTGTTTTCTTTCGGGGGATGCTCTCTTTGCGGGCGATACCCTCTTTCAGGGCAGCGTGGGCAGGTGGGATCTGCGGGGCGGCGACTTCCGCGCGCTCGAGAAAAGCGTCAAGGCGCTCTATGCCCTCGCGGGCGACTATACGGTGTTCCCCGGCCACGGGGATAAGACGACGCTCTCCTTCGAGCGCAAGTACAACGGGGTGATACGATGTTAAAGGCACAGCCCGCCTTTTTGGAACAGGAACTCAATGAGGTCGTCCGCCTCTTTCCCGGGGCGGAAGATCTGGAGATAGAACTTTTGCAGGACTTTGATGGCGCAGTCTTCCGCGGCGTCCTGCGCCTGAACGGCGAGGAGACGCACTATTCGCACGAGGGCGCGGCGGAGAACGAGATCGTCTTCAAAAGCCTTGCCCGCCGCTATTCCAAGCTCGCATTGTACAACGCCCTTTCCGCACACTTTTCCCGGCACCTCCCCTGGGGGGCGCTGACGGGCATCCGCCCCACCCGCCTTGCGCGCGGGGAACTCGAAAAGGGGCGCGGCTTTGTGCCGCTCTTTCGCGAGATGGACGTCGGGGAGGACAACATCGGACTCGTCTCCCGCGTCATCAAAGCGCAGGAGGGGCTGTACGAGAGGAAGGAGGGCAACTGCGATCTCTACGTCTCGCTGCCCTTCTGCCCCACGCGCTGCGTGTACTGTTCCTTCGTCACCGCGCCCATCGACAGGACGCGGCAGTATATCCCCGCCTATCTCGACTGCCTGAAGCGCGAGCTCGAGGGCGCCGAGGGGCTGTGGGAGAACCTTCGCTCCGTCTACATCGGCGGCGGCACCCCCTTTGCGCTCGATACCGAGGATCTGCGCGCCGTTTTGGAAGCGGTGGAGCCGCTGCGCACCAACGGCTGCGAATACACGGTGGAGGCGGGGCGGCCCGACGTCTTTACCGAGGAAAAGCTTGCCCTCTTAAAAGAGTACGGCGTCACGCGCATCTGCATCAACGCCCAATCTTTTTCCGACCGCACGCTCGAAGCCATCGGCAGGAAGCATACTGCGAAAGAGGTGGGGGAGGCGTTCGAGCTTGCCCGCCCCTTCGGCTTTGTCACCAACTGCGACCTCATCGCGGGCCTCACGGGGGAGAGCCTCGAAGAATTTCGCGGCAGCATCGACTCTGCCGTCGCCCTCTCGCCCGACAACATCACCGTGCATACGCTGTGCTTGAAGAAGGGCGCGCGCCTCAAAGAGGAGGTGGAGCGCCTCAAAGAGGGGGATATGGGGGAGATGATCGCCTACGCGCGGGAAAAGCTGACCGCGGCGGGGTACGAGCCCTACTACCTCTACCGCCAGAAGTATATGGCGGGCGCGCACGAGAACACGGGCTGGACAAAGCCCGGGCGCGCCTCCGTCTACAACATCGACGTCATGGAGGAGACGGCGGATAACTTCGCCGTGGGCGCGAACGCCGTCACCAAGAAGGTGTTTTTGAAGGAGGGGCGCATCGAGCGCATCGGCTCCCCCAAAGATATCCCCACCTACCTTGAAAAGACGGAAAAGCTCATCGAAGAAAAGAAGAAGCTCTTTGCGCGCCGAGAGGGCTGACGGCGCAAAATAGGGTGCGGATAAGGGCGCGGAAGGGGGAAAGCGGCGGCAAGATCGCACAAAAAAGGCGCTTTTTCGCCCGTAAAATCTTTGACAGTTTTCTTGGAATATGGTATGATAATAGAGACGTGCGCGAGGAGATACGCTCTCCACGTTTCCCTTGGCGCATCGCGAATACTTCCATAGGAGGATAAACGCAAATGGAAAAGGCAGAGATCATTGCGAAATTTGCCGCACACGAGGGTGACACGGGTTCGCCCGAGGTCCAGATCGCACTCCTCACCGAGCGCATCAACCACCTCAACGAACACCTCAAAGTGCACAAGCACGACAACCACTCCCGCCGCGGTCTTTTGAAGATGGTCGGTAAGCGCCGCGGTCTTTTGGACTACCTCAAAGCCAAAGACATCGAGCGTTACAGAGCGGTCATTGCTGCGCTCGAACTCAGAAAGTAAAAAGAAGCGGCTTTTTGCCGCTCTTTTTTTGCCGTTTTCCCGCTGATTTTCACCGTTTTCGGGGGAAGGGAGGCGGCGCCGCCGTGCGGTCGGGCGGCCGCAGGGCACAAGAACCAAAAAGAATTAAGGAGTTATCATTATGAATTATCACGAGTTCAAACTCACGGTGGGCGGCAGAGAAGTCACCATCGAGACGGGCAAGTATGCCGAGCAGACCAACGGTATGTGCGTCGTCCGCTGCGGCGAGACGGCGGTCATGGTCACCGTCTGTATGTCGGCGACCCCCAGAGAGGGCATCGATTTCTTCCCCCTGCAGGTGGACTACGAAGAGAAGATGTTCGCGGTCGGCAAGATCCCGGGCGGCTTCAAGCGCCGCGAGGGCAGGGCGAGCGACAAGGCCATTTTAACGGCGCGCCTCATCGACCGTCCCCTTCGTCCCCTCTTCCCCAAGGGCCTCTTCAACGACGTGGTGGTCGTCGCCTCCGCGCTCTCCGTCGAGCCCGACATTGCGCCCGAGCCCCTCGCCATGATCGGCTCCTCCGTTGCGCTCTCCATCTCCGATATCCCCTGGGCGGGCCCCACGGGTTCGGTGGTCGTCGGCCTCGTGGACGGCGAATACGTCATCAACCCCGACGCGGCGCAGCGTGAAAAGAGCACCATCCACCTCAACCTTGCCGGCACGAAGGATGCCATCCTCATGATCGAGGCGGGCGCGAACGAGGTCACCAACGACGAGATGGTGGGCGCCATCATGTTCGGCCACAGCGAGATCAAGAAGATCTGCGCCTTCATCGAGGACGAGATCGTTCCCGTCGTCGGCAAGGCGAAGCTCCCCATCGAGCTCTACCACATCCCCGAGGAACTGGATGCCGCCGTGCGCGCGTTCGCTTCCGACAAGGTGGAGTGGTCCATCGATACCTTCGACCGCAAGGAGCGCGAGGCGCGCCAGGCCGAGGTCGAGAAGGAGACGCTCGAACACTTCGCCGACATCTATCCCGAAAACACCCGCGAGATCAAGGACAGCCTCTACTATCTCAATAAGGAGAAGGTGCGTTCCAAGATCTTCGATAAGGGCATCCGCCCCGACGGCAGAGGCCTCAAAGACGTCCGTCCCATCTGGTGCGAACGCCACGTCCTGCCCCGCGTGCACGGCTCCGCCGTCTTCACGAGAGGTCAGACGCAGACGCTCACGACCTGCACCCTTGCGATGCTCGCAGAGGCGCAGAAGCTCGAAGGCCTCGACGACGAGACGAGCAAGCGCTATATGCACCAGTACAACTTCCCCGGCTACTGCACGGGCGAAGCCAAGGCGCTCAGGAGCCCCGGCCGCCGCGAGATCGGCCACGGCGCGCTTGCAGAGCGTGCGCTCATCCCCGTCATCCCCTCCGAAGAGGAGTTCCCTTACGCCATCCGTGTCGTCAACGACATCCTCTCCTCCAACGGTTCTTCCTCGATGGCGTCCGTCTGCGGCTCCACGATGGCGCTGATGGATGCGGGCGTTCCCATCAAGGCTCCCGTCGCGGGCGTTGCGATGGGCCTCATCAAGGACCAGGCAACGGGCGAATTCCGCGTCCTCACCGATATCCAGGGGCTTGAGGACTTCCTCGGCGATATGGACTTCAAGGTCGCGGGTACCGTCAACGGCATCACCGCCATCCAGATGGACATCAAGATCAAGGGCATCTCCGAAGAGATCATGCACACCGCGATCGAGCAGGCAAACGAGGGCAGGCAGTTCATCCTCTCCAAGATGCTCGAATGCGTGCCCGAAGTCGCGCCCGAACTTTCTAAGTACGCGCCCCGCATCATCTCCTTCAAGATCGACCCCGAAAAGATCGGCGACGTCGTCGGCAAGCAGGGCAAGGTCATCAACTCCATCATCGCGGAGACGGGCACCAAGATCGACATCGAGGACGACGGCACCGTGTGCATCGCTTCCTACGGCGATCCCGAGTCCGCACAGCGCGCGAAGGCGATCATCGAGTCCATCGTGCACGAGCCCGAAGTGGGCGATATGTTCATCGGCAACGTCGTGCGCATCCTCTCCAAGGTGGGGGCGTTCGTCGAGTTCGCGCCCGGCAAGGACGGCATGATCCACATCTCCAAGATGGCAGACCGCCGCATCGACTCCGTGGAGGACGTGCTCGCGATCGGCGATATGGTCAAAGTGCAGATCATCAAGATCGGCGAGAAGGGCATCGACTTCAAGCTGCTCGAAAAGCTCTCTTGAATTTCAAGCAAAACAAAGGCGCCCCGCAATAAGCGGAGCGCTTTTTGCTTGCGCTTTTATGTGGGGGCGCGGGTGCCTCGCGGCGAGCAAATGCTTTTTCTCCCAGCCCTCCCTGTGCATGGGGCGAGCAAATGCTTTTTCTCTCAGCCCTCCCTGTGTAAGGGAGGGTGCCGAACGAAGTGAGGCGGGAGGGTTGTAAAGTTGGCGAAATGCGTGCGCAACAACCCTTCCGTCAGGCTCGTTCCTCGCCTGCCACCGTCTCGGCAGCGCAAGGGAAACGCCGCCTCGGTCGCGGTTTTTGCCCACAATGGCAAAAACCGCAGTTCGCCGCGCGCGCACGCCACACCGTGGCGATGCGCATAACGCGCGGCTCACCCCTTGCACAGGGGAGGCTAAAATAAGGAATATACTCCTTCCGTCACGGCTGCGCCGTGCCACCTCCCTCGGAGAGGGAGGCGAGGAGAAAGAGCTTGCCTCGCTCCGACGCGGGGAACTCCTTCCGCCCCTTTGGGGCACCGTCTCGCGCGGTAGAGACCGCGCTCGGTCAGGAAATTTCCCCACAATGGGAAATTTCCAAGTTCGCAAGTGGTCAACGCCACACCGTGGCGTTGCCAAGAAAGCACTTGCTCACCCTCGGAGAGGGAGGCGAGGGGGACGAGAGGCGAGTACCTCAGGCGCAGATCATGGCTTTCCAGATGCGCTCGAAGCCCTCCTCGCGGGCGAGGGTGTCCGAAAGGAGCGCCTTTATCTCCCCGTCCATCTGCGCGCTGCTGTCTTTGAGCGTGCTTTTGAGGCTGGTGATGCCCATCACGGTGCCCTGCGTCATCATCTCGGCAAGGTGCGCGCGCGAGTCGTCCTTCAAGGTGCTCAGCTTGATGCTGCTCCACATCATCGCCTTCTTGAAGGGGCCGGGCTCTTTGAGGGCGATGCCCTTCTCGCGGGCGAGGGCCGTGGCGCGGGCGCACAGCTTCTCGTATTCGTCGTGCTCGCGCTTGAGTTCTTCCTTCAAGGGCTCCTCCGCCGCGGGAAGGATGTCCTCGATGGACTGCATAGCGAGGCAGCAGTTGCGGTAAAGTTCCGCCAAAATTTCTTCACTCTTCTTTTCCATGTGAGAAGTATGCGCGGGACGGCAAAAATTATGTATTGGCGGCAAAAACCGCTTGACAAAAGCGGGCGGGTATGGTAAAGTACCTTCTGAGCCGCTAAGGTCGGGCAGCAAAGTGCCGAAAGTTCGGCCGCCTTGCATCTTGCGAGACTGGAAAGAGGAGGTAAACACAAGTGTACGCGATCATCGAAAACGGCAACAAGCAGTATAAGGTTTCCGAGGGCGACGTCGTCAGAGTGGAAAAGCTCAAGGCAGAGGTCGGCGAGGAAGTTTCCTTCAACGTGCTCATGGTGGCGGATGAGAACGGCGTCAAGGTCGGCAGCGACGTCAAAAACGCCAAGGTCACCGCTAAGGTCGAAGCGCAGGACAAGTACCGCAAGATCATTGTCTTCAAGTATAAGTCCAAGAAGAACGAGCGCAAGAAGCAGGGCCACCGTCAGCCCTTCACCGCAGTCAAGATCGAAGCGATCTCCCTTTGACTGCACGGGGCACCCCAAGCGCGGGGAACGCCCGAATATCAATGAAAAGGAGAAATAATCATGATCTTTATCAGTTTATTCGCTCATAAAAAGGGTACCGGTTCCTCCCACAACGGCCGCGACAGCAACGCGAAGCGCCTCGGCGTCAAGCGTCAGGACGGTCAGGCCGTGCTCGCGGGCAGCATCCTTGTGCGCCAGCGCGGGACGAAGATCCACCCCGGCAACAATGTCGGCATCGGCGGCGACGATACCCTCTTCGCCCTCAAGGACGGCGTTGTCAAGTACGAGCGTCTCGGCAAAGACAGAAAGCAGGTCAGCATCTATTAAGGACAAAAAGCTCCGCGTGCAAGCGGAGCTTTTTTTGTGCCGAAATTGCGGGCGGGGCACGCAACTACTCCTTCCGCCCCTTCGGGGCACCTCCCTCCAAGAGGGAGGCAAGAGAATGGGTGCCTTGCTCCGACGCGGGAGGCAAGGGGGTTAGCGTTCCCCATTCTTGGCTCCCTCCGAGAGGGCGAGCAAATGCTTTCTTGCAAAGAGCCCGGTGGGCTTTTTGCCATTTGCGAGCTTGAAAACGGCACATGGAGCGTGCCGTTTTCTGACCGAACGCGGGCACTACCGCGCGAGAAGCTGTCGAGCGCAGCGAGACTGAGGGAGTTGCGCGCGGGTGCGGGCGGTGGGGTGCGGTCAGTCAAGGCCGACAAATTCAAGCGTGTCGATAAAGTAGGTGAGATCGAAAGAATCGCTGAGAAAGGGCAGGTGATTTGCATGATCTACCTCGAAGCGGATATCCCACAGATAGCCGCCGTAGGAGAAAATGATGTGCTGCAAGTAGTGAGCGATCGGGCTTGAATAGTACATCAGGAGATAGCCGCGGTATTCCCCGCGCTCAAACGGTTTAATATACCGATCGGTAAATATGGGGAAGCCTTCCTCATCGTAGGGGCCGAAGTGGCCCTCCGGGCTGACGGGTCCCCAGATGCTCTCCTCTGCCATCATCTTGCGCATATCGTTGGTGAGGAGGATCTCGCTCGCGGAGGACCACGGCGTCACGCTGTCGAAGTCGTAGTTGAAGCAGAAGTAGGCAAACTCGAGCGGGTCGCAAAGCTCGGGGTGCTCCTGCAAATATTCATAGAGGGCGGGCGTGCCGTAAGAGGTGACGATCTCGGATACATCCGTCGTGTTCGTCGTAAAGGTGACGGTGCCTTCAAACATTTCGGAAACGCCCGTTTCTGTTCTATATCCGTAAGAGAAGGTGAAGGGGTTTTCCTGCTGAAAGACAAACGTATCGTCATGGCGGAATTTGATCTGGATGTCCGTATTGTCCTCTCCGTGGATATAGGGCGTGGCAGTTTTTGGTTCCGACCAGTTCGAAAAGTACCCCTCTACGGTATGATCGTGGCCAAGGCTTGAGATAAAGGAGTTATAATCGGGAAGAGCGTAGTATGTTTCGATGTGCGTGCTGCGGCGGATGCCCTCGTACTCCCGCCAGCCGCTAAACTCCAGAAGCTGCTCCCTGCGGGCGTACCCGCCGGGGATCAAGGAAAAGAGGAACACGACGACGCCGCACAGCACGGCGGAGACGGCTGCAATGACGGCCGCCCGTATCTCGAATTTGCGGCTGACTCTTCGGATGGGCTCTGCTTTTTTGGCAGCCGAATTTTCTTTCTTGGCCTTGATGGCGGTGAGCGCCTTTTCCTCGGGCACGGGAGCTTTGAGTTTTTCCGCCTCTTTGGCGCAGGCGGAGCAGTTCTTCAAGTGCCGTTCCACGAATTGGCGGCTGTCTTCGGAGAGCGCGCCGTCCACATAGAGGGGCAGCAGGTCTCTTATTAAATTACATTTATTCATTGTTGCCGTTCCTCCCATTTTTCTAAAATTTGCAGGCGGGCGCGGTGGTAGGTGACGCGCGCCCAACTTTCGCTCTTTTGGTATATTTTAGCGATCTCGCCGTACTCCGCCTGCCCGACGGTGCGCAGAAGAAACACGCCGCGGTAGGGCTCCTCGAGGGCGTTCATGAGGAGCACGATCTCTTTGACGTTCTCCCTGTCGTCGCCCGAAAAGAGGTCCTCGGGCGGCTCGGGCGGGGGCGGGGGACGCTTGCGCTTTTTCTCCTGCGTCAAAAAGAGATTGCGCGCGATGGCGCACAGCCAGGTGTCCACCTTGCAGTCGCCGCGGAATTTGCCCGCATGGCGGATGGCGCGGTATATCGTCTCGGCGGCGAGGTCCTCGGCGTCGGCACGGTTGCGCGTCAGCGTCACGCAGTACGCATACAGCCCTTTATAGTGGGCGTTGTAAAATTCCTCGAAGTCTTTCATCGGGCGTCCTTTTCGGGTGTCTTCATAAATTAGACTGCGTATTTCGCGTTTTGTTACAAAAAAAGCAAAAATTTTTTCAGATTTTTTTCGGGGCGGGAGGGAGGGCTCTCGCGGGCGGAAGGGCGGGCTCCTGCGGGCGGAAAGGCGGGCTCTTGCGGGCGGAAGGGCGGGAAGGCGGGCTCCTGCGGGCGGGAAGGCGGGCTCCTGTGGGCGGGAAGGCGGGCTCTTGCGGGCGGGAAGGCGGGCTCCTGTGGGCGGGAAGGCGGGCTCCTGCGGACGGGAAGGCGGGCTCTCGCGGGCGGAAAAAGCGCATCCGGGAGGGGGGAACGCCCTCTGAAAAAAAGAAAAAAATTTCGCAAATTCGCGCAAAAAACGCTTGCATTCTTTTTTCCGATGTGCTATTATAATCAAGCAAGTTCGGAAGCTTAGCTCAGCCGGGAGAGCATCTGCCTTACAAGCAGAGGGT
>CALVTT010000039.1 GCA_944363045.1 uncultured Clostridia bacterium | reverse complement strand
CGTAAACACGCCCGTCTTTTCGCGCGTCGTCGAAAGGCGGTCGATCTCGCTCGCCCGCGCCGCGTAGTCGATGTAATTTTCCACGGCCTCGGCCTGTTCGGGCGTTGCAAGTTTGCGCGCTAAGGGATGCTCGGGCGCCAGCACCACATAGGTGACGCCGAACACCGTATCGCAGCGCGTCGTGAAGACGCGGATCTTGTCGCCCGTCTCGCACTCGAACTCGATCTCGCAGCCCGTCGAGCGCCCGATCCAATTGCGCTGCATCGCCTTGGTCTTCTCGGGCCAATCGAGGGTGTCAAGCCCGCTCAAAAGTTCGTCGGCGTACTCGGTGATCTTGAAGAACCACTGCGTCAAATTCTTTCTCACGACGGGCGTGCCGCAGCGCTCGCAGCAGTTCTCGACGACCTGCTCGTTGGCGAGCACGGTCTGGCAGGAGGGGCACCAGTTGACGGGTGCCTCCTTGCGGTAGGCGAGCCCCTTCTTATAGAGCTGCAAAAACATCCACTGCGTCCACTTGTAGTAGTTCTCGTCGCAGGTCTTGATCTCGGCGGACCAATCGAACATGGCGCCCATGGCGCGCAGCTGGCCCTCCATCGTCTCGATGTTCTTTTCGGTGGAATCTTTGGGGTGGACGCCCGTCTTGATGGCATAGTTTTCTGCGGGCAGGCCGAAGGCGTCGAAGCCCATGGGCTGGAAGACGTTGTAGCCCTGCATCCGCTTGAAGCGCGCGTAGGAATCGGTGGGGCCGTAGTTATACCAGTGCCCGATGTGCAGCTTTGCCCCGGAAGGGTAGGAGAACATTTCCAAAACATAGAGTTTTGGTTTGTCGCTCTTAAAGTCGAAGTGATTGAACTTCGTCTTCTCCCAATGGCTCTGCCACTTGCGCTCTACCGCTTTGATGTCCATAAAATAGATGACCTCATGTATAGAAATTACCCCGTTATTTTACACTTTTGGCACTTTCTTGTCAAGCGTTTTCCTTCGGCTCCTCTATGGAGGAGGCTGCGGACACACCGCACGGGCGCGCGCAGCAGGAAAGCGGGGTCGAGACTCGACCCCGCTCCCGTCCGAAAGACTTGCGGCAAAGCGGCGCTCGGGGAGCCATGCCCCCGCACCCAATAGCAAAAAAAGCGAGCGCCGTGCCGCCGGCTGCCTGCTTTGAGCAGCAAGCAAAGTATGTGCGTGTTTGTTCAAGATATGCAAAAGTGAAAGCAAATTCAGCGCGGGTGGAAATAAAAGCGGGAAAGCGGCATACAATATCGTTGTGGAATTTCTTATTTCGGACAGCAAGCAGCACAGCGCCTTTATCGCCTATCTCTATAACGGGCTGGCGGGAACGCTCAAGGAGGGCAGGGCGGAGCTCGATCTTGGCAAAGACCGCGCCAAGTGCCGCGTTTTCGCTCCGGGCTCTGCCGCTCCCATCCTCTATGCGCGCATGACGGAAGTCATCGCCGTGGGGTACAAGTATTATTTTTTGGATAGCTCGGTACACGTCTGTATGCCGAAAAAGGAGCGCGGGCTGCTCCTGTCCTCCCTGATCGCCGCCGATCTGGAGACGGACGGGGGATATATCCTGCCCCGTCTGGAGAGCGAAAGGGAATTTTGCCTTGACGGGCTCTTTGCCTTTCGCATGGGCGCGCTCAGGGAAAAGTGGGGGCGCATCGCAGAGTATATCCCCGAGACATTTTCGGCAAGGGACTTAAAAAATTTCAGCCGCTTTCTCGTCAGCGAGAGCCGCCGCACCGTATATCTCAAAGATTCGCGGGTCTTCGGGGAAAATTTTACGCCGCTGCGCCTTTCCCGCCTCACGGGGGAGGAGAGCGTCGAGAGGGAGATCATGCTCGCCGACGCGGGGTATATCAAATGCCTGGGCGGCATCAGCGGCGAAACGGGGGAGTTTTTACAAAAATATTATCCCGAGCGCGTCGCATTCTCTTGACAAAGCGGGGCGATTGGGCTATAATACAGACAGTCGGCAGGGCTCCCTGCCGGCTCCGGGAAAGACAAGTAGTGCTGTTCCTTCGCGTACAGAGAGCGCGCTCATGGCTGCAAGGCGCGTCCCCGAGGGCAGAGGGCGAAACCGCTTTTTCGAGATGAACTGCATTCGAGCGGCCGCTGTATGCGGCAATTAAGGTGGAACCGCGCACGATCAAATGCGTCCTTAACTCTTCAAAAATGAGGAATTAAGGGCGTTTTTCTTAATTATGCATAGTACTATGCCTGACATAATATAGGCATTTTTGCGAAAGAATTGATATTTCCTGCATAGGAAGGAGGTTTTATATGAAGATCATTTTGAAAAACGGCGACGGCCTGGAAGTTGCGGAGGGTGCGACCTGCGCCGCTGCCGCCAAGGCCATCTCCGACGGGCTCGCGCGCGCTGCCGTGGCGGCGAAGGTCAACGGGGAGATCGTCGACCTTTCGACGGCGCTCAAGGAGGGGGACAGCCTCGAGATCGTCACGCTCAAGGATAAGGAGGGGCTGCACGTCTATCGCCACACCTGCGCGCACGTCCTCGCCCAGGCCATCAAGAGCATCTATCCCACCAGCAAGCTCGCCATCGGGCCTGTCATCGACAACGGTTTTTACTATGATATCGACTTCAAGACGCCCATCACGATGGAAGACTTCGCCAAGATCGAGGCGGAGATGAAGAAGATCATCAAGAGCAACCTGCCCATCGAGCGCTTCACGCTCCCCCGCGAGGAGGCGCTCGCCCTCATGAGCGGCTTCGGCGAGAATTATAAAGTGGAGCTCATCAACGACCTTCCCGAGGGGGAGGAGATCTCCTTCTACAAGCAGGGGGCGTTCATCGACCTCTGCCGCGGCCCGCACCTCCCCTCGACGGGCAAGATCAAGGCGTTCAAGCTGATGAGCATCGCAGGTGCCTATTGGCGCGGTGACGAAAAGAAGAAGATGCTCACCCGCATCTACGGCACCGCCTTTGCCAAGAAAGAGGAGATGGATGCCTACTTCGTCATGCTCGAGGAGGCGAAGAAGCGCGACCATATCAAGCTCGGCAAGGAGCTCAAACTCTTCGCCCTCCTCAACGAAGGGCGCGGCTTCCCCTTCTTCCTGCCCAACGGCATGGTGCTCAAAAACCTTCTCATCGACTATTGGCGGCAGATCCATCGCCGCGACGGCTATGTCGAAGTGCAGACGCCCATGATCATGACGAGGACGCTTTGGGAGACGTCCGGCCATTGGGATCATTATAAGGACAATATGTACACGACCAAGATCGACGGGGAGGAGTGCGCCATCAAGCCCATGAACTGCCCGGGCGGCGTGCTCGTCTATAAGCTCTATCCGCGCAGCTATAAGGACCTTCCCATCCGCATGGGCGAGCTCGGCCTTGTTCACCGCCACGAAAAGAGCGGCCAGCTGCACGGGCTCATGCGCGTGAGATGCTTCACGCAGGACGATGCGCACATCTTCATGACCCCCGAGCAGATCACCTCCGAGATCAAGGGCGTCGTCAAGCTCATCGACGAAGTTTACAAGCTCTTCGGGTTCAAATATCATGTGGAGCTCTCCACTCGCCCCGACGACAGCATGGGTTCGGACGAGGATTGGGAGAACGCAACGAACGCGCTTCGGGCGGCGCTCGAAGGGCTCGGGCTCGAATACGAGGTCAACGAGGGCGATGGCGCCTTCTACGGCCCGAAGATCGACTTCCACCTGGAAGACAGCATCGGGAGAACGTGGCAGTGCGGCACCATCCAGCTCGACTTCCAGCTGCCGCAGCGCTTCGACCTCGAATATGTGGGCGAGGACGGGCAGAAGCACCGCCCGATCATGATCCACCGCGTGGTGTTCGGCTCCATCGAGCGCTTCATGGCCATCCTCATCGAGCACTTCGCGGGCAAGTTCCCCGTGTGGCTGGCGCCCGAGCAGGTCAAGGTGCTGCCCGTCACCGACCGCGCCGCCGAGTACGCGCAGGCGCTCGCCGATGAGATGAACGCGGCGGGCTTCCGCGCCTCCGCCGATCTTCGCAAGGAGAAGCTGGGGAGGAAGATCCTCGACGCCGAAGTGGAGAAGGTGCCCTATAAGCTCATCGTGGGCGACAAGGAGATGGAGGACTGCACCGTCTCCGTGCGCCGCCGCGGCGAGGGCGACATCGGCGTGATGGATAAATCGGAGTTCCTGTCCATGCTCCGCGAGGAGAACGACAGCAAGAAGATCTTCTAAGAGGGTGCGTTCTGCGCCGCGCGGGAAAGTTCTTGCGGGCTGCGGAAGGGATTCCCCGGAAGATGGTCCAAGCGCATCTATCTTGCAGGCAGGATAGGTGCGCTTCCCTTTTTAGAAAAAATAAGAACATTGAGCAAAGGAGGGCGGCTTTGAATATCGCGAATAACATTTTGAAGTACTATCTTAGGAACGTATACTTCATTACGGGCACCGCCTATGCGGGAAAATCGACGGCCGTCAAGATGCTCGCCGAAAAATACGGCATGATCTGCTGCGGGGAGAACTTTCACAGCGCCGTATCGGACATCATCGCCTCGCCCGCATGGCAGCCGGATATATATTATCTCAACACCCTGACCGATTGGAAGCAGTTTGTGATGCGTTCTCCCGAAGAATATGCGCGGTGGGTGGACGGCGTTTCAAAAGAGGCGGCAGAATTTGAAGTCGCCGAGCTCATCTCCCTGCCCAAAGACAGAAAAGTGATCGTTGACACCAATATTCCCGTCGGCACCTTGAAAGAAATTTCCGATCATCGGCACGTTGCCGTCATGCTTTCGCCGCAGTCGATGAGCGTAGAGCGCTTCTTTGGGCGCGGCGATGCGGAAAAGCAGTTTCTTTTGAAGACGATCGAGAGCTGCGAAGACCCCGACGCCGTTTTGGAAAACTTCCGGCGGGGGCTGGCGCTCGTCAATTCCCGCGAAGCCTATGACGGGTTTGCTGGCAGCGGGTTTTTCACGCTCATAAGAGATGAGGACGGCAGAGACGCTCGGGAGGAAGTGTGCGAAAAGCTCGCAAGGCATTTTGGGCTCATTGGGTGAAGTTTTGTTTGATGTGCATGGAAGAGAGTGGAAGACCGCTTGTGTTTTTCCGGGATACTGCTCATGCGTCATACTGCGGAGGGGGTTATGTTTGAAAGAATCACGGTATGTCTCGATATGTATGGCTGTCCGAACCGATGCAAACATTGTTGGGTCGGGCATTCTTCGAACGGCAATTTGACCAAGGACGATCTGATCTTCGTTGCAGAGAAATTTCGTCCGTTTACAAACGCCCTGACTGTCTATGACTGGTATCGTGAACCCGATTACAGGGATAACTATCAGGAGCTTTGGGATCTGTGCAGCCGCTTGTCCGATGTCCGTGAAAACCATTTTGAACTGATCAGCGTTTGGCGTATCGTCCGTGACAAGGAATATGTTAAGTGGCTTTCCGCGCTCGGATTAAAAAGGGCGCAGCTGACTTTATTCGGCGGGCAGGAAAAGACGGATCTTTATACAGGCAGGAAAAATGCGTACAATGAAATATTGGAAGCGATCGACATCCTGCTTGCAAATCAGATCTCTCCGCGTATCCAGATGTTTGTAAACAAAGACAATATCGGTGAGCTTCCCTTGATCGAGACGCTCATAACAAAATCAGAGTTGGAGAAGCGCTGCAGGTCTTTTGGCGGAGAGTTTTCCTTCTTTATGCATCAGGGCTCTTGCGACGGGGAAAACGAGAAAAGATATGCCGTCAGATTGACCGGGGACGATCTCCATATGATCTCGCAGACGCTCGCGGACTATACATTAAAGCATTTTCACAAAACAAGGATAGAGGATGTATTCGGGGAATCGGAGCAGACGCTCTGTGAGGAACTGAAAAATGACAGCTCGACCGCAAGCTATGTGAGTAAGACGCCCGTCTTCTTTGTTGATAACCGTTTTTTCGTTTATCCGAATGTGACGACCCCCGGACCTTCATGGTGTTTGGGGAATCTGAAGACGGAAGGGGCGGAAACTATTTTAGAAAATTATACGCAAAGCAAAAGTGTCGGACAGCATATCCGTCTGACTGTACCTATCTGTGAGATCGCCGCATCCCAAGGGGATGAGACTAGTCAAAGATTATTCGAGAAAGACGATTATATACAATATCTCACGAATCAATATTGCAGGCTGTAATCAGAATCAAGTAAACGAAAAGGGATGCTCCTGTTGAAGGCAGCGCCCCTTTTGTATTTTTGAATTGTGCTGTTTTGAAAGGCTTTTGCGGCAGAGGATCGGCTTTGGTATGGGCGCTTATTCGATAGACTTTAAGCCTTCATAAAGCTCCGTAAATGACTTTTTAGTGTTGCAGCGCTGAAAGGAAAGTACCTTGTTTTGCCCGAATTCCAGCAGAAAACATTTTGCAAGTTCTTCTACCGTCTGTTCGAGAGCGGTGAAGAAACAACGATAGGCAAAATCGTACCCTTGCGTACCTTCTTCAAAATTGCTGACGATCAACGATTCCGTTATCTGATCCAACGGGTAAAGTTTCAGATGCATCAGTTCGTGAACGATCATCTCTTCCATATTTTCCCGATCGGTCTCGGCGGCGTTGAGCAGAATGATGGCTTTCCGGTCGTCGCAGTCGATCTTAAAATCGGCTGTTTTTCGCCATGCGGGATCCTCGATCCATTCCAGATGAATATCCCATTCGGGAGTAAGGCGTAGTTTCTTGGTCCATTTTTCAAAAAGTAATTGTATGGTTTCTCTGGTTTGCATGCTGTACGCGGTTCCTTTATTATGGAATTTTTTATGAAAAAGGCAGCCGGGGGGCTGCCTTTTTGAGTAGATCTGAAAGTTACTCGTTCTTGGGGCGGACTTGCAGGTAGTATGCTACCGCAAAGACGACGATGTTGAGGAAGAAAACGACGGGGATGATCACATAGGTCATCAGCTGCCCGAGATCGGAAAAGTCGATGTTGCCCGCGAGCGCAATGATGAGGATGACGATCACGCATAGGGCGTAGGTGACGATGGTGTTGACGAGCAGGTTCCCCGTGCGCCTTAAAGCGCGTTCGCCGTAGTGGTTGACATAGGCGAGGCCGCAGACGAGCAGTACGGCAAGTCCCGCGCCCCAGATGAGATAGGGGTAGAAACGGGGGAGCTGCAGCGTGCGCAAGAGCCCTAAGGTGAGGCTTCCCTCCGCAATGCAGAGGAGGAAGACGGTGAGGGCGCTGAAGAAGAGTGCCTTGCCCTTGTGGACGAGGTTGACGGAGAGCGTCGTCGTGACGGGCTTGCTCCCTCCGCCCGAGGTAGTGATGCGGATGCCGTCTGCCGCGGCGCGCATCTCGATGTCATAAAAGTCGATGCCGTCGAGCGAGCGGGGCGGAGGCGTGGGGGCGGCCTTCTTGGGCGGCGTGGGCGCTTCCTGAGCTCTTTGTGCGGGGCGCTGCGGCTGCGGTGCGGGAGCGGGCTGCTGCGCGGGGCGCGGCGCGGGCGGAACCGCAGAGCGCTGCGGCTGCGGTACGGGCTGCGGGGCAGGCTGTTTGGGCTGTTGCTGCGCGGGCGGCTGTGCGGGCTGCGGCGCCGGCTCCTTGATGGTGTTCATATAGAGCTTGCCGATGACCGAGCGGTATTCGCGCTCTGCCTCGGGCTTTGCGGCGTACATGGGCGTCTTGGCTTCCCCTGCGGGCACCACGGGCGTGTTGAAGTAGTTATATTCGCTGCCCTGCGTCTCCTCCACGGGAGGGGTGTTGACAAGGCTTAAATAGTTCTGGTGGATCATCTGCTGTTCGCGTTCGCGGAAGCGCTCCTCGTCTTCGCTGCGGATGCGCATTTCCTGCTCGGCGAGCTCGCGGGCGTGCTGTGCCTTGAGCTGTTCCTCGCGGTCGCGGATCATCTGTTCGTATTTGGCGCGCTCCTCGGCGAAGGGCTGCATCTCGATGATGCGTGCGTTCTGCTGTGTCTTTTCGTCGTTGAGGGCGTCGGCGTGGGCGCGCTCTTCCTCGAGGCGTGCCTCTTCGGCGGCGCGTTGCTCCTCCTCCTCGCGGGCGAGGCGCTGTTCTTCTTCAAGGCGCGCTCTCTCGCGCTCTGCCGCCTCTTCGGCGCGGCGCTGTTCCTCTTGGAGCCGCTCTTCCTCGGCGCGGCGCTGTTCCTCTTGAAGGCGTGCTTCTTCCTGCATACGGCGTTCCTCCCCGCGGCGGCGGAGCTCATCTTCATAGCGGAGGCGGGCAAAGGCCTCGGCCTCCATGCGTCTGCGCTGTTCTTCTTCGAGGCGTGCCTGTTCGCGGGCGCGCATCTCCTCCCAATAGCGGTTTTTGGCGGCCTCTTCCGCGATCATGCGGTTGCGCTGCTCCTCCTCGCTGCGGAAGAGCTCTTCCCGCGTGCGCAGCATCTCCTCACGGGCGCGCAGTTCCTCTTCGGCGCGGCGCTGTTCCTCCTCGAAGGCGGTGCGGCGGGCTTCAAGCTCCCGGAAGGCGGGATGGTCTGCGGGGAGCGGCGTTTCGCCTACGGGCGCTTCTGCAAGGGGTTCGGGAGCGGCCTCGGCATATTCCTGAGACGCTTCGGGAGCAGGCGCTTCTGCAAGGGGCTCGGGAGCGGCTTCGGCGTTTTCCTGAGGCGTTTCGGGCGCGGCCTCGGAGAGGGAGGGGAAGGCGGCGGCTGCCGCTGCATAGCCGTAAGCCTCTGCGGGCTCGGACGGCAGAACTTCTGCGTTCGGTGCGGCGGGCACTTCCGCCGTTTCAGGGGGCAGTGCGGCCTCATCCCCTTCGGGGGAGACGGCCTGCGCCTCATCGGCGTCCTCCGTTGAAAGATCGGGCATGGTGTCGGCGATCTCTTCGGGTGCGGGCGCGGCGGCGCTTTCCGCAGTCTCCGCAAAGGGGGCGTATCCGTCCGCGGGCTCGGTTTCGTCGCGGCCGCCATAAATTTCCTCCTCTTCCTCTCTGCCGGCGGCGGAGGGGACGCGGCTCGTCGACTGCCTCAGGACGCGCATATCGACGGGAGCGGGGGCGGGAGCGGTGAAATCAAAATCTTTGTCGGAGATAAGGCTGTCGATGACGGTGCGGGAATATTCCCATTCCATGAGATTGCGTTCAGCGATCTCTTTGCCCTGGTCGGTGAGGGAGAAATACTTGCGCCTGCCGCCGCCCGCCGTACCGCCCCAATAGGAGGTGATGTAGCCTTCCTTCTCGAGCCGCTTCAAGGCGCTGTAGAGGGAGGGCTGTTTGAGTTGGTACTGATTGTGGCTCTTGCGGGCGATCTCCTCGATGATCGCGTAGCCGTACTTGTCCCCGTCATAGAGGGAGCGGAGGATGATGGTATTGATGTGGCCGCGGATGAGGTCGGAGCTGATGGTATGCTCCTTGTCGTCCTCGTCGGCATCTTCCTCGGGCTCTTCCCGGGCGCTTTCGGGCGCAGGGGAGGGCGGCTCGCCCGTCTGTTCGGCAGGGGAGGGCGCAAGATCTTCGGCGATGTCTACGACCTCGATCTCGTTTTCGTCTTCGCTATGGGTAAAATCTTGATCCATAGGGGATCTCCTTACATATTCTGACAATATTATACAGGATATGCCGTGGCTTGTCAAGGAGATAGAGTACTGCGCCTGACGTAATCGCGAACTTTTTTTGCTATTTTGTGCGCGGGAGGGCGGGTGACCGCAGGATATAGGGGGAAATCAAATACTATGTCAGACATAGCTTTGCCTGTCCGTAAAAAAACGGCGGGAGCGCGTACCCCCGCCGCCGAAAAAGATCATGATTTTAAGAGCTTTCTTTCGAGGAGCGCCACGAGGAAATACATGAGCGCCGCGAGGAAGCAGAGGATGACGGTCGCCGCCATCACAAGGTCGAGTTTGAACACCTGCCCGCCGTAGACGATGAGGTATCCGAGCCCCGCCCGCGAGACGATGTATTCGCCCATGATGGAGCCGATCCAACTCATGCCGACGGCGACTTTCAGCATGGAGACGAAGGCGGGAAGAGAGGAGGGCAGGATGAGCTTTATGAGCATCTGCGCCTTGCTCGCGCCCATCGATTTTAAGAGCAGCATCTTGCCTCCGTCGGCGGAAAGAAAGGCGGAGAGCATATGCAGGATGACGAGGATGACGGTGACGAGGATGGTCATAAAGACGATGGCGCGGCTCCCCGTGCCGCACCAGATGATGATGAGCGGCCCCAAAGCGATCTTGGGCAGGGCGTTGAGGACGACGATGTAGGGCTCGAGCACGCGGCGCAAAACCTCGCTCCACCAGAGCAGCAGGGCGACAAGCAGCCCCAAGAGGACGGCGGCGGCAAAGCCGATGAGCGTTTCCGAAAGAGTGACGCCGATGTGATAAAAGAGGGTGCCCTCCGTGTAGAGGGAGGCGATCGTTTTTGCGATGCGCGAAGGGGAGCTGACGAGGAAGGGGTCTGCCCAGCCGAGAGCGGTGACAAGTTCCCACAGCCCGACAAGAAAGAGGAGCAGCCCCAGCCGCACGGCGTTGACGAGGATGCTCTTTTTTTTGCCGCGGCGGAGATAGTTTTGATGTTCCAAAGAGATGCTTTCGTGCCTGCGTTCGTGTTTCATGGGTTGAGTTCCCTCCACAGTTTTTCAAACCAGCCCGAAAAGCGGGGCTCTTCGCGGCGCTTCAAGGGGTCGGAGGAGCAAAAGTCCGTCTCGTGCGCGGAGAGCAGACGGGCGGGGCGGGCGGTGAGCACGAAGATGCGGTCGGCGAGGGAGACGGCCTCCGAGATGTCGTGCGTGATGAGAAGGGCGGTCTTTTTCTCGCCGCGGATGATGCGGGCAACGTCTGCCGCCACGAGGAGGCGCGTCTGATAGTCGAGGGCGGAGAAGGGTTCGTCGAGAAGGAGAAGGTCGGGCTCCATGACGAGCGTCCTGATGAGGGCGGCGCGCTGGCGCATCCCGCCCGAGAGCTCGGAAGGATAGCTCTTCAAAAAGCCCGCAAGCCCGTACTTTTCGGCAAGGGCGAGGGCGCGCTCACGGCGCTCGGGCGTGTTTTTCTTCTGCACTTCGAGGGGAAGGTATAAGTTTTTCTCGATGGTGCGCCAGGGAAAGAGCTCGTCGCGCTGGAGCATATAGCCGATGCTCCCGTGCAGGGCGACTTTTCCCTCGGAGGGCTGCAAAAGGCCCGCCGCGAGCGAGAGGACGGTGCTCTTTCCGCAGCCCGAGGGGCCGATCATGGCGGCAAATTCCCCCTCGCGGAGGGAGAAGGTGAGCCCCTTCAAGGCGGTCACCTCCCCCTGCCTTGTATGATAGGTGAGTCTGACGTTTTCAAAGGCAAGTATTTCTTTCATGGCTTTGGCGCTTCCCGAAAGGGGCGCGGCGTGCTTTTTATTGGTTGGCGAGCTCCGAAAAGACGCGTTCGGCGAGGGTGTTGTCGACGAGCGCCTTGTAGTCTGCGCGCTCTGTAAGTTCGCCCGCGCTCTCGATGATGTCCTGCAAACGGTCGAAACTCGCCTCGGAGAGGGTCATATCGGGCTGCCAGGCGGAGATAGTTCGGTAGCTCTCGACGCTGACGGCGAGCGACTCCTGCGAGGTGGAGGGGAAATGGGGGAGGAGGTATTCGGCGACGGTCATCGCGGGCTCGTTTTCCGCAAAATCGATGGCGCGCATGACGGCGCGCAGGAAGCCTTCGGCGGTCTCCCCGTTTTCGTCCAGCCACGATCTTTTGGCGATATAGGCAGTGTAGGGGACTTCGCCCGACGCCTCTCCCACGGCGGCGACGACGTATCCCTTGCCTGCCGCCTCGTATTCGGAGGCCGTCGGCTCGAACATCGTGCAGTAGTCGGCAACGCCCGATTCAAAGGCGCCCGTCATCAGGTTGAAGGCGACGTCGTAGTTGAGGGTGACTTGCCCGGCGATGCCGTGCTCTTTTAAGATATACTCAAAGGTCATGGCGGGCACGCCTCCCTTTCTGCCTGCGAGCACCTCTTTGCCCGCGAGGTCCTCCCAACGGAAGCCGGGTTCGTCGGTGCGGGAGACGAGGAAGGAGCCGTCGCGGCGGGTGAGCTGGCCGAAGACGGTGGGCACATCCTGCGTGCCGCCGAGCAGCACATAGATGGCGGCTTCGGGGCCGCAGAAGCCGATGTCGGCATCGCCCGAGAGCACGGCTGCCATCACTTTGTCGGCGCCGCCGCCGTTCATGAGTTGTATTTCGATGTTCTCCTCCTGAAAGTAGCCGAGGGAGTCGGCAAGATACATGGGGGCATAGAACACCGAGTGGGTGACTTCGTTGACGCGCACGAGGGCGGGACCCTCCTCCTTTTGCGTGCAGGCGGAAAGGGGCAGGAGCGCAAAGAGCGCCGCTAAGGGAAGCAAGATGAGACGGGAAAGTTTTGACATGGGGACCTCCGTGGAAGAAGATGCGGCACACCGCAAGGGCGGGGGCGCATCTTCGGAATTTGGCAATAATATATCGTATGCGAGGGGCGCTTTCATTGACAACGGCGGAAAAAGCGTGTATAATGAAATGCTGTATTACGCTTTTTTAGGTGATAAAGATGAAAGAGATGCAAACGACGTACGATCCCAAACAATTTGAGGATCGCATCTACGCGGATTGGCAGGAAAACGGCTGCTTCCGCGCCGAGATAGACGAAGGGAAAGTTCCCTTCTCGCTGATGATGCCGCCCCCCAACGTGACGGGGCAGCTGCACTGCGGCCACGCCATGGACGAGACCATGCAGGACGTCATCACGCGCTTCAAGCGCATGCAGGGGTATTCCGTTCTCTGGCTCCCCGGCACCGACCACGCCTCCATCGCGACGGAGGTCAAGATCGTCAATCAGCTCAAGGAGGAGGGGCTCACGAAAGAGCAGCTCGGCCGTGAGGGCTTTATGGAGCGCGCCTGGGCGTGGAAGGAAAAATACGGCAACCGCATCTGTGAACAGCTCAAAAAATTGGGCTCTTCCTGCGATTGGTCCCGCCTCGCCTTCACGATGGACGAGCGCTGTTCGAAAGCCGTGCGCGAGGCGTTCTTCCGCCTCTACAACAAGGGGCTCATCTACCGCGGCAGCCGCATCATCAACTGGTGCCCGTCTTGCCGGACGGCGCTCTCGGACGCCGAGGTCGAATACAGCGAGGACGCGGGCTTCTTCTGGCACTTCCGCTATCCCGTGGACGGCACCGATGAATACATTACCATCGCGACCACCCGCCCCGAGACCATGCTGGGCGATACCGCCGTCGCCGTTCACCCCGGGGACGAGCGCTATGCCGCCCTCGTCGGAAAGACGCTCACCCTGCCCCTCGTCGGGAGAAAGATCCCGCTCGTCGAGGACGAGTACGTCGACCCCGAGTTCGGCACGGGCGCGGTGAAAATTACGCCCGCCCACGACCCCAACGACTTCGAAGTGGGGCTCCGGCACGACTTGCCCGTCATCCGCGTGATGAACGACGACGGCACGATGAATGAACTTGCGGGCGAATATCAGGGGCTCGACCGCTATGAAGCAAGAAAGCGCATCGTCGCGGACATGGACAAGCTCGGGCTCCTCGTCAAGGTGGAGCCGCACGCGCACAACGTCGGGCACTGCTACCGCTGCCATTCGACGGTGGAGCCCATCGTCTCCAAGCAGTGGTTCGTCAAGATGGCGCCCCTTGCAAAGCCCGCCATCGACGCCGTGCAGAAGAACAAGACCAAGTTCATCCCCGACCGCTTCGCGAAAATTTATTATAACTGGTTGGAGAATATCCGCGACTGGTGCATCTCCCGTCAGCTGTGGTGGGGGCACCGCATCCCCGTGTGGTACTGCGGCGACTGCGGCGAGGTCATCTGCGCCCGCGAGACGCCCTCCGTCTGCCCCAAGTGCGGGAGCGTTCACCTCACGCAGGACGAGGACGTGCTGGATACCTGGTTCTCCTCGGCGCTTTGGCCCTTCTCCACGCTGGGCTGGCCGGACAAGACGCCCGAATACGAATATTTCTATCCCACGGACGTGCTCGTCACGGGGTATGACATCATTCCCTTCTGGGTCATGCGCATGATGTTCTCGGGCATCGAGCAGACGGGCAAAGTTCCCTTCCGCGATGTGCTCATCCACGGCATCGTGCGCGACGAGCAGGGCCGCAAGATGAGCAAGTCCTTGGGCAACGGCGTCGACCCTCTTGAAGTCATCGAAAAATACGGTGCGGACTCGCTGCGCCTTTCGCTGCTGACGGGCGTCGCCCCCGGCAACGACACGCGCTATATCGAGTCCAAGGTGGAGGCCTCCCGCAACTTCATCAACAAGGTGTGGAACGCCGCGCGGTTCGTCCTCATGAATGTGAAAGACGAGGCAGTGCCGCCGCTTGCCTCCGTGAAACTGCAGCCCGCCGACCGCTGGATCATCTCCCGCCTCATGGCGACGGTGCGCGAAGTGACCGTCTCTCTGCAGAAGTACGACCTCGGCATCGCGGCGGACAAGCTGATCGACTTCGTCTGGAATGACTTCTGCGATTGGTATATCGAGCTTTCAAAGCCCGCCCTCTACGGCGACGACGCCGAAAAGAGGAGGGGGGCACTCTCGGTGCTCCTCTATGTGCTGGACAACGCCCTGCGCCTGCTGCATCCCTTCATCCCCTTCGTCACGGAGGAGATCTACGGCTATCTGCCGGGCGAGAGGGGGCGCATCATCACGGCAGAGTATCCCCGCTATGCGGGCAAGCTCGCCTATAAGAAGGAGGCCAAGGCGTTCGAAGGCGTCATCGGGCTCATCAAGACGGTGCGCGCCATGAAGGTGGCGGTCAACTGCCCGCCCTCGCGCAAGGTGCACATCTACCTCGTGACGGACAGCAAGCGCCTCGTCTCCCTCAATCGCCAGTCCATCCTGCGCCTCGCGGGCGCGAGCGCGGTGGAAGTCGTCGAGAGCGGCGCGGCGGCAGGCGGCAAGGCCGTCTCGCAGGTGTGCGATCTCGGGCAGGTGTTTATCCCGCTCGGGGAGCTCGTCGACCTCGAGGAGGAGAAGAAGCGCCTTGAAAAGGAGCTCGAGCGCGCGACGGGGGAAATCGCCCGCGCCAACGGCAAGCTTGCCAACCAGGGGTTCATCTCCAAGGCGCCCAAAAAGCTCGTCGACGACGAGCGGGCAAAGCTCGAAAAGTATATCGACATGAAGGAAAAGATCGAAGCGCAGCTCAAAGAGATAGAGGCTTGACCTAAAATAAAGATCGACGGGCGCCGCCCGCGGCGTTTAAGCCGCGGGCGGCGCTTCTGCTTAGCGGCGGGGGTGGAACGAAAAAGTGACTTCTGATCGAGATCCCATGATAAGACTCCTTCCGTCACGGCTTCGCCGAGACACCTCCCTCGGGGAGGGAGGCAAGAAAATTGGCGCTACTCCATCTTATAGGGCTCCCGCAAAGATTTTGCGAAGCAAAAGATTTGTGGGAAGAGGAGCGGCAGGCGCATAAGGTCATGCGGCAAACGAAGTGCGCCGCAGACCAAAACGCCTTGCCGCGACGAGGCGGAGGGGGTATTTTTTTGGCTTTTCGGGAAGAAACTGCTTTCAAACGGTTGACAAGCGGCGCGAGATTTGGTAAAATGTAAATCGATAAAAAAATATCGATTAGAGGTGACACGGTTGGAGAGCAAGACGGCGGAAATTTCCAAGGCGGCGTTCCTGCGGTTCCCTGCTTACCTTCGCTATTTGCAGGCGGAGGCGGCGGCGGGCGTCAGTTACGTCTCTTCTTCGGAGATCGCCGAGGACATGCATCTTTCCGCCGTGTGCGTGAGGAAGGATCTGGCGCTCGTCGCGTCCGAGCCGGGCAAGCCGCGCTTGGGCTTTGCCGTGGGGAAGCTCATCGGGGATCTTGAGCGGACGCTCGGGTATCACCTGAAGACGCATGCCTGCGTCGTGGGCGCGGGGCGGCTCGGAAGGGCGTTCCTCGTCTATGACGGCTTCGAGCATTACGGCATCGACGTCGTCGCCGCGTTCGATATTTCTCCCGCGCAGGTGGGGGCGCTGCACGGCAAGCCCATCTATCCCATGGAGCGTCTCAAAGAGATCGCGGAGCGCGAAGAAGTGCGCCTCGGCATTCTCACCGTTCCCGGCGAGGCGGCGCAAAAAGCGTGCGACGCCATGGTGGAGGCGGGCATCACGTCCATCTTGAGCTTTGCGCCCGCCTATGTGCGCGTGCCCGCGGGGGTGACGCTGCGCTGCGAGGACCTTGCGGCAACGCTCGCCTCTCTTTTGGCAGAGGCCGGGAAGGGCGGCATTTGAATACGGCAATATTAAAAGCAAAATATATCGGAGGTATCACATGAAGGACTTTATCGTCAACGATGAGGAATCGCTCGAAAAGCTCTTGGCGCGCGTCAGAGCTGCTCAGGCGAAGTACGCCACCTACACGCAGGAGCAGGTGGACAAGATCTTCTTCGCGGCAGCGCTTGCGGCGAACAAGATGCGTCTTCCTCTCGCGAAGATGGCCGTCGAAGAGACGGGCATGGGCGTTGTAGAGGACAAGGTCATCAAGAACAACTATGCGGCCGAGTACATCTACAACAAGTATAAGGACGTCAAGACCTGCGGCGTCATCGAGCGCGACGAGGGCTTCGGCTACACCAAGATCGCAGAGCCCGTCGGCGTCGTTGCCGCAGTCATCCCCACGACCAACCCCACGTCCACCGCGATCTTCAAGAGCCTCATCTGCTTGAAGACGAGGAACGCGCTCATCATCTCGCCCCATCCCCGTGCCAAGAAGTGCACGATCGAGGCGGCGAAGGTCGTCCTCGAGGCGGCGGTGAAGGCGGGCGCCCCCGAAGACATCATCGGCTGGATCGATCAGCCCACCGTGCCCCTTTCGGGCATGATCATGAGAGAGGCGGACCTCATCCTCGCGACGGGCGGCCCCGGCATGGTCAAGGCGGCATATTCCTCCGGCAAGCCCGCAGTCGGCGTCGGCGCAGGCAACACGCCCGCCGTCATCGATTCCTCTGCGGATATCAAGCTCGCGGCTTCCTCCATTCTGCACTCCAAGACCTTTGATAACGGCATGATCTGCGCTTCCGAGCAGTCCGTCATCGTGCTCAAAGACGTCTACGATGCGTTCAAGCAGGAGATGGCGCTGCGCGGCGCGTACTTCCTCACCCCCGAAGAGACGGAGAAGGTGAGAAAGACCATCATCATCAACGGCGCGCTCAACGCCAAGATCGTCGGTCAGCCCGCCTGCAAGATCGCCGAGCTTTCGGGCTTCACGGCGCCCGAGGGCAGCAAGGTGCTCGTCGGCGAGGTCGAGTCCGTCGACATCTCCGAAGAGTTCGCACACGAGAAGCTCTCGCCCGTGCTCGCCATGTATAAGGCGGAGGACTTCGAGGATGCCGTCATGAAGGCAGACCGCCTCATCAAGGACGGCGGCCTCGGCCATACCTCCTCGCTCTATGTCAACGTGGAGACGGGTCAAGACAAGATCGAGCGCTTCCGCTCCGTCATGAAGACCTGCCGTATCGTCATCAACACGCCTTCTTCGCACGGCGGTAT
>CALVTT010000038.1 GCA_944363045.1 uncultured Clostridia bacterium | reverse complement strand
ACAAATGCGTGGCTGGCAGGCCAATTCTCCGGCGCACTTGTGCGCAGCCAGTAATGATTAGGGCTATGCCCGAAACTAAAATACCACGTGCTATGCACGTGGATGATTATTCTTCACGCGCCCCAAGGGACGCCCTCAACCCAGCCGTTTCAAAAATTCCTCCTCCGTGATGACGGGGATATTCAGCTTTTTCGCCTTATCGAGCTTGCTGCCCGCCTTCTCGCCCGCCACAACGAGCGTCGTCTTAGCGGTAACGCTGCTCTGGCAGACGCCGCCGAGAGTTTCGATGCGCCTCTGCGCCTCCGTGCGGCCCATCGAGGCGAGCGTGCCGGTCAAAACGACGCTCTCCCCCGCGAACGCCCCCTCCGTCACCCGCTGCTCCGTATAGGGCGCAACGCCCGCTCGTTTCAGGCGGGCAAGCTCCGCGCAGTTCTCCTCATTGGCAAAGTAGCCCAAAATGGCGTTCGCCGTCACTTCGCCCACGTTTTCGAGGGCAAGCAGCTCCTCCTTCGTGCGGGAGGCGACTTCTTCCACCGAGCCATACGCCGCAAGGTCGCGCGCCGCCACCCGTCCGATGCCCTCGATGCCGAGCGCATACAAGAAGCGGTCGAGGGGGATATGCTTGCTCTTTTCGAGGGCGGAGAGAAGGTTTTTGATCTTCTTCTCGCGGAAGCCCTCGAGCCCCTCGAAGCTCTCCTCTTTGAGGGCGTAGAGGTCGGAAAAATTCTTGACGCCCCGCTTTTCCAAAAGGAGAGCTATCGTCTGTTCGGAGAGCCCCTCGACGTCCATGGCGTTCTTGGAACAGAAGTGCGCGAGCTTCTGCACGATGCGGGGCGGGCAGCTTTCGTTGGAGCAGAAGAGATTGGCGCCCACTTCGCGCACGGGGCTGCCGCAGTAGGGGCAGACGGCGGGTTTTTCGACGGGCACGCTGCCCTCGGCGTGGGAGACCGCCCCCAAAATTTCGGGGATGACCTCGTTGGAGCGGCGGATGAGCACGCGCGAATTGACCTTGACGTCCTTCTTGGTGAGGTCGCCGAAGTTGTTGAGGGTGGCGCGGCGGACGGTCGCGCCCGCGAGCTCCACGGGCTCCACTTCGGCAAGGGGGGTGAGCTTGCCCGTGCGCCCCACCTGCCAGAAGACGTTGAGGACGGTGGTCTCCGCCTCCTCCGCCTCAAATTTATAGGCGATCGCCCAGCGCGGGAACTTGTCGGTATAGCCCAGCTCCTCGCGCACGCGCTCCTCGTTGACTTTGACGACGGCGCCGTCCGTTAAAACGTCGATCTTCTTTCTCTCCACCTCGATCTCGTCGATGGCTTCCCGCACTTCGTCGTAATTTTTGCACACTTTGAAGAAGGGGTACGTCTGAAAGCCCTCTCTTTTCAAAAACGCCAGCGCCTCCTCCTGCGAGGCGGGCATGCCGTCCGACTTATAATTGACGTCGTAGAACAAAATTTCGGGGCGGCGCAGCGCCGTCTGCTTGGGGTCGAGGTTGCGGATGGCCCCCGCCGCCGCGTTGCGGGCGTTCTTCAGAGGCTCGTCGGGGTGCTCGCGGTTGTACTGTTCGAGCACGGAGAGGCGCATCACCGCCTCGCCGCGCACCTCGAGCGTGCCCTTATAGGAGATGGAAAGGGGAAAGCTGTGCAGGGTGAGCGCCTGTGCGGTGACGTCCTCCCCCTCCACGCCGTTGCCGCGCGTTGCGGCGCGCACGAAGACGCCGTCTTCGTATGTGAGGCACATCGTCAGCCCGTCGAATTTGTATTCCACGGTGTAGGTGGGCGCGATGTCCGCCGCCTTTTCGACGCGCGTGAAGAAGGCGGAAAGTTCGTCCTCCGTCACTGCCTTGTCGAGGCTGAAGAGCCGCGCGATGTGTTTGTGCCGCTCAAAGCCCTTGACGGGCTCGCCGCCCACCCGCCGCGTGGGCGAATCGGGCAACACGACGCCCGTCGTGCGCTCGAGCTCTTTGAGCTCGTCATAGAGCCTGTCGTACTCGCGGTCCTCCACCGAGGGCGCGTCCAGCACATAGTATTCATATGCCCATCGGTTGAGAATGCCGACGAGTTCCTTCATCCGTCCGTTCATGATACTGTCCTTTTTTATTCACTCCTTCCGCCTCACATCCGTTCGGCACCTCACTCTAAGAGGGAGGCAAGGAAAATTTGCCGCTCCTCCCCCCTCGGCTCCCTCCCCGAGGGAGCTGTCGAGCGCAGCGAGACTGAAGGAGTTGCCTCATTTTAAGCGCCCTCTTGAGGGAGCTGGCTCATCATGCGGCGAACGCCGCTGATGAGACTGAGGGAGTTAGCCCTCCCTGTGTAAGGGAGGGTGCCGAACGCAGCGAGACTGAGGGAGTAAAATACAGGGCTCCCGCAAAAGTCGCCTCGCTCCGACGAGTAAGTGACTGAGGCAAAACACAAGCTCGACAAAGTATTGCATCGTCTCCCGCCTCCCCCCCCCGTCCAAGCGAACCTCCGGAAAAGAGATGCAAGCAAGACGAGGAGCCCGCGCAAACGGCAAGGGAGTTTACTAAATGGTAAATGACCGCAGCCGTGCGTAAGGGCGACATAGTATTGCGCCGCAGATTTTTTTCGGAGGTCAAAGGAGGACTTCGAGGGGAGCCAGCGCCGCCGCCAGATCCTTATTCCCCGCCTTCTCGAAGCGGACGGTGACGATGAGGTTGCCGCCCGCCCCGCGCACGCCCGTGATGACGCCCTCGCCGAAACGGGAGTGCCGCACCCGCGCGCCCACCTGAAAGCGGGAAAGATCGGCGCCCGCCTTCGCCGTGCCTGCCGCGCCCGCTCCCGCAGGCGTTCCCCCGCCCACGTTGCCGAAGCGCACGGGCTGCGTCCTTGCAGGAGGCGCACTCTTTGCCGCCGCGCCGCTCCTTGCCGCACCGCTCATGGGAGCAGGCTTCCCGCTGCCGAAGGTGCGGTATCCCTCGTCGTCCGAGGCGCGCCCCACCCGCCGCGGCGCGGAATTGCCGTAGCCGCCATAGGAGCCGTACCCCGACGAACGCCGCGCGCCATACCCACCCCCGCCGTAGGAGCCATACCCGCCGTATTCGCCGTAGTCGCCCTGATAGCGCGCCTTGATGTCCTCGATGCCCAGCTCGCCCTTGAGCTCGTCAACAAACTCCGAGCGCACGGTGGGCTCCCTTCTGCCGTAGAGATAGCGCGAGCGCGAGCGCGTGAGCCACAGCTTCTCCCTTGCCCGCGTGATGGCGACGTACATCAGCCGCCGCTCCTCCTCGAGCGCCTCGGGGCTGTCCTGCGCGCGCGAAGTGGGCATGATGTTCTCCTCGAGCCCGCACAAAAAGACGCAGCGGAACTCGAGCCCCTTGACGGCGTGGATGGTGGCGATGGTCACATAGTCGTCCTCGTCCATCTCGTCGGTGTCCGAATAGAGGGTGATCTGCTGCAAGTAGTCTGCAAGCGTCGCCTCGGGGTCAAGGCGCACGAACTCCTCGACGGAATTTAAGAACTCGTCGAGATTGGCGCGCTTGGCTGCCCCCTCGTCCGTGCCGTCGAGGTACATCTCCCTCATGCCCGAGCTCTCCAAAAGGTGCGTGCAGAGCTCGTTGACGGGCGCTTCCTGCGCCATGATGACGAGGTCCTTGATATACTTGCCGAAGGCGCGGAGCTTATTTTTCACGCCCTCGCCGAGGGGGAGAAGATCGCAGTCCAAAACGGCGTCGTAGAGGGAGAGCTCCTCTCTTTCCGCGTAGGCGCGCAGCGTCTCCATCGTCTTTTCGCCGATGCCCCGCCTGGGCACGTTGATGATGCGCGAGACCGCCTCACTGTCGAAAGGGTTCGCGATGAGACGCAAATAGGCGAGCGCGTCCTTGATCTCCTTGCGTTCAAAGAAGCGGAAGCCGCCGAACACTTTATAGGAGATGCCGTACTTGGTAAATTCCTGCTCGAAGGAGCGGGTGAGGGCGTTGATGCGCATGAGCACGGCAAAGTCGGAGAGCTTATAGCCGCGCCTTTTGAGCTCTAAGATGAGCCGCGCCGCATAGAGGGCCTCGCCCGCCTCCTCGTCCGCCTCATGCCACACGGGCCTTGCGCCCTCCTCGTTCTCCGTCCACAGCTTCTTGCCCTTGCGGTTGAGGTTGTGGGCGATGGAGGCGTTGGCGAGCGAAAGGATGGCTTTCGTCGAGCGGTAATTCTGCTGCAATTTGAAGGTCTTGGCATTGGGGTAGGTGCGCTCGAAGTGCAGAATGTTCTCGATCTGCGCCCCCCGCCAGCCGTAGATGGACTGGTCGTCGTCGCCCACCACAAAGAGGTTGCCGTGCACGCTTGCGAGCATCTTGACGATGTCGAACTGCACGGCGTTGGTATCCTGGAACTCGTCGACGTGGATATAGCGGAACTTGCCCGCAAGGTACTCCCGCGCCTCTCTATCGGAAGCGAGCAGGGCGCGCGCCTCGGACAGGAGGTCGTCAAAGTCGAGCGCATTGTTCTGCTTTAAGTGCGCATCGTACTTTTCGTAGACCTTGACCGCCTCCTCGACGCTGCGCTCCGTACGGTGCTGCACGGCGTACTCCGAGGGCGAGAGCCCCAGCATCTTGGCGTTGGAGATGTGCCACTTGACGCTCTTGAGCAAACCGTCCTCATCGAAGCCCAGCTCCTTGAAGGCCTGCTTGATGACGGCGGCGCGCTCCTGCTCGGAATAGATGGAAAAGTTCTGCGTGAGCCCCCTGCGCTCGGCGTACATCCTCAAAATGCGCACGCACATGGAGTGGATGGTGCTCACCCACATCCGCCGCGTATCGGCGATGGCGGAAAGCCGCTCCTTCATCTCGTTGGCGGCCTTATTGGTAAAGGTGATGGCGAGGATATTCTCGGGCGGCACCCCCATGTCCTCCACGAGGTGGGCGATGCGCGCCGTTAAAACGCGCGTCTTGCCGCTGCCCGCCCCCGCGAGCACCAGAACGGCCCCCTCCGTCGCCTCGACGGGCAGCCGCTGTTCTTCATTCAGGTCCATATCGTTCATGAAGAACATTATATCATATCCGCCGCGTTTCGACAAGCGATTGAAAGCGCCTTGAAAAGCATCGGCGCCGCCGCGCCCGCCCTTCCGCCCTGCCGCCGGACTGCGCCCCCTTCCGCGCCCCCTTCCGCCCCGCCGAAGGCTGCGCACGAAGCCGCTCAGTCCTGCGGCTTTGCTTGCTTTCTCCTTTCGAACAGCTCCTCCCGCTTGAAGCGCTCCAGCGCCTTCAAGTACTTTTCCGAAAGCTCTAAGGTATAGCGCTGTTTTTCCTCATAAGTGAGCGTTTGATAGTACTCCCTGTCGGTGAGCCGCCCGATGGCGTCGGAGACCTCCCCTTCCTCTAAGAGCATCTTCTTGACTTTGAGATAAAATTCATCGGGCGCCTCGCCCTTGATGTGCCCCGCGACCTTGCCCTTGAAGTAGCGCTCCATCCTGCTTTCGCTGATCCCCTGCTCGCGCGCATCCTTGAGGTGTGCGTCGAGTTCCTCCTCGCACTGTCTCCAAAACCCCTTCTTCATGCGCGCCTTGGCCTCTTTTGCAAGCGATTTCAACGTCCGCTCCATATTTTTCGCTCCGCTTTCCCTGTTTTCTCCCGATTTCGACATTTTTTGCAAGAAAAAAACCGTAACTTCCGTTACGGTTCTTATCCTTAGTTTCTGCTTCTCTTTCTGGCTGCTTCCGCCTTCTTTCTCTTCTTGACGGAAGGCTTTTCGTAGAACTCCTTCTTGCGGAGGTCACCGATGATGCCGTCGCGGGAGCACTTTCTCTTGAAGCGACGCAGCGCGTTCTCAAGATTCTCATTGTCGCCGACTCTGATGGTAGACATTCTTTTTCAACCCTCCTTCGCCGCAGCACTTATTTGCCCTTTTTGCAAGTTGCCTGCCCATTATAGCAAACTTTGCCCCGCTTGTCAATTTTTTTCAAGCGCGAGAAAAGAGTTTTTACGTCCTTTTTTCAAGAGAGCAGCGTTCGCGGCGCCCCTTCGACGGGCGCGCCCGAAGGTCAGATGGAGCGGATGGTCTCGACGGGCTTCTTCTTCGAGAAGACCGCGACCGGGATGCCCGTCGCGACAAACGCCGTTCCGGCGGCGATGCCCAAAAGGATGAGCGCGTTCTTCCAATCAAAGAGGAAGAAGTTATAGGTGAGGATGTTCTCCGCAATGAGGATGCCGTTGGTCACTGCGCAGGCGGCGATGCTGCCCGCGATGCCGAGCAGCAGGCACAGGAAGGTGACGACGGCGCCCTCGACGATGAAGATCTTGAAGACGTCGATGCTGCGCGCGCCCACCGCCCGCAGGATGCCGATGTCCTTCTTCTTGGCGTTGATGCTCGCCGAGATAAAGCTGAACAGGAGCAGCGCCGCAAACACCGCAAGCACGCCCGCCGCCGCCCCGATGATGGGGAAGATGAGCGTATAGATCTCCTGCCCCGCGTTGAGCTCGTTGAGATAGCTGTAGGGCAGATAGTAAGAAATATCGCGCACGTCGTCCACGAGGCCGAAGTACTCAAAGAGCGCATCCGTCTTCTCTTGGGGGTCGCTGCGCAGGGAAGCCATCAGGAATTGGTAGCGTTCTTGGGACGCAGATTCCTCGGTGTAATTAGATTCCGCATCGTTCCCCTCGCGGCGGATGGCTTCGATGGAATAGAGCAGCGAATGATAATCACTCTCGTTAAAATCAAGAGCCGATCCCGCCTGAGAGGCATAATAACTGTCCGCCACAAAGGCGACGGAGGACATGGAATAGCGGAAACACTCTTTCAAGCCGTCGATCATCTCGGTCTCTTCGCCGGGAGCAAAGCCTTCCCCCGTCTTGAGCTTGGAAAACTCTTCAAATTCCTCACCGGGGTCGAAGATGCCCGTTACCGTGAAAGTAAGGCTCATGCCCGCCGTCACGCGCAGGCTGATAGACTTGCCGATCAAATCGTCATACGTCTCTATCTGCTGCACCGCGGCGGGTTCGAGAGCCGCCGTAGGCCGGTAGCCGAACTGCACGAAGCTCTCGAATACCTGCCGCGAGATGAGTATCTCCCTGCCCTCCGCAGGATACTCTCCCGCGAGCAGGGTATAATCGTCATCGTCCATGATATAGGAGACGGAGGCAAAGCCCGTGAGCGAGGTGATGCTGTCGTAATAGTCGCTCGGCGTAAAGTAGTTCGCCCCTTCGAAGGAGTAACTGTAAGAGAGGCTGAACACCTGCCGCCCGAAATTGTAGACGGGGATAAAGTTGATGCCCGTTTTTTCCCTGATCTCCTCCACTTCCTCGCTGACAAAGCGGGTGCCGAGCGTTCCGCTCGGGCTCGTGATCGTGTAGGGGCCCAGATCGTTTTCGGTATGCACGAGCATCTTCTTTTGCAGAACGGCGGCGCCGTAGGAGGAATTGAGGAGCCCGGAAACGCCCATCTGCGCGGGCGAATAGGTGAGCATCGTCGAGAAGACGCCGAAGACGATGAAGGCGACAGAGGCGAGCAGCGTCGTAACGATGAGGCGCAGCGGCTTGAATTTCAAACCGGAGATGCCCATCTTGAAGGCGTAGCGCGCGGGGAAGCGCGAGGGCAGGAAGGAGGCGGTATTCTCCTCGCGCGGGGCGGGCGCGGCGTTGGTGGGCGCAAAGGTACCCACGCTCTCGGCGCCCCCCGCCGCAGGCAGGTCCTCCTTCTCGGCAGAGAGCACCACCCCTCCCTTGTTGGCGCGAAGAAAGGCGATGACGCGCTCTTCGTCCTGCTTGGTCATTGCCGCGCCGCTCATGACGGTCAGCTTCTTGGGTCCCGCCTCCATGACGTTTATCTCCCTGCACGCCTCGCCCGAGCGCGACACGTCGGAGATCACCCTGCCGTCCTTGAGTTCGATGATGCGGTCGGCATACATCTCGGCAAATTCGCGGTCGTGCGAGACGACCACCACGAGCTTCTCCCGGGAGAGCTTCTTCAAGGTATCGAACACTTGGCTGCCCGTCGCCGAATCGAGCGCGCCCGTGGGCTCGTCCGCCATGATGATCTCGGGCTCCTTGACGAGCGCCCTTGCGATGGCGACGCGCTGTTTCTGCCCGCCCGAGAGCGTGTTGGGTTTGCGGTCGGCATAGCCCTGCATATCGACCATCGACAAGAGCTCGTCGATGCGCTGCTTGTCGCGGGGTTTCCCCTGCAATTCGAGGGCGAGGGCGACGTTCTCCCCCACCGTCAGCTCATTCAAGATGTTATACTCCTGAAAGATGAAGCCGACGTAAGTATTGCGGTAAGAATCGAAATCGCTCTGGGAAAAGTCCTTCGAGGACTTGCCTTTGACGATGATCTCGCCCTCATCGGGCACATCCAATCCCCCCGCGAGGTTCAAAAGCGTCGACTTGCCGCTCCCCGACTTGCCGAGAAGGAACACCATGCCCTTCTCGGGAAAGTCGACGGAAACGTGGTCGAGCGCCCCGACCGTCTCCCCCTTCGTCGTGTACCGTTTGGTGAGATCCCTCACTTGCAGCATAAATTCCCCCCCTTTTTTTCTTTTAATGGCTGTGTTCTATCACTTCGGAGAGCCACTCGAAGGAGGCCTTGAGCTCGTCCTCCTCCCCGAAGTCCCCCGAATAGTTCTCGATGATGAGCGGCCCGTCAAAGCCCGCCTCTTTGAGCCGCTTGATGAGCAGCGGGAAGTCGGTAACGCCCTTTCCCGGCAGGCACATCTTCCCCTCCGCCGAAACGTCGCTGACGTGGACGTGCGAGAGCGCCTGCCCCATCTCTTTGAGGTAGTCAAAGTAGTCATAGCCCGTGATGCGCGCCTGTTTGAGATCGAGCACGCCGCGAAGGGAAGGGCAGTGCTCTTTGAGGACGGAAAAGACGCCCGGGCGGTCATAGAGCGCCCACTCCACGTTCTCATAGCAGAGGGAGACGCCGTAACTTTCGCACACTTCGGCGATCGCCCGCGTCTGCTCGCCCGAGCGGGGCAGATCCTCGCGGTAGGTGCGCTTGATGCGCGCCACGCCGTGGAAGGTATAATAGTTTGCCCCGAGGACATTGGAGCACTCCATCGTGCGGCGCAGCCATGAAAAGGCATCCCCCGTGACGCGCGGATGGCGGGCATAGAGCTGCGGCTCGAACTGCGTATTGAGGACGTGCACGGAATGCACCTGCACCTCTCCCTTTCTCTCCGCGCACAGGCGCGCAAAGGCGGGATCGTACTCGCAGAAGGAGGTCAAAAACACCTCGCAGACGGGCACGCCCCACTCCTTGAAGAGGGAGAGCGCGTCCTCGTTGTTGCGGCGCACAAAGAGGGAGGCCGTCGAGATGCCCGCCCGCATCAGTAGAATCTCTCCAAAAGTTCGTCCGCCGTGTCCTTCATCAGCCCTTCCTCGTTGTAGAGGGTGAGGATGGTGAAGCGCTCGCGGATCTTATACGCCTCAAAGAACATCGTGCGCACCGTCTCTTGGGAGACACCCAGCTCGGAAAAGCGGGTGGGGCAGCCGAGTTTTTTCAGCGTATCCAGCACAAACTCGCTTGAAGGCAGCCCCTCCGCCTCTTTGAGGACAACGTCCTTGCCCGCAAAACCGGCGCGCCGTTCCAAAGTATGATAGAGATAGAGCGAAACCGCCGTCCCCAGCCCCACCTTGATGCCGTGCAGGGGGATGCGCTCGCCGCGGCGCAGAAAGTCCATTTCGAGGAAGTGGCTCATGTGGTGCTCGGCGCCCGAAGCGGGGCGGGAGCTGCCCGCGATGACCATGGCATAGCCCGAGATGAGAAGCGCCTCCATCAGCTTTTCGACGCCCTTCTCCTCCCCTGCAAAGAGGGCGGGCAGGCTCTCGTCCGAGGCGCGCACGGCGTTATACATGAGGGAAGCCGCCTCCTCGTTGTACTTCTCGCCCTTGAGGTCGCGCGAAATACGCCAATCGGTGAGGCAGCAGTGCTTGGCGAGGATATCCCCCACGCCCGCGCCGATCATAATGGAGGGCGCCGCTTTGAGCACAGAGAAGTCCATCAAAACGTCGGACGCCGTCTGGGCGTCGCGCGTGATCTTGAAGCCGTTCTCGATGAGGGGAGTGACGCCCGAGGTGTAGCCGTCCATCGAAGGCGCCGTCGCATAGACGCCGCTCTCCTTACGGAGCAGAAAGCCCGCGCGCTTGCAAAGGTCGTTGAGAGTACCCGAGCCCACGGCGAGGAGATAGTCATGCCCGTCGGCTGCCGCCATCACGCGGGCGACCGTCTTTTCGTTGGCGACGGGCTCCTCCTCGGGAAGGGAGAAGAGCGAAGCCCGAACGCCGCTTGCTTTGAGGGAAGCGAGAAGCGGCTCGGCAAAACGGCGCGTGACGGCGTCCGAAACGAGCAGCACACGTTTCCCTTTAACGCGCCCTTCAAAGACGGGGAAATGCCCGCCCTGTACGCGCTCCGCATTGATATGAAACCGTTCGGAAAGTGCAGAAATATCCATACGATCACCTGAAAAACCTTATTTTAAGTGGGAGACCCGCCTCCCCTTGCCTCCGCGTCGCAGCGGAGCAAATTTCGCAAGCCGCTCGTTTTCCTCGCGGCTTTGCTCCGATGCTCGCTGCTCCTTTTCCCAAAAAATCTTTGCTAAGGCAAATCTTTTTTGGGAGCCCTATAAGAGGGAAGTGCCAAGCTCTTTTATCTTGCCTCCCTCTTTGAGCGGGGGACCCGCCTCCCCCTTGCCTCCCTCGTTGAGGGAGGTGTCGAGCGGAGCGAGACGGAAGGAGTTTTGCCCGTCAACCGCAAAAGCTCTTTTGCGCGAAGTTTGTCAACCGCAAACGTTCTTTTAAGCGAAGTGAGAGGAAAGAGATGCAAGCAAGACGAGGAGAGCGCGGCTTTGCCGCAGGGAATTTACAGGGCTCCCGCAAAAGTCGCGCAGCGAGTTTTGTGGGAAGAGGAGGAGCAGGCATCAAAGCCCTGCCCCGACGCAGGAGGGGCTGGCGAAATTTGCCTTGCTCCGACGAGTAAGTGACTGAAAGTTGCAGAAGCGCGACGCCGTATTGCGAAGTATATGCGAAGCCAAACCTTATTTGCAGACGAAATTGCACACGATCCCCTCATCATAATCTCCGAATCCGCGGCCGAAGAGGGTCACGCCCCCGCGGTGCACGGCGTCTTCGGGAACGAAGATGCGGAAGCGGATCTGATCGCCCGCCTTGAGGTCGAGGTCGTCGAGCGTCGTTTCGGAAACTTTGAGCCCGCAGATATAGCTGCCGTGGCGATTGACGACGACGAGCACCTTCTTGCCGTATTGGCCGAGATTGCCGCACCACCAGGCGGGGTTGCAGTTGCCCGTGCGGTCGTTGTACTCGCCGCGGCTCTTAAAATACCCCAGCTCGTGTCCGTTGACGGCAAAGTGGATATCGCTGGGGTAGTAGGCGGCATAGCCGGGCGCCTCGCTCGCCAGCTCCATGGAAAACTGCAGCTCTAAAAGCTCGCTCTCGGGCGTCAGATAGTTGGGGATGAGGTACTCGACATGCCCCCAGGCAAACCACAAAATGCCTGCCTTGATACGCTCGGGATAGGAAAAACAGCAGGGATCGTCGAAGCGGCCGATGGGCTTTTCGGACGTGCCGATGCCGCAGGTGGGGTGGATATCATAGCTCACATAGTGGCCGATGTCGATGTGGGCGCTCTCCACCCTGCCCTCCGCCTGCACCTCGTTGATGAAGTCGATGACGATCTTATCGGCGGCAAGGCGGCAGATCTTCTGCGTGCCGCGCTTGCCGGAGGAGGTGGTGATCTCGATGAGGCCCGCCTCAAAGAGCTTCTTGACGTGCGCCGTGATGGCGCCGTTGGAGACGCCGAAATGCTGCGCGAAGTAGGCAAGGTTGAGCTCGCCCTTTGTCAGCAGTTCGTCGAGGATACCGAGGCGGATGTCCGAATCGAGCGCCTCGTACAAGAGTTTCCCCTGTTTGAAATCTTTGAGATAGATCATTGGGTGACCTCCGCATATTGATTATAACAGATGATAGCGAAATTGTGTATGTTTGTCAATCAAATCGCTATCATTTCAGATAAATCTAAAATAAATTGCAGGCAGCGGGTGCCGAACGGGCGAGCAAAAGGGGCCCGCCGCAGTCCCTGCGGCGGGCAAAAACAGAGGGCGCCGCCCGCGGCAGAGCCGCGGGCGGCGCCCGTTCACTATTCTTATTTTACGCCGCAGGGCGCGAAAGCTTTACTTCACGCTTGCGAGCAGCGCCTCGACGGAGGCCTTGCACTTTTCAAGCTCGGCTTCTGCCGCCGCCTCGTCTTTGGCGCGGATGGAGAAGTAGATCTTGAGCTTGGGCTCGGTACCCGAGGGGCGCACGCAGACGAAGGAGCCGCCCTGAAGCTCATAGTAGACGCAGTTGCACTTGGGGATGTCGATGAAGGACTCCTTGCCCTCCTTGTCGCGGCGGACGGAGGCGGAATAATCGCGCACGGCCTCCACTTCGAGCGTACCGAAGCTCTCCACCTTCGCCGTCTTGAGCGCGTCGACGACGGCGTTCATCTCCTTCATGGCGTTGAGGCCGGAATATTGGATGGAGATGTTCTTATCGAGCACGAAGCCGTATTTTGCGTAAATTTCCTGCAATCTCCCCCACACCGTCTTGCCGATGTAGGTATAGTAGCAGACCATCTCGGCGCAGAGCATGGAGGCGACGACGGCGTCCTTGTCGCGCGCGTGGGTGCCGCGGAGATACCCGCACGACTCCTCGAAGCCGAACACATAGGTATGCGAGCCGTCCTGCTCCCACTGCTTGATCTTCTCGCCGATGAACTTGAAGCCGACGGGCGTCTCGAACATGGCGACGCCGAAGTCATCGCAGATGGCCTTGGCCATGCCCGTGGAGACGAAGGACTTGACGACGGCGGCGTTTGCAGGCAGCGCGTTCTCCTCTTTGAGGCGGGTGAGGATATAGTCGAGGAGCAGAATGCCCACCTGGTTGCCCGAAAGCGCGATGAACTCGCCCTTGTCGTCCTTGACGGCGACGCCGAGGCGGTCGGAATCGGGGTCGGTGCCGAACACGACGTCCGCCTTGATCTTGTTCGCAAGGTCGATGCCCATCGAGAGCGTCTCTTTGAACTCGGGGTTGGGGACCTTGACGGTGGAAAATTCGGTATCCTTGACGGTCTGTTCCTCGACGACGGTCACGTTGATGCCCAGCTTTTTCAGAATGGTCATGACGGGCACATAGCCGCTGCCGTGGACGGGCGTGTAGACGAGCTTCAAGTCCTTGCCGCACTTTTCGACCGCCTCTTTGGAGAGGGTGAGCTTGGAAAGTTCCTGAATGTATGTCTCGTCCACTTCCTTGGGGACGCTCTGAATGAGCGGGCTCTCGTCGTCCCCCGTGACGGAGAGATAGTCCTTGATCTCCTCGATGTACTTGACGACGATGGCGGTCGCCTCGGGGGACATCTGCGCGCCGTCCTCGCCGTAGACCTTATAGCCGTTGTATTCTTTGGGATTGTGTGACGCCGTGATCATGATGCCCGCGATGGTCTTTAAGTACCTGACGGCATACGAGAGCATGGGCACGGGATGCACGTCGTCGAACAGATACGCCTTGATGCCGTTCTTTGCAAGCACCGAAGCTGCCTTCTCGGCAAAGAGGCGGCTGTTCCTTCTCGTATCGTAGGAAATGACGACGCCGCGCGCCTGTTCTTCGGGCGAAAGCGTCTTGATATACATGGAAAGCCCCTGCGTCGCGCGCATGACGGTGAAGACGTTCATCATGTTCATGCCGCAGCCGATGATGCCGCGCATACCGGCGGTACCGAACTCGAGCTCGCCGCCGAAGCGGTACTCGATGGCCTTCTCGTCGTCCTTGATGGCGGCAAGTTCCTGCTTGTCCGCCTCGGGGAGGCGGGCATCGCTTAGCCAGCTCTGATAATTTTCCCGATAATCCATAATTTACTCCTTATTCGGCGCAAAGGAAGCGCCGTTGATTCCCTCTTAAAAGTATTTAGCTCTCGAGGTCGAGATCGATCTCGCTCTCGACGGGCATCGTCTCGGCATCCCCCACCACCTTGCGGGCGTGGAGATAGTACTTTCTGCCGTTCTCGTGATAATAGAGGACGAGCTGCAGCCAAAGAAGATAAAGGGCGCTCGCGGGCAGCGTGATGAAGAGGAAGCTCCCCAGCGTGCAGAACCCGCACACGACGTTGATGGTCACCATCAGGTAGATGGCAAGGAGAAAGCTCACGAAGCGGCGGCAGAACTTGCCCTTGAGGGTAAAACTGTCGCGAAGGCCTTTCATGACCTCTTTGTGTTCCACCGCATAGGGCATCCAGGAGGAGATGAAGGTCATCTTCAGCGATTGCAGCACGATGTAGACGGCGATGGTGAGCGAAAGCCCCAAAAGAACGCCCAAAACGGTCGTCCCGCCCATCAAAGAGGGCGTGTAGAAGAAGAAAAACCAGCAGAGGACGAGCGACAGGACGTCGTAGACGAAGGAGAGCGGCACATACAAGAGGTGATAGCGCACTCCGCGCCCCAGATTTTCAAAGTAGGCGGCGGAAAAGCTCATCTTGCCGAAGGCGGACATTCTGTCAAAGCAGATGCTCATCATGCCGAAGGTCGCAATGCCGTTCAAAAAGCGGAAGACGAGATAGAGCACCACAACGCCCGCAAAGGAGCCGATGATGGAGGAAAGGTCGGCGGTAAAGGCGACAAAGAGCGCCTTCAAAGCCTCGGTGAAATTGGCTTGAAAGCTCTCCAGATAGGTCGTGCGGCCTGAAAGGAGCGCCTCAAAAAAGTCGCCCACCATCTTGATGACGTGCTGCATCTCCTCTCCTTCGAGGAGGCTTCTCAGCCCCAGGTCGAGGATGAAGTAGGAAAGCCCTATAAAGAGCGCCCCCATCACAAGGCGGTATAAAAGCAGTTTGAATACGTTGGAAAAGTTGTCGGTCAAAAGCCGGAACGCACGTTTGATGGCCATATCAAAGCTCCCTGTAACTTAAAAGAAGGTCTTCCCTGTCGAGCTTGTCCGTTTCAAAGTAGAAGGTCTCCATGCGGACGCAGTAGCTCATGAAGAGGAAGGTAAAGAGCACGAGCCCGATGACGACGGAGGCAGCCTCGGGCAGGAAGGACGCCCCCCAGACGACGAGCGCCGCGGGCGCGAAGGACATGAGAAGGGACAAGAGCAGCTTGCCGCGCACTCCCACCATCAGGCGGTAGGAATAGAGCAGCGACTGCATGGGGCCGAGGCCGGTCATCTGCATACAGGGCAGGCACAAATAGACGAGGGAAACGAGGTATAAAAGCGCCCCCAAAAAGAGGAGGATGACGAGCAGCGAGAGCGCGATGACCGCCCCCGCCGAGCTGACGGAGACGATGGAATAGAGCATGGCGGAGAGCACGAGCGCCCAACCCTCATAGAGCACAAAGATAAAGAGCATCATGCCCGCAACGGGCGGGAGCACGCCGCGGAATTGAGAAAAGATGCCGCTCAAAGAGCGCTTGCCGATGCGCATATGCTTTTCGACAAAGGCGAGGATGGTCGACATGAAGACGAGCACGCAGACGATGCCGCAGACGGCATAGACGATATCGAGCACGCTTCCGAAGCCGAAGAGGCTCCAGGCGCAGAAGATATCAAACCAATCGGTGACGGGCTCCCCCGAAAAGAGCCCGCGCCAGAAGGCCTCGATGGCGGAATAGTCCATGGAAAGCGAAAGAAAGAGCGCCGGGATGACGGCAAAAGGCAGAATGAACCACAGATGCTTGAAGATATACACCCAATGGTCATAAACGATCCGCATCCGCACCACCTCCTTTTTAGTACTTTTTCACTCTTTCCCATTATATACCAAAATCGGGCGCGTGTAAAGAGTTTTTCGCAAATTTCCCGCTTTCCCCTTCCCGCCGCGTCAAAGCAGGGCGAGCATCATTCCCTTGCCTCCCGCGTCGGAGCAGGGCGAGCATCATTCCCTTGGCTCCCTCCCCGAGGGAGCTGTCGAGCGCAGCGAGACTGAGGGAGTTCACCTCATTTTGACCTCCTCTTCGGGGAGGTGTCTCATCATTCGGCGCACGCCGATGATGAGACGGAGGGAGTAAATTCCCTCCCCTTGCCTCCCGCGTCGGAGCAGGAGAACCGCTCTTCCCCTTGGCTCCCTCTTTGAGGGAGCTGGCGAGCGCAGCGAGACTGAAGGAGTTCACCTCATTTTGACCTCCTCCTCGAGGGCGAGCAAATGCTTTCTTAATTTGTAAACTTCCTCATTATAAGCGCCCTCTTGAGGGAGCTGTCATGCCGTTCGGCGCAAGCGCCGACGGCATGACTGAGGGAGTTCACCACATTATAAGCGCCCTCTTGAGGGGCGAGAAAGCGCTTTCTTGCTTTGTAAAATTCCTCATTGTAACCTCCTCCTCGGGGGCGAGAAAGCGCTTTCTTGGCAAAGCCCCGGTGGGGCTTTGACCGCTTTCGAGCTTGGAAATTTCCCATTGTGGGGAAATTTCCTGACCGAGCGCGGTCTCTACCGCGCGAGACGGTGGCGCGCTGTCCGAGGCTCGTCCTCGGCAGCGTGACTGATGGAGTAAACTTCCACATTATAAGCGCCCTCTTCGTGGATGCCCTCCCCTTCTTGACAATTTTCCCCGTCCGTGCTACAATCATTGCCATGAAGACGCTCAACATCGGCATCTTTGCGCACATCGACGCCGGCAAAACGACGCTCTCCGAACGCATCCTCGTCGAGAGCGGTGTCCTGCGGCGGGAGGGAAGTGTCGACAGCGGCACCGCCGCCACCGACTTTTTAGCCGTCGAACGCGCCCGCGGCATCTCCGTGCGCGATGCGACCGTCACATTTTCATACGGCGGCACCACGATCGACCTCATCGATACCCCCGGCCACGCCGATTTTTCCGAAGAGACCGAGCTCGCCCTGGCAGCCGTGGACGCAGCGGTGCTCGTCGTCTCCGCGCGCGACGGCGTGGAGGCGCAGACCGAGCTCCTTTTATCTCTCCTTGAAAAGCGCCGCCTTCCCTTCGCGCTCTTTATCAACAAGTGCGACTTGGAGTCCGACCCCTCCGTCGTCACCGCCGCCCTAAAAGCGCGCGTTGGGCGCGAAGTGCTCCCCCTCAACACGCCCGCCTTTGCCCCCTCCCCTTCCTTTGAGGAGGACGCCCTCACCGCCCTTTCCGACGAAGCCCTGCTCGAAGAATACCTCGCGGGCGCGCTTACGCAAGGAAAACTCGCCTCCGCCCTCCAAGAGGGATGCTCGAAGGGGCATATCGTGCCCCTTCTTTACGGCAGCGCGCGCACGGGCGCGGGCGTTAAGGAGCTTCTCACCGCCCTCACCGCTTATTTTTGCTTCGAGCGGCGGGAGGACGCCCCCTTCTCCGCCTTCGTCTATCAGGTGGAGCACCGCCCGAATCTCGGCAAGCTCGCCCACATCCGCCTCTTCGGCGGCACGCTCAAAGTGCGGCAGGAAGTCAACAACCTGCGCACGGGCAGCACCTTCAAAGCGGGGCAATTAAAGCGCATCCGCGGCGGCAAGTACGAGGATACCGACCTTCTCTGCGACGGCGAAGCGGGTGCGGTCACGGGCATTGCCGACGTACGCGCGGGCGACTTTCTCGGTCAGCGCCCGCCCCTTTCCTACACCCCTGCCGCCCCCTATCTGCGCGTCAAAGTGACGGCGTCGCCCGACAAGCTCCCCGCGCTCAAGGCGGCGCTTGAAGAGCTCACCGACGAATGGCCCTCGCTCGCCCTCGAATGGGTGCCCGAAAAGCGCAATTTGAGCGTCGCCATCGCGGGCTCGGTGCAAGCGGAAGTGTTGAAGGAGACGCTGCGCGAACGCTTCGGCATTGCCGCCGAGACGGGCGCCCCCTCCGTCGTCTACCGCGAGACGATCGCCCGTCCCGCCTGGGGCTTTGAATGCTACACCATGCCCAAGCCCTGTTGGGCAGTCGTCAAGTTTTATCTCGAACCGCTCCCTGCGGGCAGCGGGCTCGTCTATGAGAGCGTCTGTTCGGAGAAAAAGATCGCCTACCGCTATCAGGAGCACGTCCGCGTCTCGGTGCCGCGCGCCCTGGAGCAGGGGCGGCTGGGCTGGCAGGTCATCGACCTCAAAATAACGCTCGTGGACGGCGAGGATCACCCGCAGCACACCCACCCCCTCGACTTCTTCGTGGCGACGCCAATGGGCATCCACGACGGCCTGCGCAATGCGGGCAGCGTGCTTTTAGAGCCCGTCCTCTCCCTCTCGCTCACCGCGCCCGAAAAGGCGATGGGGAAACTCATGACCGCCCTAAGAGAACGCCGCGCCGTCTTTGAAAGCCCCGTGCCTTCGAACGGCAGCTTCACTTTGGAGGCGGAGATCCCCGCGGGCGAGACCTTCGGGCTCAACGAGCTCGCGGCCTCCCTCTCGGGCGGCAGGGCGGCGTTTTTACTGCGGCTGAAGGGCTACTACCCCTGCCCCGAGGGCGTGAGCGAAGCGCGCGAGCGCGTGGGCGTCGACCCCCTCGACCGCTCCCTCTGGATCCTCCACGCAAGAGGGGCGTATAAAAAATAAGTTTCGCGAAAATCTTTTTGCTTCGCAAAAATCTTTCCGCGAGGGGTAAAGTTTGTTGATTTTAACCTACTTTATCGCCCGCGCACTTGTCTGTCTTTATTTAACAGTAAGTGCCCTGCGGGTACAACTTGTGTCCCGCAGCGGAGGGCAACCCTCCTCGCGGAAGTAATTTTAATTCGCGAAAATCTTTTTGCTTCGCAAAAATCTTTCCGCGAGGGGTAAAGTTTGTTGATTTTAACCTACTTTATCGCCCGCGCACTTGTCTGTCTTTATTTTACAGTAAGTGCCCTGCGGGTACAACTTGTGTCCCGCAGCGCAAAAGCGTGGTTTTGCTCGCGGACATAATTTAAGAT
>CALVTT010000037.1 GCA_944363045.1 uncultured Clostridia bacterium | reverse complement strand
GTCTTTTTGTCTACTTCATCGGCTGTAGCCTCCACGGAACCCCGCGACTATCGCGGGGTTTTCGTTTACACAAAAAAAGAACGCGGCTCAAGCCGCGCTCTTTCGGTGTTACTTCTGGAGCTTTGTCATCATATCGACGATGTCCTGCACCGTCTTGATGTTCTCCACATCCGTCTCGGGAAGGGTGATGCCGTACTCATCTTCAAGAGCCATCATCAGTTCCACAACGTCGAGCGAATCGGCGCCGAGGTCTTTTACGACCTCCTGCTCGGGGCGAATGCTGTCCGCAGGGATCCCCAGCTGCTCGCCGAGCATATCGCAAACTTTCTCAAACATAAGAATATCCTCCGTAAGTTGCCGCTCGCGGCGGCTTGTCATATCTCTGTGTGACTATCATACAACAAGAAGGGCGTTTTGTCAACCCTTTTCGGAAAAAATGCCGCCCTTCGTTGCTTTTTTGAACGATTTCAGCTCCTCTTTCTGCTCCGTCGTCAGGCGGAAGCTCTCCACTGCCTTGCGGATGGCCGTATTGTGCACGAAGGGAAGCAGCTTCCCCTCTTTGAGATAGGCAAGCCCCGCCCCGTAGTGCTTTATGAGCACCTCCGCAAGGAGCCACGCCGCCGCCATGCCCGTGTAGTACTTCTCGCCGCCGCACCGCTCGAGCGCCGCAAAAATTTCGGGCAGGTACTTCTCCTCCACATAATCATGGAGCAGGGAGACAAGCGCATACCGCTCCACGAACTCCCGCCCGTCGCAGGAAAAGCGGCGGATATAGGGCAGAAAGGCATCCCTGTTCTTTTTGATGCAGGCGGCATGGAAGCCGTCCACCGTCGCCCAATTATCGAGGAGCCCCACCATGCGCTCTATCCCCGCGCAGAATTCCCCGAAGGGCAGAAGGGCATAGAGGGAGAACTTCAAAAAGGTCACCTCGTACCACTCGTCGGGGAAGGCGAGAAAGGCCGCAAGCTCTTTTTTCCACTCGCGCGCCAGGCGGCGCAGCACGGGCATCCGCACGCCGATGACCTTGATGCGCTCATCTTTCAAGAGCTTTTGATAAAACGCCCCGTACCCCTCGTCCCGCTCCGCAAAGAGGCGGGAAAGCACTTCCTCATACGTCATTTCGTTCTCCCTTTCGGCTCATCCCGCCGCGCCGTTCCCCTCGTCCGCCCCTTCCGAAAACGCCTCCGAAAGCGCCTCCATCCACGGTCCAAAAGAAAAGCGCGGGTTGGCGGGCGAGGTGGAGGGAAGCTTCCTGCCCATGGGCACGAGGGCGGGAAAGTGTTCTATAAACAGCTTGTAGGCCGTCGCGCCGTTCAAGAGGATGCGGCGGATGCGGCTGCCCGCAACGAGCCCCGCGATATCGGCGACTCTCTCGCCCTCGATGGAGGCATCGGCGGAGCCCTCGATGGTGCAGCTCATAACGACGTCCCACAGCGCCACCCGCCGCCTTAAAAGGTACTCCCGCCGCCCCGCAATGTCCTTCGGCAGCTCCTCGCCGAAGAACGCCCCGAGCGTGCGCCAGAACGCGTTCTGCGGGTTGCCGTAGTAAAAGCCCACGGCGCGGCTCTTGACGGAGGGAAAGCTCCCCAAAATGAGCACGCGGCTGTTTTCGTCAAAGACGGGCGCAAAGCCCTCGCAAAACACTTTCACAGCGAGAGGGGCGCCTTCAGATTGCCCACGCACGCCGAGGCGGCAGCCGAAAAGTCGAGATCGTCCTCGATGACGCGCATCACGTCCTCGCGGGTGAGGGCGGAAATTTCCGCCATGCGCTTTTCAAAGTCGTAGACCTCGTTCTTATACAGCATCTGTTTGCCGTAGAGCAGCATCTGCGAGGAAGTGTTCTCCTGCGCAAAGATGCTGCCCGCCTTCATCGTCTCGCGCCCGCGCAAAAACTCCTCCTTGCTGACGCCCTCCTTCTTGAACTCTTGCAAGACGGCGGAAACAGCTCTTGCGGCATCCTCCGCCTTCTTGGGGTTGACGCCCGCATAGACGGTCAGAAGCCCCGTCTCCTCGTAGTGGGAGGTATAGGAATAGACGGAATAGGCAAGCCCCAGCTCCTCGCGCACGCGCTTGAAGAGGCGGGAGCTCATCCCTCCTCCCAAGATCATGTTCATCACCTGTACGGCGGCAAGGTCCTTGCTGTCGCGCGGGACGGTGGGGAAGCCGAAGGCGAAGTGCGCCTGTTCGATGGGCTTTTGGCGGAAGATGCACTCCGTGCGGCGCACGATGTGCTTTTCCCGCTGTATAAACTTCTCCCCCGCCATGGCGCCGAACTCTTTTTCCGCAAGCTCTGCGGCAAGGGCGGGCTCGATGTTGCCTGCAAAGGAGATGACGATGTTCTCGGGGCAGTAGCGCTCCTTCTTATAGGCAAAGAGCTGCCCGCGCGTGAAGCCCTTCACGTTCTCGGCGGGGCCTAAAATGTTGCGCCCGTAGTTGTCGCCGCCGAACGCCGCGCGGGAGAGGAGGTCGAGGCACAAGTCCTCGGGCGTGTCCTCGTCCATGCCGATCTCCTCGAGCACCACCCCCTTCTCGCGCCCCATCTCCTCCTCGGGGAAGGTCGAACGCAGAAAGAGCTCTGCAAGCAAAGAAAAGGCCTCCTTCATATGATCGCTCGTCGACTTTGCATAGTAGCAGGTGAGGTCCTTCCCCGTAAAGGCGTTGACCTGCGCGCCGAGGGCGTCGAAGGCGTCCGAAAGTTCAAAGGCGGTGTACTTGTCCGTACCCTTGAACTGCATATGCTCGATGAAGTGGGAGATGCCGTCCTCCTCGTCGCGCTCGAAGGCGGAGCCCGTGCCCACCAGCACGCCCATCGTCACGGAGAGCAGCCCCTCCATGCGCTTGGTGATGACGCGCACGCCGTTTGAAAGTGTCGTTGTCGTTACCATACCGTTCAGTATCCTTCTCCTTGGTAAATTTTATCCGCCGCTTCGGCGATGAGGCTCAGGCAATATTCTCCCCCGCGGGGAGGAGCGCAAGCCCCTGTTCTTCGTAATATTGTAATATTTTGGGCAGCGCCTTTAAGGTATGCTCCATGGGGTGCATGAGGATGAGCTCCCCGCCCTTTATATCCTTCGTCGCCCGCGTATAGCAGAGGGCAACGTCCTTGTCGCGCCAATCGACGGTATCGCGGCTCCAAAGCACCGTTTTAAGACCCAAACTTTCGGCGGCGCGCAATGTATCGCCCGAATACGCTCCCGAGGGCGGCGCAAAGAGGAAAATTTGCTTCCCCGTCACGAGCGACAAAAATTCGATGCTCGCGGCGATCTCCTCCACGTTCTCGCGGAAGGAGAGCTTGTCGTGCTCGCGGTGGAAGTAGCCGTGCGAGCCCACCTCATGCCCCTCCGCCGCCATGCGCTGTACCAGCGGCACGTTGTCGTCCGCCCAACAGCCGCCCACAAAGAAGGTGACGCGCACCCCCTTCTCCCGAAAGAGATCGAGCATCCCCTCCACTTCCTCCGTGCCCCAATAGACGTTGAACATGAGGGAGACGGCGTTCCCGCTGCCCCGCTCGTACACCTTGCCGTAGGGCGCGGAGACGGCGGAGGTGCCGGGCAGAAAGCACACCGCCCCGATGACGAACACGATGGCGGCGAGCGCAAAGTTGGAAAGCGCCAAAAGGGCGCGCGGGGAGAGCTTTTTCACGCCCTATTGTATGCGCGCGGGGCCGCCCCTTATGCCGCCCGCCCTATCTGGGCGACTTTTCAGCCCTTATGCCGCCCGCCCTATCTGGGCGACTTTTCAGCCCTTATGCCGCCGCTCCCATGCCGGCGCCGCTCCTATATCGGCGGCTCACGGCGAGCTCACTCCCGCCGCCCGCGCCTTAGCCCGTCAGTTGAGCTTACAGATGGTGACGCCGCTCTCCCCCTCGCCGTACTTGCCGAGGCGGAATTCCTTGACGCGCTTATCCTTTCTTAAAGCGTTCTGTACGGCGGCGCGCAGTTTCCCCGTGCCCATGCCGTGGACGATGCGCACCTCGTCAAAGTTATTGAGGACGGCGCTGTCTAAAAAGTCGTTGAGCTCCTCGAGGGCCTCCGCCGCCGAAAGGCCGATGAGGTTGACCTCCCTCGGCACCACGGCGCGCTCCTGCAAATTCTTCACGACCTCCACGCGCTCCTTCTTCTCCTCATGGCGGCGCGCCAGAAAGAGATCGCTTATCTTGCAGCGCACCTGCATGACGCCGCTTTGCACCTGCGCCTCGCCCTTGTTTTTGTTGACGGAGAGCACCGCGCCCTCTGTATTGAGGCTCTTGATGAGCACCTTATCTCCCGCCTTGAGCTTTTCGGGGTCGGCGGGCTCGAGGCGCACCTTTTCCTCCTCCTCGGCGGGAAGGGAGCGCTCCATCTGATTGCGCAGTGTGCGCGCGCGGATGAGGTCGGCCTCCGAAAGCTGCTCTTTTTTGAAGATCTCCTCGATCTCTGCAACGAGCTCCTCCGCCTCCGCCGTGCGGCTCAAAATGACCCTTCGCGCCTCGGCGCGGGAGGTGAGCAAAAACTTTTCCTTCTCCTTTTGGAAAGCTGCCTCCTCTTTTTCGAGGGCGGTGAGCTTTTCCTGCCATTCGCTGCGGATGCGCTCCGCCTCCTCGCGCACGGCGTCCGCCTTGATGCGGCTCTCCTCGGCAGCCCGCACGGTGTGGTCGAAGGCCTGCGCCCCCGCCGAAAGGTGCCGCCGCGCCTCGGCGATGACTTCCTCGGGAAGCCCCAATTTCGAGCAGATAAAGAGGGCGTTGGAAGCGCCCGGCATGCCGATCTTGAGGCGAAAGAGGGGCTTCAAGCTCTCGCTGTCGAACTCCATGCAGCCGTTCTCGGCGCCCTCGGCGGAAAAGGCGTACTCTTTGAGCGCCGAATAGTGGGTGGTGACGATGCCGCGCGTGCCGCGCTCCAAAAGCGCCTTCAATACGGCGCGGGCAAGCGCCTGCCCCTCCTCGGGGTCGGTGCCGCCGCCCGGCTCGTCGATGAGCACGAAGCTCTTTTCGCCCGCGTGCTCCAAAATATACTTTAAGTTGACGACGTGCGAGGAAAAGGTGGAAAGGTTCTCCTCGATGGACTGACTGTCGCCCACATCGCAGAAGACTTTATCAAAGACGGGCAAACTCGTTCCTTCTGCGGCGGGCACAAAGAGGCCGCACGCCGCCATCAGGCAGAAGAGGCCGCACATCTTGAGCGTCACCGTCTTGCCGCCCGTGTTGGCGCCGCTGATGAGGAGGAAGCGGTAGCTCTCCCCCACCGAGACGGAGACGGGCACGGCGCGCTTTTGATCGAGCAGGGGATGCCGCCCCTTGACGATATGCACGATGCCCTTTCCGTTGAGCACGGGGCGCACGCACCTCATGCGGTGGCAGTACTCGGCGCGGGCATAAAAGCTGTCCACCTCAAAGAGGATGTCCATATCGCGCTCGAGGGCTTCGCGGTGCGCGCCCACGCGGTGGGAGAGCTCGGCTAAGATGCGGGCGATCTCCTGCTCCTCGTCGAGGCGCAGCGTCATCAGCTCGTTGTTCATTTCGAGCACTTCCTCGGGCTCGATGAACACCGTCTGCCCGCTCTGCGAGCGGTCGTGGATGAGCCCGCGCACGGCGCGCTTATACTCCACCTTCACGGGCAGCACATACCGATCCCCCCGCATGGTGATGAGCTCGTCCTGCAAATACTTCCTCTCGCTCCCCGCCAGATATTCCTGAAGCCTTGCGCGGATGCGCTCATTGAGGAGGCGTATCTCGCGGCGGATGGTAAACAGCTTTTCGCTGGCGTGATCTTGAAGCTCGTTCTCCCCCACGATCTTCCCTGTGATGTCCTCTTCAAGATCGCGGTCAAAGATGAGGTATTCGGTGAGCTCTTTGAGCCGCACGATGCGCTCGTCGGCAAAGGAGCGAACGGAGGAAAAGCAGGCGCGCGCCGAACGCAGCAGCGCCGCCGCCGATAAAAGTTCAGTGCAGGAAAGCGTCGCCCCCTTTTGAGCGCGCTCCAAAGCGTCCCCCTGCGGGGGGAAGTAGAGGACGCGCCCCGCCCCCAGCGTCAGAAGGAGGAGATCCGCCTCCTCGGTAAGGTCGAGAAGCCGCCGCGCCTCGGCGATGTCCGCAGTGGGCGTAAAGGAGGAGAGCAATTCCCTTCCCCCCTCCAGCACGGCGTAAGAGGCCGCCGCGTGTAAAATTTTATCAAGTTCCAAGCTCTCACGGCTGTCTTTCATAGCATGCTCCTTTCTGCGTGCCCCTTCGTCGCCCCTGCGAGCGCCCCCTCGGGCGTATGCGCACGGCGCAGAAGATACGCCCCGTCCGTGCGGCAGGAGGCATCGACGAGCGCACCCGCCCCCACATCGGCGCCCGCGAGCGGCACGCAGTTGTAAACTTCAAAGCGGCAGTACTTGCCCGCCGTGCGGTAGCGGCGGAGAGGGAAGCTGCGCCCCGCCTCGTCCGTCAGGTGATATTCCCCGCGCTTATCGCACGTTTTGCACGTCCTTCCGAAGGGGCAGTAGCAAAGGTCCATCACCTTGACGCTGCCGAGCGTCAGAACGAACGCTCCCTCGGAGGCAAGCGCCCCCTGTTCACGCGCGGAGAGCTCCTTCGAGAGGGCGAAATACGCCGCCCCCGCCTCTAAAACGCCTGCGGCCGCAAAGCGGTTGGTGAGGTTGAAGCCCGTGCCCGCAAACAGTTTTTTCCTGTATTTTTCGGCGAACTTCACGCCCCAGCTGCCCTCCGCATACACGCCGTCAAAGAGCGGAAGCGCGGGAAGAACGGCCCTCTCGTCCTCTGCCGTGAAGAAGGGCGGCAGATACAAAAACTTCTCCCCTTCCCCCTCTTTGACTTCCTCCGCCGCGATCTTTGCATAGTCGCGCGGCTTATAGATGAGGATATCGGCTTTGAGCCCCTGCAAATTTTCGGCGATGACCGCCGTTTTTTCCGAGGGCACGGGGGAAAGCGCGCATTCGCCTTCCACGGGGGAAAGGGGCTCCCTCGCAGGCGCAAGGTATTCCGCAAGTCCCTGAAAGAAGGCGCGCCTGAGGGCATTGAGCGCCGACCTCGGCACAAACGCCCCCGTCGTCTCCACTTTTTCAAAAGTCACCGAAAAGGGCAGCGTGTCCGTCTTTTGGAAGCAGGAGATGAGCTCCTCTGCGGTGAGCGGCGCGCGCTCGGCAGCCGTCAAGGGCTCCTCGCCCGTCATGATAAATCTGCCGCAGCGCATCTCAGGCAGCTCCCCCGCCATAAAGCGCAGGGAAAGCGCGACATCCCGCCGTTTCCCGCCTCCAAGCAGCCGTTCGCGGAGGGCGGTATCGGTGGTGATGCGCACCTCGTCGCCCGCGCGCAGTTTATGTTCGGAGGAGAGATAAAACCCCTCTTCTTCGGCGCGGACGCACACGGCGCCGCCCGCTTCCTTTCCGCCGCGCAAAATTTTGAAGCCGTCGCCCTTGCGCGCGCTCCCGCGGCAGAAATACTTGCCGCCCTTCACTTCGAGCACGCCCACTCTCTCGCCGATGTGCCCCTGCACCTTGCGGGAGAGCAGATTCTCCTGCCCGAACGCAAGCCCCTCGGTGTAATCACCGCGGTCGAAGGTGCGGGCAAGAGCGGACCGCGCCGCCAAAAGCTCTCTCTCCCCCGCCCCGTCCAAAAGGGCGCGGTAATAGCGGACGGCGGCGGAAACGTACTCCTCCCGCCGCATCCTGCCCTCTATCTTCAAAGAGGTGACGCCTGCTTCCAAAAGTTCTCTGACGCGCGCCCCCACCGAAAGGTCGGAAAGCGAGAGCGCATAGGCGCGCTCCTCAAAGCCCTCCCTGTCGAGGGAATACAGCTTTCTGCAGGGCTGTTTGCATCTGCCCCTGTTGCCGCTGTTGTTGCCCGCGAAGGAGGAGAAGTAGCACTGCCCCGAAAAGCAGGAACACAGCGCCCCCTGCACGAACGCCTCCGTCTCGATGATGTTGGAAATGGCGGCGATCTCCTCTATCGGCGTCTCCCGCGCGAGCACAACGCGCGAAAAGCCGCAGTCTTTGGCGAGCTCCGCCCCATACACGTTGCAGCAGCCCGCCTGCGTGGAAAGGTGCAGCGCGATGGCAGGATACCGCTTTTTCAGCTCCCTTCCTAAGAAAATATCCTGGATAAGGAGGGCGTCCGCCCCCAAATTCCAGGAAGTGAGCGCACTTTCAAAGAAGGCGTCCGTTTCACTGTCCTTGATGAGCGTATTCAGACAGACGTACACCTTCGCATCCAAGAGATGGGCAAGGCGCACCGTCTCGGAAAATTCGGACAGCGCAAAATTTCCCGCACCCGCGCGCGCGGAAAATGCGGGAAGTCCCAGATAGATGGCGTCCGCGCCCGCCGCCAGGGCGGCACGGGCGCAGGCGATGTCCCCCGCGGGGGCTAACAGTTCTTGTTTCATCGGCCGATGGTGCGTTGGATGAGTTCCTGCGCCGCGTCATAGCCCATGCTCTTGAGGCGCTGGTTGCGGGCGGCGACTTCGATGAGGATGGAAAGGTTGCGCCCGGGGCTGACGGGCACCACGAGCTTAGGCACCTTGACGCCCAAGATCTCCTCGGTGAGCTTCTCGCCGCCGATGCGGTCGTACTGCTTATCGCGCTGCCAATGCTCGAGCTCCATGATGACCTCCACCTGCTTTTCGTCGAGGATGGAGCCCGAACCGTACATATTCTTGACGTTGATGATGCCGATGCCGCGCAGCTCCATGAAGTAGCGGATGCGCTCGGGCGCCGTGCCCACGAGCCCGCTCGAGACGCGCTTGATGAGCACGGAGTCGTCCGCGACCAGGCGGTGTCCACGCTTGATGAGCTCCATGGCAGTCTCGCTCTTGCCCACGCCCGAGCTGCCCGTGATGAGGATGCCGACGCCGAAGACGTCCATCAGCACCCCGTGCACGGTGGTGACGGGCGCAAGAAGGCGGGAGAGATAGGCGACAAGGTCCGCCATCACCATGGTGGTGAGGCGCGAGGAGCGGAAGATGGGCGTGCCCGTCGCGCGTGCACACTCCGTGAACTCGGGCAACACGGGGAGATCGCGGCAGAAGATGACGCAGGGGATCTCGCCGCAGTCAAACAGCTTTTTGATCTTCTCCTTGCGTTCCTCGGACGCGAACGAGCGCAGATACTCGTGCTCGGTGAGCCCGATGACGAGGACGCGCTGGGTATCGAAATAACTGAAAAATCCCGCCAGGCGCAGGCCGGGGCGGTCGACGCTGATGCTGGTGAGCTTGACGATGCCGCGCCCCGCGTAGAGCATCTCCACCCCCAGATCGTTCGCGAACTTGTCGAGCATCACCGTGACGCTCGGGAAAAAGTTCTCGTTCATGTTATCCTCCTTCGGACGCCCGGGCGTCCCCCTTCATCACATAGTGTTCGAGCGCATAGGCGACGCCGTCCTCCTCGTTGGAGGGGATGAGAGTAGCCGCGCGTTTCAATGCTTCCACGCCGTTTGCAACTGCAAACTTGCCGCCCGCCGCCTCTATCATCGGCAGGTCGTTGAGCTGATCGCCCGCCGCCGCGATGCGCGATGCGGGGATCTGATAATATTGGGAAAGAAAGGTGACCGCCTTCCCCTTGTTCTCGCCCGCGGGCATGACCTCGACGAGCCAATCGGAGGAGCTCGTCACATAGTACCCCTCCCCGAGGTGCCTTGAAAGCCGCTCGCGCAGCGCCTCCCGCTTTTCGGGCTCCACCATGACGAGCACTTTGACGATGTCAAGCTTTTCCCGCTCGGCAAAGTCTGCAAGCGCGCCCCCGACGACTTCCCCCTTCACGCCGCACACCCTTTCGTAGGCTTCGAGCATCCCGTCGCGGCGGTTGGTATAGAGGTGCCAGACGGTATAGATGTGGATGTGCAGCCCCTCGCCCTCCAAAAGGCGGATGAGGGGGAGCGCCGCTTGCTGCGGAAAATAGCCCGCCGAGACGACCTCGCGCCTTCCCATATCGTAGACGACGGAGCCCTGAAAACAGATGACGGGGCCCGTTTTGATGTTGAGCTCCTCCGCCCGCGGCAGGATGGAGGGCACCATGCGCCCCGTGCAGACGGTGAAGATGCCGCCCCTGCGGCGGTATTCCTCGATGACCTCCTTGCTGTGATCGGAGATGGTGCCGTCGCCCTTGACGAGCGTGCCGTCGAAGTCGGAGATAAACAGATCGTAATTCATAGGTTATAATTTCTCGAAGTATTCGCGGATGATATGCGCGAGCTTGGGCCCGATGCCGGGCGTTGCTTTGAGCTCCTCCTCGGAGGCGCGCATGATCTTGTCGATGGTGCCGAATTTTTCCATCAGCGCCGTGCGCTTCTCTTTGCCGACCCCTTCGATCTCATCGAGGACGGAGGAGAGGTTGCGCTTGCTGTGTAAGTTCCTGAAATAAGTGATGGCGAAGCGGTGCGCCTCGTCGCGGATGCGCTGCAAGGTGCGCAGGGCATAGTCGCGGCGGGGGATGCGTACGGGCTCGGGGGAAGAGAGGGTATAGATCTCCTCCTCCTGCTTGGCAAGGGCAATGAGGTCGATGTCCCCGATGCCCATCTCGTCAAATATCTGCTTGACGGCAGAGAGCTGCCCCCTGCCGCCGTCGATGACGACGAGCTTGGGTTTGGGGAAGCGCTCCTCCTCGTCCGTTCCCAGCTTTGAGAGGCGGCGGGAGAGCACTTCCTTTAAGGAGGCGAAGTCGTCCGCCCCCTCCACCGTCTTTATTTTGAAGCGGCGGTAGGCGTTCTTGTCCGCCTCGCCGTCCGTAAAGACGACCATGCTGCCCACCTTGTCGACGCCCGAAATGTTGGAAATATCGTAGCACTCCATGCGCTTGGGGTAATGCGAGAGCCCGAGCACCTCCTGAAGGCGCTTGCAGGCGTTCACCGTCATGTCGTTCTTGTGTTCGATGGCGGAGACGGACTTATCGAGATATTCACGCGCGTTGCGGGCTGCCATATCCAGAAGATCGCGCTTGACGCCCTGCTTGGGGCGCACGATCTCCGCCTTTCTGCCCGCCTTCTCGCGGGCGTAGTCCTGAAAGAGCGCGTCGTCCATCTCCTCGTCGGTGACGATCTCATGCGGCAGCTCGTGCGTGGAATAGTATTGGATGAGGAAGCTCAAAAAGCTCTCGCCGCCCTCGCCCGCGCCCTCCTCGAGGGGGAAGGTGCGGCTGCCCTGCATGATGCCCCGCCGCGTGACGAGCACGCAGATGGCGCCATAGAGCCCGTTCGTCGCCCGCGCCCAGATGTCCGCCTCCACGTCCTTGGGCATGGCGGTGATGCGGCGCAGCTTCAAGCGCGAGAGCATCTCGATGCGGTCGCGGTATTCGAGGGCGAGCTCGAACTCCTCGTTTTCGGCAAATTGTTGCATCTTTTGGCGGAGGAGCTCCTCCGCCTCCTCGTAATTGCCCGCAAGGAAGGACGCCGCGCCCGCAACGCGCTTTGCGTACTCCTCCTCGGAGATATACCCCGCGCAGGGGGCAGGACAGCGGCCGAGATGATAGTTGAGGCAGGGCCGCATGGGCTTTGAAAGCGATTTTTTGCAGGTGCGCACGCCGTAGAGGCGCGCAGCGATATCCACGATGTCCTTGCAGCTGATGCCGCCCATGAAGGGGCCGAAGTATTTTCCGTCCTTTTGGATGCGGCGGGTGATGGAAATATGCGGGAAGGGCTCCTTGGTGTGCAGTTTGATGTAGGGGTAAGTCTTGTCGTCCTTTAGAAGGATATTGTATTTGGGCTTATACTTCTTGATGAAGGTGTTTTCGAGGGAGAGCGCGTCCACCTCGCTGTTGGTGACGACGTAGGAAAAGTCGGCGATGTTCTCCACCATCGCCTGCACTTTGGCGGGCTTGGGAGAGGAATGGAAGTACTGCCGCACGCGGTTTTTGAGCACGCGCGCCTTGCCGACGTAGATGATGACGCCGTCGCCGTCCATCATCAGATAGACGCCCGGAGAGTCGGGCAGAAGTTTGAGTTTTTCCTGTATGACACTCATCCAAGTCTATTATACACGCCCTGACGAAATTTTTCAAGGGCTTACGCCATTTTTCCCCATTTTTTCGCAAAACACCCCCTTTGTTGCCCCATTTTGCCCTGTTTTTACCCGCAAATGCCGCTAAAACCCCAAAAATTCCACGCCCTTTAAGAGGACGTCGTTGACGATCCCGCCGCTAAGCGCATAGAAAATGACCTTGCCGTGACGCTCGCAGCGCACGAGGCCGCTCTCTTTCAGCGTCCGCAGCTGGTGGGAGACGGTGGTCTGATTGAGCGAGAGCACGCGCGAGAGGTCGGTGACACACATCTCGGAGATGGCGAGCGCCGATAAAAGTTTGAGGCGGGTCGCATCGGCAAAGACGGAGAAAAAGCGCACGAGCCCCGAAAGCGTCTCCCCCTGCGGCACGCCGCCCTGCACGATGCCGCTCGTGCGGCGGTCTAAAAGCAATGTCTGCATAAAAACACCCCCTTTGCCGCAAAAATGCGGCCTTTTTTTTATGATAACACCTGCGCATATGTGGGAAAGGGGCTTCTGTGTCGAAATTTTTCTCTCTTTGCACCAAAGTTTTGTGAAATTTTTCCTAAAAGTATTGACGAAAGCGCATTCTTGCGGTAAAATAGAGCTATGGAACCGCTGTTGATCCTCCTCATCGCCTATGCGGCCGTCAGCCTCTTGACGTTTATTTTATACGGCGCGGACAAGGCAAAGGCCAAAAAAGGGGCGTGGAGAGTGCCCGAGAAGGTACTTTTGGGCTTTTCTTTTTTCGGCGGAGCGGTCGGCGGGCTCCTGGGGATGACCTTATTCCGCCACAAGACCCGCCATTGGTACTTCTGGCTCGTCAATTTTTTGGGCCTCGCCTTCATGGCGGGCGCAGCGGCAGCCATCGCCCTTTTGCTCTGAAAACCGTCTATACGCACCTCCTTTTGTGTTGTTTATTGAAAAATGGCTCCCGTCGGGAGCCATTTTTCACACTTTTTAGTGCGCATTTTCACATTATTTTTGCGCCTTTTTGCACGTTTTTCGCCTGTTTTCACACTATTGAACGCGCATTTTTGCCTCATGCCTCCCTGGCGGTGTAGCCCGCTTCGGTGACGGCGGAAATCAGCGCCTCGGAGGAGACGTCCTCTTTGAGGGTGACGACGGCGGACTTCTTTTTGAGATCGACCTCCGCCTTCTCGACGCCTGCGACGCCCTCGAGCGCCGTCTTGACGTGCGCCACGCAGTGCTGGCACATCATGCCTTCTACCTTAAATTTCTTAGTCATAGCTTTTTCTCCTTGTGCGGGCATTGTGCCCGTTTTTTTGCTTTTGAAGCGCACGAGGCGCAGGGCATTGGTGACGACGAAGAGCGAGGAAAGGCTCATTGCCGCCGAGGCGATCATGGGGTTCAAAGTGACGCCCGCGAAGGCGAAGACGCCGGCGGCGAGCGGGATGCCGATGCAGTTATAGAAGAACGCCCAGAAGAGATTTTCCTTGACGATGCGCATCGTCTTGCGGGAGAGGGAGAGCGCCTTGACCGCCGCCCTCAGGTCGCTCCCCACGAGCACCACGTCGGCGCTCTCGATGGCGATATCGGTGCCGCCGCCCATCGCAAAGCCGACGTCGGCTGCCTTTAAGGCGGGGGAATCGTTGATGCCGTCGCCCACCATGGCGACGCCCTTTCTGGCGCGTTTGGAAAGTGCGGCGTTCTCCCCGCGGCAGCTGTTGACCGCTTTGAGCTTATCTTCGGGCAGCACTTCGGCGTAGACGTCTTCCTTCTCGATGCCCGCCTCGCCCGCGATGTGCGCGGCGACCTTTTTGTTGTCGCCCGTGAGCATACGCACCGTGCAGCCCAGCTCTTTGAGCTCCTTCACCGCCTCGCGGCTGCCCTCTTTCAAGGTATCGGCGAGGGCAAAGAGGGCGAGGATGCGCTCGCCGTCGGCGAGGAAGAGGACGGTGCTGCCCGCTTCGGAGAGGGCGTCGAACTTCTCCTGCCATGCTCCGAAGGGAAGACCCTTCTCCTTCATCAGACGGTCGTTGCCGAGGAAGTACTCCTTCCCGTTCACGAAGCCGTGCGCGCCGAGGCCGGTGAGGTATTCGACGTTCTCGGCGCTCTCCCCCCCGCCGCAGTAGTCGGCGATGCAGCGGGAGAGCGGGTGATCGAGCTTTATTTCGAGGGCGTAGGCGATGCGCTTACTGTCCTCGCCGCCCTCGAAGGCGACGACTTGGGGCTTGCCCTCGGTGAGGGTCGCCGTCTTATCGAGCAGCACCGTCCTGACGTCGGCGGCGCGCTGCAAGGCTTCGGCGTTCTTATAGAGCACGCCCATCGACGCCCCTCTGCCCGTTGCCGCCATGATGGCGACGGGGGTGGCAAGGCCGAGGGCGCAGGGGCAGGAGATGACGAGCACGCTGACGCCGAAGTTGACGGCGCGCGAGACGTCGTGCGTGACGATGAGCCAGACGGCGAAGGTGATGAGGGCGAGAGTGACGACGACGGGCACGAAGACCGCCGCCACCTTATCGGCAAGTTTTTGGATGGGGGCTTTGGAAGCGCCCGCCTCGCGCACCATGCGGATGACGCCCGAAAGCAGGGTATCCTCCCCCACCTGTTCGGCGCGGATGACAAGGTAGCCGCTCGTAACGAGGGAGGCGCTGACCGCGCGGCCGCCCTCAAAAAGTTCGACGGGCAGGCTCTCGCCCGTGATCGCCGCCTGGTCGACAAAGGCGTGACCCTCGACGATGGTGCCGTCCACCGCCACCGAGCCGCCCTGCTTGACGACGACAAGATCGCCTTGTCTGACCTCTGCAAGCGGCACACGCACCTCTTTGCCCTCCTTTAAGAGGGTGACGGTGTCGGGCGCGAGGGAGAGGAGCTTCTCCACTTCCCGGCCCGTGCGCGCCTTGCTCCTGTCCTCGAGCCACTTGCCCAAAGTGACGAGGGTGACGATCATGGCGGCGGACTCGAAGAAGAGGTGGCCCCCTTCTGGAGAGGCAATGGCGACGGCGAGGCTGTAAAAGAAGGATGCCGCCGCGCCCAGCGTGACGAGGGTATCCATGTTGGGCACGAGCTTGACTGCCGCCATGACGCCGCTCGTGAAGAAGCGGTAGTTGATGCAGAGCACGGCGAGCGTGAGGGCGATCTGGAAGCCGTAGTTGAGCCAGCCCGTGGGCGCGGGAAGACCGATCATGTGACCCATCGCGAGATACATCTCGGGAATGAGCAGGATGAGCGAGAGGAAAAAGCGCAGTTTGAGCGTGAGCCCCTTCTTCTTTTTGACGGGCGCCTTGCCGTAGTCGTAGGCGCCGTAGCCGAGCGCCGTGATCGCCGCGCGGATGTCGCTGTCTGAAAGTTTGCTCTCGTCGAAGGTGACGTCCATGCTCTCCCCCATGAGGGAGACGGAGCAGGAGGTGACGCCGTTGAGTTTGCAGACGGTGCGCTCGATGCCCGAGGAGCACGCCGCGCACGTCATGCCTGTGACCGAATATTTCTTTTCTTCCATGATAACTCCTTTGTGTTATTTTGGAGATGTGAGAGCGGGAAAGAGAACTGCCTTCTCCGCATATCTTGCTTTTTATTATAAGGCGACTCCCTCAGTCATGCCATCGGCGCGTGCGCCGAATGGCATGACAGCGTCTCGCGCGGTAGAGACCGCGCTTCGGTCAGGAAATTTCCCCACAATGGGAAATTTCCAAGCTCGAAAGCGGTCAAAGCCACACCGTGGCTTTGCCAAGAAAGCGCTTTCTCGCCCCCGAGGAGGAGCTTATAATGTGGTGACACCCTCCGTCACGATAGAGAGAAGCGCCGTTGCCGCTTACCCCGCTTTTTATTATAAGGCGACTCCTTCCGTCTGCTTCGCAGACACCTCCCTCGGGGAGGGAGGCAAGGGAATAGGTGCCTTTGCTCCCCCACGGGAGGCAAGGAAAGGAATTTACTCCCTCAGTCACGGCACCGAAGCAAGCTTCGGATGCCGCGACAGCGTCTCGCGCGGTAGAGACCGCGCTTCGGTCAGGAAATTTCCCCACAATGGGAAATTTCCAAGCTCGAAAGCGGTCAAAGCCACACCGTGGCTTTGCCAAGAAAGCGCTTTCTCGCCCCTCAAGAGGGCGCTTAAAATGTGGTGACTCCCTCAGTCTCGCTGCGCTCGACAGCTCCCTCAAAGAGGGAGCCAAGAAAGCATTTGCTCGCCCCTTGAGAGAGCGCTTATAGTAAGGGGAGGTCAGTTAAACTTTTTGAAGAGGTCGACGATCTCGTCGACGACTTCTATGCGGCCCTCGCGGATGTCGCGGATGAGACAGGTGTGGACGTGGTTATCCAAAACAAATGCGGCGAGGCTCTTGACCGCCTTATCGACTGCCGAGAGCTGAATGAGGATGTCGTCGCAGTAGCGGTCCTCCTCTACCATGCGCCCGATGCCCTGAAGCTGCCCTGCGATGCGGTTGAGGCGCGATCTTATCGCCCTCTTTTCCTCCTCGCTGCGGACGGTCTTCCTCTCCTCGCTGTTGCAGCAGTCTGCCATCGTCTTTCTCCTTACGTCGGTAATATACCCCCTATGGGTATGTCTATTATATACCCCCTCCCCCTATTTGTCAAGCGTTTTTGCGCAAAAAAATGCTCCCCTTGCGGGGAGCGGGCGCTTTTTTATTGCTTGTGGAAGAACTCCTTGCCGACGCCGCAGCGCGGGCACGTCCAGCTTGCGGGGAGCTCCTCGAAGGGCGTCTCGCCGTCGTAGACGTAGCCGCAGACCGAGCATACCCACTTGGCTTGGGGCGCTTGGGCGGGAGCGGTTTGGGCGGGCTCCTCCGCCTGATAGGTGGGCGCGTTCTTCGCCGTCTTGCCCTTTAAGACCTTGTGGTAGTAGCTATATGTCATGGGCGCGTCGGGTCGGAGCTTGCCGCAGTCGAGCACCTCGCCCAAAAAGACGGTGTGGGTGGAGGTGTCCATCGTGGAGACGACCTTGCAGGAGAACCAGGCAATGCCGCCGTCGGGCACGGGCAGCTTGCCGCGCACGGCGTAAGAAGTTTGAGCAAACTTATCGAACTCTTTGGACGTGCGGAAGCCGAAGGTGCCGATGAGGGCGGGGTCGGCGTGTTCGCCGAGCACGGTGAGGGCGAAGTGGCCGCTCTCTGTGACCGCCTTGTGCGTGTAGTTGTTCTTGTTGAGGCTGACGGCGATCGTCGCGGGCTGAGAGGTGATCTGCATGGCGCTGTTGGCCACGCAGCCCACGGGCTTGCCTTCGTCCCAGCTCGTGCAAAGATACACGCCGTAGGAAAGATCGTAAAATGCTGATTTATCCATGTTTTTTCTCCTTGATGATTTGTTGATTTTGGGGTATGAGAAGACCCGGACAAAAACTCCCTCCCTCAGGCACGGTAGAGAGAAGCGCCGTTGCTGCCTACCCCCGCTTTTTATTATAAGGCGACTCCCTCAGTCTCGCTGCGCTCGACAGCTCCCTCAAAGAGGGAGCCAAGAAAAGGAAGTTACTCCCTCCGTCACGCTGCCAACATAAATGTTGGACAGCGTGCCACCTCCCCGAAGAGGAGGTCAAAATAAGGAATTTATTCCCTCCGTCACGGCACCGGGCTTTACAACCCCTCCGTCTTGCCTTTGGCAAGCCACCTCCCCTTACACAGGGGAGGCTGATATCCGTGAAAATAGATAAAAAGCGGACGTGTGAACACAGTCCGCTTTTGATCGTTCGATTTCAGTCCTGGGCTTGCTTCTGCGCCACGACTTCCTTGCCGTCGTAATAGCCGCAGTTCTTGCAGACGCGGTGCGCGGCCTTCAGCTCGTGGCAGTGCGGGCACTCGACAAGCGTCGGAGCCGCTGCCTTATAGTTTGCAAAACGCTTGCTCGTTCTGCTCTTGGACTGTTTTCCCTTGGGGACTGCCATATTATCACCTCTCTTCCTATTTTACTCTTCGTTGTATTCGGGCGCCGAGCAGCCCTCCGCGCAAAAGAGCGCCGACGGCAGCGCAAACAGCACCGTATCGCGCAAAAATTCATCTAAGTCGACGATGCCGTTGCGGTAGGTGTAGTCTTCTTCCTCTGCCTTTGCGCCGCGGGGAACGAAGAACGCCTCTGCCTCGTATAAAATGCGCTGCTCCGTCTCCTTCAAACAGCGCGAACAGGCGCCCTTTAAGGTGAAGGAGAGCTCCCCTTTGACTTCCACGCTGTTGTCCTCGTAGATCTCATAATCGAGGACGGCATGGACGGGAGAAGCGAAGGTGACAAACGGGATGTCGATGAGGCTTTCATCGCCTTCGAACTCGAAGTCGAGCGTGCCCGTGTACTTGCCTTCCGCATTGCATTTCCGAACGTCGATGACCATTAGACTTTACGAGTATAGTATTTTTGCCGCAGTTTGTCAATCGGTTTTTATGCCGATTTGAAAAATTGTGGGAAATTTGATGGCGGGGCGGGCAGGGCGGCGGAGATTTAGAATAACTCCCTCAGTCGCGGTGTCGGCGCTTTACAACCCCTCCGTCTTGCCTTTGGCAAGCCACCTCCCCTTACACAGGGGAGGCTATAATGAGGTGACTCCCTCAGTCACGGCACCGAAGCAAGCTTCGGATGCCGTGCCAGCTCCCCCGAGGAGGAGCTTAAAATGTGGTGACTCCCTCAGTCACGGTGTCGGCGCTTGCGCCGAACGGCATGACAGCGTCTCGCGCGGTAGAGACCGCGCTTCGGTCAGGAAACGGCGCGCACAATGCGCCGTTTCCAAGCTCGCAAATGGCAAAGAGCCCACCGGGCTCTTTGCAAGAACGCATTTGCTCGCCCCTCGAGAGGGCGCTTAAAATGTGGTGACTCCCTCAGCCACGGTGTCGGGCTTTACAACCCCTCCGTCTTGCCTTTGGCAAGCCACCTTGCCTTCGGCAAGCCACCTCCCCTTACACAAGGGAGGCTATAATGAGGTAAACTCCTTCCGCCCCTTCGGGGTACCTCCCTCGGGGAGGGAGGCAAGGAAGTTGACGGTTGCCGTGCTTCCGAAATCTACTGAGCCGAGCAGGGTTCCCCTGCGCTGGCTCCCCCAATTTGCCCTATGCTTAGGGCTTATTG
>CALVTT010000036.1 GCA_944363045.1 uncultured Clostridia bacterium | reverse complement strand
GATCCACTCTTCCGAAGAAGAAAATAAAACGTTCAGCGTACTCAAATTTAGTTTTGCATATTCTTCATAGTCACTTAGCATGATCGGAGTCTTTTTGTCTATTTCATCGGCTTTAGCCTCTACAGGACCCCGCGACCATCGCGAGTTTTCATTTCCATAAGAGTAAGGACCTGCCGATGCAGGTCCTTCTCGTTTGTCTGTCGGGTGCCGACGATACAAGTCACTTCTTGTCCGCCTCGTTGAGGGCGGTGGAAACGTGCACGGTGATCGTCTTTTCGTAGCAGGAGAAGATCTCCTCCACCTGTGCTTGGTCCGGCTTTTTGGTAAAGAGGCTGACGAGCGGCACAAGAATGAGGTTGAGGATCATCACCAGCGAGCCGAGCGTGAGCGAAGAATCGAGGATGGCGGGGAGCGCAAAGAATTGGCTCAGCGCGAGGTCATAGATAAGATAGAGCACCATCACGCCCACGCCGATGACAAAGCTCGTCCAGACGGCTGCCTTCGTCGTCTTCTTCCAATACAGCCCGTAGAGGAAGGGTGCGAGGAAGGCTCCCGCGAGCGCGCCCCACGAGACGCCCATCATCTGCGCGATGAAGCTGAAATTGCCGTAGTACTGCACGATGGCGATGACCGCCGAGATCGCCACGAAGACGACGATGAGCACGCGCATCGTGAACACCTCCTGCCCGTCCGTGAGGGGCTTCTGCCGCTTCCTTGCCGCGGGCGAGATGAGGTCGATGGTGAGGCTCGCAGAGGACGCCATCGCAAGCGAGGAGAGCGTCGACATGGAGGCGGAGAGCACCAAAATGATGACAAGCCCGATGAGGAAGGGCGAGAGCTCGGAGATCATCGCGGGGATGATGGCGTCATAGCTGCCCGAAGCAAACGCCTCGGGATAGAGGCGGGAAAAACCGCCGAGGAAGTAGCAGCCGCCGGACACGACGAGCGCAAAGAGCGTAGAGATGAGCGTCCCCTTCTTGATCGCCTGTTCATCCTTGATGGCATAGAACTTCTGCACCATCTGCGGCAGGCCCCAGGTGCCGAGCGAAGTCAGGATGACGACGAAAAAGAGGGAGAGCACGTCCGGCCCGAAGAAGGAGGTGAAGACGCCCAGCTGTTCAGAGCCGTTGTCTGCGGGGACTTGCGAGAGATCGGCAAAGATCTGCTCCCAACCGCCGCCGCCGACGATGACCGCCGCCACCACCGCCACGATGCCCACGAGCATGATGATGCCCTGGATGAAATCGTTGACGGCAGTCGCCGTATAGCCGCCCGCGACGACGTACACGGCGGTCAGGACCGCCATGATGACGATGCAGATCCAAAAATCGATGTGGAACGCCATCTCAAAGAGGCGCGAGAGCCCGTTGTAGAGGGATGCCGTATAGGGAATGAGAAAGATAAAGATGATGACGGCGGCAGCGATCTTGAGGGCGGGCGAAAAATAGCGCTTGCCGAAGAAATCGCTCATCGTGGAGCTGTGGAGATGCTGCGTCATCACGCGCGTCCTGCGCCCCAGAACGATCCAGGCGAGCAGCGAGCCGAGGGCGGCGTTGCCGAGGCCGATCCAAGTGGAGGCGACGCCGAACTTCCAGCCGAACTGCCCCGCATAGCCGACAAAGACGACGGCGGAAAAGTAGCTCGTGCCATAAGCGAACGCCGTGAGCCAGGGGCCGACGCTCCTGCCGCCCAGCATGAAGCCCTGCGACGTCTTGGCCTTTTTGCGGCAGACGAAGCCCACCGCGATCATCACGCCAAAGAAAATGACCAGCATGACAAGATACAACGCGATCTGCATATTCTCACCTTAAGTTGCAATTTTTCCCATTGATATTACCATAACGCGCATAAAATTACAAATAAAATACAGCCCTTCGCGCAAAAAAATTGTCTGAATTTGCGGAAGAGGCCCTCAAACATTTCCCCTTTGTGAAAAAATGTGATATACTGTTTGGAAAAGCGTCAAAGAAATATTATGCAGGAACATCATATCATCGACATCCACACCCACACCTTCCCCGATGCCATCGCACATCAGACGGTGACTTCGCTCGAAGGCCGCAGTCACACCCACTCCTTTTCGGACGGCACCGTCAAAGGGCTTTCCGAACGCATCAGGGAGGCGGGCGTTTCGCTCGCAGTCGTCCAGCCCGTCGTCACCAATCCCTTGAAGACGGAGAAGATCAACCGCGCCGCCGCCGAGGTAAACGAGCACACGCAGGAAACGCACGTCTTCTCCTTCGGCGGTATGCACCCCGATACGCCCAACTATAAGCAAGAGCTCCGCCTCATCAAGGAACTCGGGCTCAAGGGCGTCAAGCTGCACCCCGCCTATCAGCAGGTCGCCTTCAACGACATCCGCTATCAGCGCATCGTGGGCTGTGCGGAGGAGCTCGGGCTTATCACCCTTGTGCACGGAGGCATCGACATCGGCATCCCCGGCGAGTGGGCATCCCCCCGCCAGACCCGCCTCTTATATGAGGCCGTGCAGCCCAAAAAGCTCATCGTCGCCCACATGGGCGGCTGGCAGCTGTGGGAGGAGGCCGAGGACTACCTTGCAGATACCGACCTCTATTTCGACACCGCCTTCTCGCTCGGCACCGTCGCCTATCAGGAAGATTTCCCCAAAGAGAGCCGCGTCAAACAGCTCTCGAAGGAAAAATTTACCGCGCTTGTAAAAGCGTTCGGCGCGGAGCGCGTGCTCTTCGGCACGGACAGCCCGTGGTCGGACCATAAGGAGCAGATCGGGCTCATCGAAAGCTGCAAGTTATCCGACGAGGAAAAGGCTGCCATATTGGGCGGCAACGCAAGAAAACTTTTGGAATTGTAACATTTCGCGCCGCGGGCGGCCATCGGCCCCACAAGGCGCGCGCAAGATCTTTGAAGGAGCAAAATTATGAGCAAACAACTGATGCTGGGCAATGCGGCGCTCGCGCGCGGCCTCTATGAAGCAGGTTGCTGCGTCGCCTCCTCCTACCCCGGCACTCCGAGCACGGAAGTCACCGAGGAAGCGGCGAAGTACGACGAGCTGTACTGCGAATGGGCGCCCAACGAAAAGGTCGCCATGGAGGCGGCGTTCGGCGCCTCCATGGCGGGAAAGAGGAGCTTTTGCGGCATGAAGCACGTCGGCCTCAACGTGGCTGCCGATCCCCTCTTCACCATCGCCTACACGGGCGTGAATGCGGGCATGGTCATCTGCGTGGCGGACGACGCGGGCATGCACTCCTCGCAGAACGAGCAGGACTCCCGCCACTATGCGGAAGCCGCCAAAGTGCCCATGCTGGAACCCGCGGACAGCGCCGAGGCGCTCGCATTCGCCAAAGCCGCCTATGAAATTTCCGAGCAGTTCGATACGCCCGTCATCATCAAGATGTGCACGCGCGTGGCGCACTCGCAGAGCGTCGTCGAAACGGGCGAGCGCGTCGTGCCCCCCGTCAGGCCCTATGTCAAGGACATTAGAAAGAACGTCATGATGCCCGCCAACGCCAAGAAGCGGCACTACGACGTCGAAAAGCGCATGAAGGCGCTTAAAGAATACGCCGAGACCTCCCCCCTCAACCGCATCGAGTGGGGCGGGAAAGAGCTCGGCATCATCACCTCCTCCACCTCCTATCAGTACACGAAGGAGGTATTCGGCGACAGCGCCAGCGTCTTGAAGCTCGGCATGGTGCATCCCCTGCCCGAAAAGCTCATCAGAGAGTTTGCCTCTCAGGTGAAGGCGCTCGCCGTCATCGAGGAGCTCGACCCCGTCATCGAAAACTACTGCAAACAGCTGGGGCTCGAGGTCATCGGCAAGAACATCCTGCCCCTCGAGGACGAATATTCGCAGAACCTCATCGCCGCCGCCTTCGGCCGTCCCGTGCCTCAGGGCAAGAAGCTTGCAGACGCTGTGCCGCCCCGCCCGCCCGTGATGTGCGCGGGCTGCCCGCACAGGGGGATGTTCTATCTGCTTTCCAAGCACAAGCTCACCGTCTTCGGCGACATAGGCTGCTATACTTTGGGCGCCACCGCTCCCCTCAACGCGCTCGATATCTCCACCTGCATGGGCGCCTCCCTTTCGGGCATCCACGGCTTTAATAAGGCGCTCGGCAAGGAGAGCGAGAAAAAGACGGTGGCGGTCATCGGCGACAGCACTTTCATGCACTCGGGCATGACGGGCCTTGCCAACATCGCCTACAACCAGAGCGTCTCCACCGTCATCATCCTCGACAACTCCATCACGGGCATGACGGGTCACCAGCAGAATCCCACCACGGGCTACAACATCAAGGGCGACCCCGCGGGCAAGATCGACCTCGAAGCGCTCTGCCGCGCGATGGGTTTTGAACGCGTGCGCGTCGTCGACCCTTACGACCTTGCCTCCGCCGAAAAGGTGCTGCTTGAAGAGCTTCAGGCGGAAGATGCGTCCGTCATCATCAGCCGCCGCCCCTGCGCGCTCCTCAAATACGTCAAGCACGCCCCTCCCCTCCATGTGGAGGCGGACAAGTGCAGGAGCTGCAAGGCGTGCATGAAGCTCGGCTGCCCCGCCATCAGTATGCGGGAGGGCAAGTGCGTCATCGACAGCACCCAGTGCGTCGGCTGCGGCGTGTGCGAGGAACTTTGCAAGTTCTCCGCCATCGGGAAGTAAGGAGGATACCATGCAGACGAAAAATATCATGATCGTGGGCGTGGGCGGACAGGGTTCGCTGCTCGCCAGCAAACTGTTGGGGCATCTGCTCCTCAAATACGGCTACGACGTCAAAGTCTCCGAAGTGCACGGCATGAGCCAGCGCGGCGGCAGCGTCGTCACCTATGTACGCTACGGCGATAAGGTCTACTCCCCCGTCATCGACAAGGGCGAGGCGGACGTCATCGTCTCCTTTGAGCTCTTAGAGGCAGCCCGCTGGACGGAATACCTCAAAGAGGGCGGCGTCATCGTCACCAACACGCAGAGGATCGACCCCATGCCCGTCATCACGGGCGCGGCGCAGTACCCCGAAGGGCTCGCCGAAAAGATCACCTCTCTGGGCGTGAAGATCGATGCCTTTGACTGCCTTGCCCTCGCGCGCGAAGCGGGCAGCGAGAAGGCCGTCAACATCGTGCTTTTGGGCCGACTTTCCTCCTACTTTGACTACGACGCCGAAGATTGGAAGGAGGCCGTCCGCGAATGCGTGCCCAAGAAGTTCATCGACCTCAATCTGAAAGCCTTCGAGCTCGGCAGAGCTTCCGAAAATAACGCTTGAAACAACAAAGGATAAGGGAAAGAAAAGGAGAGACCCATGCAAAAGTACTATCAGCCGCATGAAGAGACCATGTCGCGCGACGAGATGCGCGCGCTGCAGAACGAAAAGTTCTTAAAGCAGGTGAGGCACGTCTACGACAACGTGCCCTACTACCGCAAGAAGATGGAGGAAAAGGGCGTGACGCCCGAGGACATCAAGAGCCTCGACGATATCCGCCTCCTCCCCTTCCTCACGAAAGACGACCTGCGCATCGCCTATCCTTACGGCCTGCTCGCGACCCCTCTGGAGCGCTGTGTGCGCATCCAATCGACGTCGGGCACCACGGGCAAGCGCGTTGTCGCCTTCTACACGCAGGAGGACCTCGACATCTGGGAGGAGTGCTGTGCGCGCGCCATCGTGGCTGCGGGCGGCGACAACAGCGACGTCGTGCAGGTGAGCTACGGCTACGGCCTCTTTACGGGCGGACCGGGGCTGGATGGAGGCTCGCACAAGGTGGGCTGCCTCACCATCCCCACTTCCTCGGGCAATACCGACCGTCAGATCCAATTCATGGTCGATCTTCAAGCCACCTTCCTCTGCTGCACCCCCTCCTATGCCATGTACCTTGCCGAGTCCATCGAGGAAAAGGGCCTCAGAGATCAGATCAAGCTGCGCGCGGGCATCTTCGGCGCCGAGGCATGGACGCAGGAGATGAGGCAGGAGCTTGAAAGAAAGCTCGGCATCAAGGCGTACGACATCTACGGCCTCACCGAGATCTCCGGCCCCGGCGTCTCCTTCGAGTGCGAGGAGCAGACGGGCATGCACATCTGCGAGGATCACTTCTACCCCGAGATCATCGACCCCGAAACGGGCGAAGTACTGCCCGAAGGGAGCAAGGGCGAGCTTGTCTTTACCTCCCTCGACAAGGAAGCCTTCCCCCTCCTCCGCTACCGCACCAAAGATATCTGCGTGCTTTCGAGAAAGCCCTGCTCCTGCGGCAGGACGCTCGTCAAGATGAGTAAGCCTTTGGGCCGCAGCGACGATATGCTCATCATCCGCGGCGTCAACGTCTTCCCTTCGCAGATCGAGACGGTGCTTTTGAACCACGGCTACGAAGCCAACTATCAGATCTTCGTCGACCGCGTCAACAATACCGATACGCTCGATGTCAATGTGGAAAGAAAGGCGGATATGCAAAGCGATCTCGACACCGTGAAGGCGGCGGAGAGAAAGCTCGTCTCCGCCCTCCGTTCCATGCTCGGCATCACCGCCAACGTCCACCTCGTCGAGCCCAAGTCCATCACAAGAAGCGAGGGCAAGGCGGTGCGCGTCGTCGATAAGCGCAAACTTTACTGAGGACCTTATAAGTTTATGCCCATCACCCAACTTTTGGAGCGCAACGCCTCCGTCTATCCCAACGACGTGGCGCTCGTCGAGCTCAACCCCGAGATCCAGGAAAAGAGCCGCCGCACCTGGCGCGAATATGCCCTCGTCGAGAGCAACCCCCTCTGCCATTACCGGCGCGAGATCACCTGGCGCGTCTTTGACGAAAAAGCCAACCGCGTCGCCAATATGCTGCTTGCGCGCGGCATCAAGAAGGGCGACAAGGTCGGCATCCTGCTCATGAACTGCCTCGAATGGCTGCCCATCTATTTCGGCATCTTGAAGACGGGTGCGCTTGCCGTTCCCCTCAACTTCCGCTATACGGCGGAGGAGATCAGATACTGCGTCGACCTTGCCGAGGTCAACATCCTCCTCTTCGGGCCCGAATTCATCGGCCGCGTCGAGGAGATCGCCGACGAGATCGGCAAGAACCGCATTTTGCTCTTTGTGGGCGGCGCGATGGTCCCCACCTTTGCAGAGAGCTACGACCAGCAGGTCAATAACTACTCCTCGGTGGCGCCCGAAATAGAGCTTTCCGACGAGGACGACGCCGCCATCTACTTTTCGAGCGGCACCACGGGCTATCCCAAGGCCATTCTGCACGCCCATCGCTCCCTCATGCACGCGGCGCAGGTCGAATACATCCACCACCGCCAGACGCGAGACGACGTGTTCCTGCTCATCCCGCCCCTCTATCATACGGGCGCCAAGATGCATTGGATGGGAAGTTTGATGTCGGCGAGCAAGGCGGTGCTGCTGCGCGGGACCTCCCCCCTCACCATCATGGAGGCCATCTCCAACGAGCGCTGCACCATCGTCTGGCTGCTCGTGCCGTGGGCGCAGGACATCCTCGAAAAGCTCGATTCGGGCGAGCTCAAACTCAACAACTACAACATCCGCCAATTCCGCCTCATGCACATCGGCGCACAGCCCGTGCCGCAGAGCCTCATCAAGCGCTGGCAGGCATACTTCCCCGGGCAGGCGTACGATACCAACTACGGCCTCTCCGAGTCCATCGGCCCCGGCGCCGTGCATCTCGGCATCGGCAATCTCGAGAAGGTGGGCGCCATCGGCATCCCCGGCTATGGCTGGCAGGTGCGCATCGTCAGGGAGGACGGCATCACCGAAGTCGAGCGCGGCGAAGTGGGCGAGCTCTCCTTGAAGGGCCCCGGCGTCATGCGCTGCTACTACCGCAACGAGGAAGCGACGAAGGAGGTCATGCGCGGCGAATGGCTGCTGACGGGCGACATGGCGCGGCAGGACGAGGACGGTTTTTACTACCTCGTCGACCGCAAGAAGGACGTCATCGTCTCGGGCGGCGAGAACCTCTACCCCGTGGAGATCGAGAACTTCATGAGCAAGTGCCCTTTGATCAAGGACGTGGCGGTCATCGGGCTGCCCGACGCGCGCCTCGGCGAGATCGCCTGCGCCATCGTCGAGCCCCCCGCGGGCGTCAGCTGCACGGAGGAGGAGATCAACGCCTTCTGCATGGAGCTCCCCCGCTACAAGCGCCCCCGCCGCATCATCTTCGCGAAGGTGCCGAGAAACGCCACAGGCAAGATCGAAAAGCCCTTACTTCGCAAGATGTACCACGCCGACAACATCGTCGACGAGCAGAACCGCTCGTAAGAGGGCATAAAGCGGCAAATTCAGCCTGCAAATTTATAAGGAACGCGGCGGCGCACCTTTCGGTGCGCCGCCGCTTCATTTTATGAAGGCGGCGGGCGGGACAAATTGTCCCGCCCGCCGCCCATGCACTATTTCCATGCCTCGGCTCCCCGCTTAATTTGTGACGAGGATGAGCCTCTTAGAGATCGAACACTTTCATGCGCTCGTCGGGCGAAGTGTTCGGTTGATGCAGTGCGATCTTTCTCCTGCCGTTGAGATCGGTGAACACCATGGCATGACCGCCGTCGCGTTCGAAGATCATTCTCTTAAAAGTATATTCGCCGAACACATCGGATGCGATGCTCTTCGCAACGCAGTAGCCGTCCTTCGAAAAAGTTGACCAATAGAGGGCGATCTTTCCGTCCTCTTCGACCGCGTACGGCCCCTCAGCGACATAGCCCGCCGCATCCCCCGAACGGACCTCCACGGAAAACCCGCAGTATTTTCCGCTCACGATCTTTTTCGGGCGCGAAACAAGCGTCTTCAGATCATCCGATAGTGCGGCGACATACAGCGAGCCGTCCCCGTCCGCCGTGATCGGGTCCACCCACTCATTGGAAAAATAAAGATAGGGTTTTCCGTTGAAGATAAACAGCGTCGCATCGAGACAAAGCCATCCCTGCGGCGTGATATACTCCCCTGTGAGCGGGACGAAGGGCCCGCGCACGCTGTCGGCGACAAGGATCATGCTCCCCCGACGTTTATCCTCCCGAAAAAGAGAGACGATGAGATAATACTTACCCCGGAATTTATGGAGTTCCGGCGCCCAAAGCTGTTTATAGCCGTCCAGAATGCCCTTTTCGACCAAATAACCCGCAAACTCAAAATTTATGAGATCGCGGGAGGTGTACAGGGAAAAGTTACTGCCCTGATCCCAGCAGTCATTCCCCGTCGTTCCCAAAAGATAGTAGATATCGTCCTCCGGATAGATGAACGGATCGCGGATCCTGATCTCTTCGGCAAACATGATTTATTCTTCTCCTTGCATTTTTTTCAACAAGATCACGCAGCCCCACAGAGGACAGGCACCCGAAGTAAAACTCAAAACGCCGTGCGATAAAGTAAGATCGGCAGGTGCATGGAAATGATCTTTTACACAAAAGTCGCCGACTTCGATCGCAAAAGCTACTCCGGGCGCTTGGATCGCATAGGCATAGACGAGCTTTTCGCGCCCGTCGGCCGAATCCCTGATCAGCCAGGTGCGCCCACGGCCGTTCAGATAGGAGCCGATCTCCCCGTCTTCGATCGCCGTCGTGACGCCGTCGCGGATGATGGGGACAATGGAACGGTAAAAGGCGGATGCACGCTCCAAAGCGGAGATGATCACCTCCGGACGCCCTGCAAGATCGCCGGAGAGGCAATAGCGCCCGAGCATGGCCTTTGCTGCGGTAAAGCAGACGTCCTCCTCCGTATCATCGTCGCGGACGGTCGCCCAGATCTGCAATTTACGCGGCGGGATAAAGCGGTGAAGATTGCACGCCACATTCACGCCTCCCGCATTCTCATGCGCATCCGAGAAGGAGACCATGTCTGCAAGGCGGAGGAACTTCGGCTCATGCCGCATCCCACCCGAAGAACAGATCTCTAAGACAAGATCGGGCAGTTCGCGTTTGATCTCCCTGTAAAAGTGCAGCACACCCTGCATATGGCAGCGCAGGGCTTCGCCATAGCTCTCCGCACCGTCCGCGCCTAAACCGATATTCTCGTTGTAATCGACTTTCATATAGCCGATCTTGTTTTCTAAGAGCGTTCCGATCACCTTTTTCCGAAGATATTCATGCACTTCGGGCTTGCGAAAATCTAAAAACGCCCTGCCGCGGTGATCGATGATCTTCCCGTCATAGGTGAGCATATATTCGGGATGTTCGCGAAAGATCTTGCTCTGCCTGCTCACCCCCTCAAACTCGAACCAGAGGCCAAGCGCCATCCCCGACGCGCGCAGTTCCTCGCTGAACTTCCGCATCCCGTCGGGGAATACTGTATCGTCATAGTCCCAATCGCCGATGACGCGCGTTGCAGAGCCGTATGTATCCCGGAACCACCCGTCGTCCATGACGAAATATCTGCACCCGAGACGCTTTGCCACAGGGATCATCTTTCTCAATTCATCCAGATGAGGATCCGCCCACGAATAACAGTACTCGTTATAAAGGATCGGCAGATCATATTCAAAAGGCTTACATTCCTGCGGATCGTCATACGCCTTGACGAGACGGTCGCACGCACAGTTAAGGTTTCCGTGCACCACAGTCAAATAGGCCTTATCGGTGCAGAGCGTCTCCCCCATCCGGAGGACTTTGCGCCAGTGCGCCGAAAGATAGTCCCCCATGCCGCCGCCGACGGAGAGATTTCCGTTACGGAACACCGTTTCGATGACCCACGAGGCAGGTGCTTCCATGGCGACCGCCCAGCATATCCCCTGCGAGAGATCTTCGAGCGCTACAAAGGGAAGCTGGCCGCGCGCGGGCATGGTCCCCGTCTGGCACCATTTTTCCGTGCGGATGCCAAGCCCTGACCACGATGGCTCAAACGCAAGGCGGTCGGTCGTGACGGAGTACAGTTTCCCCTCTCCGCTCCAATTACTCAAGAGCTTATGCAGGACGATCCTGCTCGGGTCGTGAAAGCGGCTGAACGGAGAAATACAAGACAGGTTGAAGCTCGGGAACGCCTCCACCGTGACAGTTTCACCGGTGTTTTCAAGTTCGTTATAGACCTCTATCGCGCGCTGCCCGTGTACGAGGCGCAAATGCTGCCTTACGATAAGTCCCTTCCCGTTTTCAAAGCAGGAGACAAGGGCGACTGCCTCATCCGTCTCGGACAGTTCCTGCGAGACGAGGCGAAGCGAAAACGCGGTATCCGAATTGCGCAGCGTTGTGCCGGAAGTAAAATCGCGCGCAAATCCGTCGCCCGAAAGGGCGATGTGCAGCATGGGCTCGTTGTCGATCCTGCATCCGAGCGGGCTGACCCCCGCAAGCTTTTCATCGACGAGCGCATCCTCGTCCCCCTTAGGCACGAGCAGAAACTGCGTTACATCTTCGATCGTGGCAAAGACCGCGACCATATCTCCAAACGAATATATTTTTTTGTCGATCGTGACCATATATCTTCCCGTACCGCTAAACGCGGCTGACCTTGATTTTCAGCTCTTGATGGCACCCACCATGACGCCCTTTGAAAAGTATTTTTGAAGGAAGGGATAGATCGCCATGATGGGAAGGAGCCCGATGATCATCATCGCGGCATTGGAGCCCTGCTCAAAAACGCGCGTGGGATCCCAGCCGCCGCCCTGCCCTTCGCCGCGGGCATTATTGAGCCCTTCGCGGATCTTCAGCGCAAGCGGGGAAAGTTCCTTGCTGTTGGCGAGCAGGATGGAGGGCCAATACCAATCATCCCACTTTGCCACCAAATAGTACAACATGATCGTCGCGATCCCTGCCTTCGAAAGCGGGATCACGAAATAAAAGAGGATGCGCCACTCCCCCGCGCCATCGAGGCGGCAGGAATCGATAATGTCTTCGGGCACTTGATTGAAGAAGTTGCGCAGGATGATCATGTTGAACGTATTGATGCCGAACGGGATGATGAGGCTAATAAGATTGTCCGTTCCCACCGTATCGCTGATGGTCAGATACAGCGGCACGAGCCCGCCGCCGAAAAACATCGTGAATACGATGAGATAGAAGAAGATCTTGAGCCCGGGAACATTCTTTTTTGTGAAAGCATAGGCACCCAGCGACGTAAGAACGAGCGAATAGACTACATAGACCGCCGTCACAAAAATGGAGATGGCGAACGCCCGCAGGATGTTATCCTGATAGAGCGTGACTTTATAGTTTTCAAAATTGAAGTGGAAGGGAAGGACGATGACGGTCGTCGTGCCCGCCTGCAGATAGTCCGCCTTTGAAGCAAAGCTCAGGAGAAACAGATAGACGACGGGAAAGATGCACAATAGTCCGAACAGTCCGAAAAACACATAAAGCGCTATATCAAAGGGCGTCATTTTGTGTTTTTTGACATAAGTCACTTTCCCGTCAACGATCTTGGCACAATATTCGGGATTTTCAGCTTTATTCATAAAGTCCTCCTCAGTCGATCGTAAACATACTGTAGCCGTTGATCCGCTTCGTGATGATGTTCCCCGCGATCAGGAAACAGAAATTGATCGCCGATTTGAAAAGATTGACCGCCGTAGAAAGCGCATACCCGTTTCCGCCCGAGCTCTCCGTAAACAGACGGTAGACATAGGTGTCGAGTATATCCGCCGTTTCAAAGACATTTCTGTTGTAGAGGTTGTACACGGCGTCAAACCCTGCATTCATGATGTTGCTCAGCTGCATGATGAACATGACCGTACACACGGGCAGGATCATGGGGAAGGTGATGCGGAAGATGCAGCCGCTCCGCGTACAGCCGTCCATCTTGGCGGCTTCGTAGAGCGTGGGATCGATCCCCGTGATCGCCGCCGTATAGATGATCGTTCCCCAACCCGTTCCCTTCCATATCTCCGATAGGATGAGGATCCAATAGAAAGCATCGGGGTCAGTCAGGAAAGAGACCCTCTCCCCTCCGCACGCGGCGATAATGTTGTTGATGAGCCCGTCGTCCATGGAGAGCAGCGTTTTGACAATGCCGCCCAGAATGACCCAGGAAATAAAGTTTGGCAGATACATGAACGTCTGGATGACCTTCTTGAACCGCCTTCCCGTGATCTCATTGAGCAGCAGCGCAAACAGGATGGGCAGCGGGAAACAGATGAGCAGTTTGAGCAGGCTGATGACGACGGTGTTTTTGATCGCGCGCGTCAGCTGCTGCTGCGCAAAGAGCGTTTCAAAGTTTTCCCAGCCGATCCATGGGCTGCCCCATATGCCGAACTTGGGACGCCACTCCTTCCAGGCGAGCACGACGCCGTACATCGGCACATAACAATAGATGATATAAAAGAGCACGACGGGGAGCAGCATGAGATAAATGTGGCGGCTGCGAACGATCCGCCGCCACAGATCTTTCTTCTTCCGCGGGGCACTCTTCCCCGCCTTCTCTTCGCTTACAGGAAGTGCGTTTTGGGCAGGCTCACATACCGAAGGCTGCGCCTGTTCTGCATTCCGTTCCATGCTTTGTCCTCCTTTTCACGTCAAGAGATCGTCAGGCTCGGGTCAAGCACGCCCTCAATATTGATGACGGCGGGATCTTCGATATCTTCGGCAGTGATGAGCCTTCCGCAGAAGTTATAGTTTTTGATTTGGATATTAGAGATGGAACCGCCCCCGCTGAGAGTCATGGTATAGGCAAATACGCCGAGCTCGGTAGATTTTACCGTGATGTTTTCAAACAGGATGTTGTCAAGGATGGCGCCGATTCCCGACATATGCGTGATGATGACGTTGGGCGAGATCACATGATAGATCTCGATATCCTTAAACACGACATCCCCCCAGCGCGTTTGCGCATCCGTGCCGAGACGGCAGTCGAGCGCATTATTGCCGTTGCTCCAGGTGGGCTGGGCAAAACCGACGGAATTGTTGCGAAAGGTCATGTTCTCCATATCGCACGCCGATTCCCAAGTCAAGCAGTAGCCGCTGCCCTTGTCTGTCCAGCAGTCATTGTATTCATAGACACAGTTGCTGCCGACTGCCGCGCCGCCCCAGCCCGTGCCCTTGAACTCGATCGCATCGTCGCCCGTGCGCACGAAGTTATATCTTCCGACGCTGTCGCGGCATTCGCTCATCATGAGCCCGTCGCTGTACGTCCTATAAGCGAGCAGAAGATTGCCCTCCATGAGTGCCTCGTCGCAGTTATAGAAGCACATTGTCCAGGTATCGGCGTTGATGATCGTCAAATTTTTCACAACAGGCCCGACGCAGCGCGTCGCATTGACGACGTGCTTGTACTTGCCGTCGCCGCCGAGCACCTCGCCCATATCAAGCAAGCCGCGCCCGCGCACCTGCGGGTTCTCGCAGTCCTGCATATGGATCGCCGTCTGCGTGTTATAGCCGCCGTCGGGATCATCGGGATCGAGCAGGCGGTCGCTGCATTTAAGGTACGCGCCCTTTTCCAGCCAGAGCACGCTGTTTGCGGGCACATTGATGCTGCATATCTCGTGCAGGCCCGGACGGAAGACGTAATACATATACTCATCGGTAAATTCAAGCTCATCGTTTTCGTGATAGCCGGGTTCGATGTACTGTACGTCATATCCCACGGGTACTTCGAGCTTTTCCTCTTTGGTGACCATGATGGTGAGAGGCGTCATCGTAGGGTCTGTCACTTTCGCATTTTCATTGGTCGCAAAGGTATAAGTGAAAGACCCGTACGCCTTGATGTAGGACGTGATGTTCTTCCCGTCGATGGAAGCGTTCACCCCTCTGCTTTCGGGCAGCACGACACACTGCGCGTACGTCCTGTGCATGGTGAGCTTGACTTCAAGGATGAAATCGTCCTGATGATCGATGACGTCCACCCATGCAAAGGAATGAGAGCCCTTGCCGCAGCGCGCCGTATAGACGGGCACCTGTGTGCCGTTGATCTCAAGCGTATGCCAGGGGCTGTGTATGACCGCATTCTTTGTGGGCATATCGTTGTTGCCGCCGTTAGACGTAAACACCTGCGCCTGCCAGCTCTGAACATCGCCGGCTTCCGTCTCCTCTGCCGTGACGATCTCATCGACATTATAAACCGTAGGCGAGATTTGTGCAAGTTTTGTTCTGTCGATCATTTCATCTCCCCCATTGTCATCGGGCTCTTTTTCTGCGGGAGTGCAGCCTGCAGCTGCGCAGAGCAGCAAGACCGCCGAACAGATACACGCCAAAAGTTTTTTCATGCTGACCTCCTGATCTTGAGTTTTATTATCGGAGCCGGGAACAAATCCCGGCTCCCGCTGCATACTTCGCTCAGTCGGGCATCTTCCCGACCTTGACCATATTTCCTGACTTTACTGCCTCGTTGTACTCTTGCTCCATGAGGCTGCCGTAGTAGACATCCATGTATTGAGCGGCAAAATCATCCCAGGCGGAGCGCATCGCATCGCTCACAGAATACATCTTCTCCTTCCAATCTGTCTTCCATGTCTTGGCGTCGAACGTCCAATCTGCCGTCAAAGAAGAATTGGTGATCATGGTGAGGACGGTCTCGTCGAAAAAGTCATACGCACCCGCCTGATACTTGATCATCGATTCGGTGTACAGATCGGGATAATCGGAGATGATCATCGTCGCCGCAGAAGCAGAATCGCGCTCGACCAGGATATCGCCGTTCGTAAGGAGCGCCTTAGCTTCGGGCGGCGTATAGGTAAGATAGCTTGCAAACGCCGCATAATCTGTCCAGCGCAGCTCCTGCACGAAGCCCTGTCCGTCCGGTTCGCAGAGCGTCACCCGCTCGCCGCCGACTTCATCGTTCACCCATTCCCAATGCTCGCCGTACACGCCGTACGTCACAAGCTCGATGCCTTCTGGACTGTGCAGATATTCCATCAAATTGAGGCAGGCTTCGAGCCGCTCCACGCTCATGCCCTCGCGGATGCACCACCCGCGATAGTAATACACATCGCCCTGGCCGCCGAAGCTGCCGTTGGCGCCGGCGGACGGATCGCAGATGAGGATCCTGTCGCGCGCACCTTCGATCGAAAGCCCGTTGACGGCGCTCATCATGTTCGCACTGATGACATTATACCAATTGTGCGCGTACATCATGCCCGCTTTGCCCATCGCAAAGGCGTCCTGCTTGTTGCCGACCGTATTGATGCCGACTTCCCGGCTCATGTAGCCTTCGGAAATCATCTTGTTGAGCAGCGACGTCGCGAGCATGGAACCGTCCGAAGTCACCGTATTGTGATAGGTGCCTTCCTCGTCCGCGACCCACATCTTCCAGGGGCTGCCGTAAGCGACGTGCAGCCAGGAATCCATGTCACGGTTTTCTTCCGTCACATAGCCGTAGGTATCTTTTTGTCCGTTCCCGTCGGGATCATACAGCGTGAACGCGCGGGCAAGGCGGTAAAACTCCCCGAGATCGGCAGGGCCCTCCTCGCTGAAGCGGTATTCTGCTCGCAGCTCGTCCGTCACCTCCGACACATCGGATACAACGCCGTCAGCCACAAGGATCTCGTCGATCTTGTTATTGAGATTGCGGATCCAATCTCTTCTTACATAGAGTGACTTTTCGTTCGTCCACTTAACGGGGATGAACCAGATCTCATTCTTCGCATAGGACAGGTTGGTCTTCATGTACGAGAAATTCTCAAGATACTCATACAGATAGGGATACTTGTCCTTGGTATTCTCGTTGACGTAGTAGGTAATGGGAATGACCTCGCCGTCGCGGATGAGCCCGCGGTACAGCTCGGGATTGGTCGGCCCGTCGATGATGAACATCTCGGGAAGCTGCTGCTCCACGCGCATCAGATCGAGTTGGGAATAGTATGTCTCATTGCCCGTCGACTTTGCTTTCAGCTCCGTACCTGCCGCCTTGACGAGTTCCTTATACACGGGGCTCCTGACGGCCGCACCGTTGTTGAACTGTTCCCAATCGTTGCAGAACATCGTGATGCTGTCCACCACTTCCTCGTGCCATTCTTCGGGCGGCTCGTAGGGGGCATCGTCATCGGGTGCCACGGGGCCGCACGCCGCCATCGGGATCGTGATCGCCGCCGCCATACTGAAAATTCCCGCGATCTGAAGCCATTTCTTTCTCGTCTGTTTCAATGGAAACCCTCCTTATTCGTGCTTATCGTCCTTTTTTCTTCTGATGAACAGGATCGCCGCTGCTGCCGATGCCACAATGATGACCGCGCTGCCGATACCGAGACTGCTCGCGAGCCCGCCGCTGCAGCCGCCGTTGCAGCCCGTGTCCGCAACGCCGCCGCCGTCACCCTCGCCGTCACCTTCGCCGCCCTCGGTCGAAGAGGCCTTGAAAGAAGCAGAGACTTCGACGTCCTCGATGCCTTCCACCGTATAGGTATAGGTCCCGTCAGCATTTGCCGCAAGCGCTTCACCGTTGACCGTCACGCTGTCGACCTCGTAGCCTTCGTCGGGCGTTACGGTAAACGTGACCGTCTCACCGAGATAAGCCTCCTCTTTATCTGCCGTAACGGAGCCGTTCTTGACGTCCGAAGCCACGCTGACTGCACGCGCCACGCGTTCCACATCGACTTCCTGCCGTACTTCCTGTGCCGTCGTCAAAAGGGTCGCATAACCGATGTCGCTGGGATCGACGACGCCCACGATGTACCACTTGCCATCGCTGTCCTGCTCCAACCCCTGCCAGGTGACATTGAGCGCGATCGTATCTTCATTTTCAAATACGGCGTCCACCGTAGCGGGATTGACGCGGCGGACCGCCTGCGTGTTGCTCAGTCTGTCGGTCAGATTGCCGTTCGTCACTTCGTCGTTTTCAAACTTGGGCGTCGCGGCGATGGAGGTGATGATCTCGCCGTTCATGTCGCCGACCGTCAATTTACCCTTTTCCCAATATGCGTTGGACTGTTCGAGGCTGAGCGCAAAGTTGTAGATGCTGACATTGTCGATCCAGCCCTTAAAGGAATTGTAGCCGTTGCCCCAGACGCACTCGCCGCCGATCGAGAACGCCATATTGGAATGCGTCACGTTCCAACCTTCGGGGCAGTCCGTCGAATAGGCAAGTGCGCCGTCCACATAGACGTTGAATTTTTCACCGGGACGGACGCTCAGCGTCACATTGTGCATCCTGTCCGTGCCGTCCTGCACCACAATGGGGCCGTAGAAGGTGTTCCCGTCCCCTTCCGCAACGCCGCCGTGTCCTGCAACGCGCAGATGATTATAGCCGCCTTCCACGCGGAAGCTGCACACCGTGCTGACAGACCAATCGTTGAACCCAAATCCGACCGGCGTATTCCAGGGATTGAGCTGAGCCCCGTCCTGACGGTATTGGAAGTTGAGCGTAAAGCCGTTGTTCAGGTTGTCGCCGACGTCGTTCATCGCCGCGCAGGCAAGCATATCCGTGCCGTCCATGTAGATCACGCCGTTTTCGATCGTACCCGTCTTCCAGGGATTGCTCGTGTCGCCGCCTTCTTTTGCAACGAGGCCGAGATCGTAGTTGCCCATGCTGTCCTTGCCGGGGTTGGAGGCATCTTCAAATTCGTACTTGGCGACGGGCAAAAGCTCCTGCATATCGCCCTCGCCGGTCTCGGTCACATCGATGGGAACGAAGACGGTCCCGACCGCCGCGCCGTTGAGAAGGACGTCCGCATAGGCGGTATAGACGCCCATGTTGCCCTCAATGCGCGAGAATGTGACGGTGACTTCCTCGGTTGCGCCGCCGGGGAGCGTAACGGTAACGGCCGCCGTGTTGATGAGCGCGAGCATCTCCTCTTCCGTCATGCTGTCGAGAAGTTCTCCCTTCGTCACCTCGCCTTCGAACTGCGGTTCGCCGATATTCTCGATCTTGGCGACATCGAGCGCAAAGCTAACGGTGCTGCCGCACACATTTGCATAGCCGAGCTTTACGGTATCTACCGTGCCATTCGCATAATAGGTGCCATCCGTGAGCGTAATGCTCGTCCAGGTGACAGGCGCTGTCGCCGTCGATCCGTCGGAGAGCGTGACTGCCGCATTGGCTTCATTCATCTGTGCGAGCATATCCTCCGCCGACATCCCCGCATACAGGGTGATTTTGGTGGGATCGTTTTCACCGAACGACTGCTCGGTAACCGAAAGGCCCGTGATGGTCGTCATGCCTTTCACGTCATCCGCCGTCACTTTGCCGTTCGCGTTGTACGCCGCCGCGCAGTCCGCATCCATTGCGAAGTCATAGAAAACCACGTTCTTGATCGCACCGATGGCGGGATATGCCGCCGCGCCATTGTAATTTGCGCCGATGGAGAACGTGCTGTTTGTATCCAAAGTGCTCCAATCGACGGGGAGATCGGCAGGCATTTTCCATTCGGTCGTATCGATAAATTCCGTTCCGTTGACCCAGGTGCGGAGCTGTCCGCCGGGCTGTGCGCTGATGATGATCTTCGTGAATGCATCTTGCGTCGTATTGAGGATCGCCGTCCCCCAAATCGTACCGAGCTGCGCATTTTCCGTATTGAGCGCACCCAAACCGGCAAGTTCGGTACCACCGCCGCGGGAGACAACTGCAAGATCATGCGCCCCGTTCCCGACGCCGATGTAATGCGTCCATGCCCCGGCCGCTGCGGACGTCTTAAGCTCAAAGGCAAGCGTAAAAGCGGTGACATCGGAGAAAATGTTGTTGTTTGCGTCCTGTGCAACGCAAAATTCGCCGTTGAACTCTACGCCGCCGCCTTCGATGAGCGTGCCCTTGTCGAGGAGCGGCCCGGTGCCGCCTTCTAACCATAAGTTGCGGTAGGACATATCATAGTTGCCCATGCTGTCCTTGCCGAAGTTGGTTTCGTCCTTGAATTCATACTTGGCGATCGGAGCGAGTTCTGCCGCTTCTGCATCTGCAAAACGGGGCACAAGTCCTGCAACGCAGCCTGCCGCCATCGCGGTCAAAGCCGCCAAAAGCGTAACAGCCGACACTCTTTTGTGTAAATTTGTCATAAATTCCTCCTCCGTTTTTATTTTTTTTGTTAGAAAATCATATTTTTTTTTATTTTCTAACATCCAACGCATGGCAAGTATAGCACCCCCCCCCGTGCTCGACAACCCCTTTTTACGAAATTATCCAAATTTATTTCATTACACCTTATATATATTTGTGGAAATTGCTTTACTTTTTGCCTTCCCGCCATTGATTCATCGTAACATTTGTGTTAAAATAAGGATATGAAAGAGATCCGTTTCAAAGATATCGGCAACCGCGAGCTCAAACCCATGTCGTGTTACATCAAAAAATTCACGCCATCCTTTTATATGGGCATGCACAATCACTCCTATTTCGAGATGATGTACTCCGCCAAGGGCAACTTCAACGTCGAGATCATGCGCTCCGCATCCGACGCGGAAGCGGAGAAGATCGTAAAGATCGCCGTGCATCAGGGGGAGCTCATTTTTTTAGACGCCTATCTGTTCCACCGCCTTCAGATCGAGGAAGAAGAGGTCGTCATCTATAATGTGGAGCTCATCCCCCAGGCCGATGAAAAGACCAGCTATGAAAAGTCAAGCGAAAGAGAGTGAAAATTATTCGGGAAGGATGATTTTGTAGGGCTCGTTGGA
>CALVTT010000035.1 GCA_944363045.1 uncultured Clostridia bacterium | reverse complement strand
TTTGGCGCAGAGACAGGGATTTGAACCCTGGTAGACATCACTGCCTAACACGATTTCGAATCGTGCGCGTTCAGCCGCTCCGCCATCTCTGCAAAGAGGGAGGGCGCAAAGAGCCGCGCCCTCGGGATGCAAGAGCTATTTTACAGGAAATCGGCGAAAAAAGCAACCGATTTTGCCCCCTCGCGGGAGATTTTTTGGTTGAGGGCGCAATTCCCCATTTGTGCCTTTCCCCATTCGAGCAGAATTCAAAAATGAGAAAATATTACAATCATTAGTTATTATGGAATAATCGTTACTTGGCTCAAGCTTGAAACAGTAACCGCAATAGAATAATTATAATTGTCTCCTAATGGTGTATTGCCATTCCAAGCTAGATTCTCTTTCACATATCCAACCTTTCCGTCACCCGTATGTGTTTTAAGAATATCTCCAAGACGAATCTGTTTCCCAAGACCACTGTAATCTATATTTGTTGCTCCGCTACTCGGTGCACTAATTGCACCATTTATATAAAACGGGTTTAGATTTGAACCTTTCTTTTCCGGTTTCCCATTAAATGTTCCGCCGACGATTGCCACATTGTTTGTTCCTCCGTCTTGCCAAGGATTAACTGCAAAATACAAGCCTGAACCATTACTACCCGTTATCGTACCGCCTTCAATAAGTAGGCCGTCGTTTACGGCTCCACTTGCGCCATAATATACGCCATGACTTGAGCCCGTGATCTTGCCGCCCGAGATCGTGACCGCACCTGAAGCAGCGGGCGCCCCTGCCAAATTCAGCCCTATATTGCCCGTAATCGTGCCGTCCGAAATGGATAAGCTGTTCTCGACTGCACCACTCGCACTATACAAGATACCATCCGAAGTGCCCGTAATCTCGCCGCCGGAGATATTGACCTTATCCATCGGCGAGCCATACCATATACCAAAACCGCCGCTATACGTTCCATCTTCAATGGTAATGGTCGAACCACGATTAGGATGATTATCATTATTATAAACGAAGTCATTCTGCACACCGATAGCTGCGTAATTATTTGTATCGGTTGAAGCCTTTGTAACAGTCATGGATATATTTTCGCTTGCTGAAGATTTAAACTTTACATCAACATAGCGGAACACCGCGAACGTATCCGAATTATAACTATTAAACGAGGCATTTGTAACATTTACGGTCGCCCTTTCCTTAGCATCGGGATTCCCCATGACAAAAGCGCCGCCGTTTGTGCTGGGGACCTCGTCATTCACCAAGGCCTTTCCAAATGTACCGCCATTGATATTGAGCGTGAGAGGCCCGCCCATCACCTTCAAGGCATAGAAAGCACCGGGGCCAACTCTTCGGCCACTCCCGTTATAACCTTCAAATATGCCATCCTTGACCGTGACGGTATTTTGAGTACTATCCGAGGCAAGATTGCGCACTAATATGCCATTTCCCATTTGAGCGGTGTATGTTCCGCTGTATATGTTAAGCGTTCCACCTTCAACCGCTACCGCATGACCGCCCGTCAAAGTCCAATCGTATTGCCATTGATTGCCAGTAACATAGTGCGTCTGATCATCGTAATTGCTGCCGGTCGTACTCACAATCAAATCATCATTCTCAGCATCAACTGCACCCAACTCCACCGTGCCGCCGTTGACCAGCACGCCGCCTCCGACACCATTTTCGATTTCGCCCAAAACAATAATTGCATTACCATTATCCACTCTCACGGCATAACTCTTGATCTGCTGATTAAGATAGCTTGTATTTACCTTCCCTTCTTGCGTTTCAGTATTAAAAGCCGCATTCTGCACGCCGGTGAAGGTGACGTTGAGCGTGCCCGTCGATTCCAACGACCCGCCGTTGACAAACACACCGTTGTAGATGTTGCTGTTGTTCAGATCGTCTTCAATATCCGCACCCGCCCATTTGTAGGCCTCTGCAGCCGTATTGGCGGTTCCGCCCGTCGAATTTTTAATCGTACTCGTCACGTCGAGCGTGCCATCATTTGTCAACGAGCCGCCGCGGATATACACGCCCGTCGAACGGTACGCTTTAATCGTCGTTGTGCCACTTTCGATCGTGACTGCGCCCGTACCCGTGCCTGTGTCCGCCGCCGTGGCGACAATGCCGATCGCCGCAGAGTTGATGGTGATCGTGCCGTTCATCGTCACCGTGCCGCCGTTCGCATACACCGCCGAGGCATACGTTCCCTGCGTGGAAACGATCTGATCTTGGGTATTATTCCAGCCGCCCGTGTTGATAGTGACGTTTTTTGACGACGCGCCGAGCGAGACCGCGCCGTTTTCGACATACACGCCGCCCGCGTTTGTTCCCTTAATTTCGCCCGCGCCGATCTTGACCTCCGTCGTCTGACTGCCGGAAGCCGTTTCGCCCGTCACATAGACGGCGTAACTCTTGGTGGCCGCGCCCTCGGTATTAGAGGGCGTATTTCCCGCCACGCCGGTGTGCGTGACGTTGAGCGTGCCCGTCGAGGCGTCGATCGAGCCGTTCTCGACATAGACGCCGTTGTTTTTGTTTGTACTACCCGTGCCCTCGTGACCGGGAGCATCGACCCAACCCAAAGTTGAGTTGATCGTGCTCACCACGGAAAGCGTACCGGTGCTCGATACCGTAAGCGTTGCCTGCTGTTCACCGCCCGCCACGCTCGCGTCGCCGCTCACGACGATCCCCGTGGCGCACTCCGTTGTGACCGTCGTTGTGCCGCTTTCCACATTGACCTTGCCGCGCGCCGTAATGCCGAGGCCGTTGGATTCGATCTGCACATTCCCGCTCATGTTGATGGGGTGACCCGCCGAAGTGGACGACGCGCTTGTTGTATCGTGCTCCGAGCTCACTCCTGCCGAAGTGATCTTGTTATCAGGGTGCGTTTCCGTCACCTTGATGACGGTATTATTGTTGAGGTTGATCGTGCCGTCGTAAGAGAGCACGCCCGCCGAATAGTTGCCGTTGATATCGAACGTGCAACCGCCGACGGAGACCATGCCGCCGCTGTGCGCGAGAATGCCGAAGACGTTTTCGAGCGTGTCGCCGTCGACTGCGCTGCGTGCCGTCATAGTGACGGAGTTCGAGTCGCTGCCATTGATGGTCAACTCGCCGCCCTGCATATCGATCATGGCGGTTTGATTGTCGCGCTGCTGTTGGGCTTGCTCCTCCCCGCTGCCGCTGCCAATGCCTTTGCCGCCCGACTTCGTAAACTTGCCGGCGGTGACGTTCATGGTGCCGCCCTGCATCTCGATGGTGTTGCCGATCTCGGAGGAGAAGCTGCCGCCCGAGATCGTGAGTTCTGCGCTCTCCCCGCTGCTTCGGATGCAGACGCCCTCTCCGCCCGAGGAGAAGGTCGTCTCGAACGCGGTATTGCGGGAGACGGAGAGCCTGCCGCCCTCCGCATAGATGCCGTAGGTATTGGCTACGTCGAAATGGTTATAGAAAGTGCCGCCGCGCACGATGCCTTCGCCCTCCACCATGCGCACCGCGCCGTAAGGATAAACGAGGCCTTTTTCCCGAAGGTTTTCCGCCGTGCCGCCGTCATTGCTCGCAAGCTTCATGACATCCCAATAGCCGTAGATGACAGCGTAATCTTCATAACCGTCATTATCATCATCCCCGATGGGATAGTAGTAATAAAAATCGCAGGAGGCGACGTCGCAGAGCGGCGTCTTGAACTCCGTGGCGGTGATCTGCGTACCGCTTCCGCCCTCTTCCAACTCGGCATCGACATAGAGCTTGCCCTCCTCGAATGTGACGCCCCCCGAAGACGTGCCCTCGCCGATAAAACAGTTTTCTTCTACCGTGTAAACAAGGAAGGTATCTTGGGGAACGAAAGCATAATCGGAGCCTGCCGTCTCCTGATAGTATCTGCCCGTCGTTTTAGGAACGAGACCCGAGGAAGCTTCGATCTCTTGATAAAAAAGCTGGTTGGCCCGATCGACAGCATCGGGAGACGTAATGCCGCCCCTTGTGAAAATGGCGACATCGGAAGGCTGTGAAGTCAGCTCGCCCGCAGCCGTTCCGTTTTCATACTCCTCCGCGCGCGGGCCGCTCTCGTAGCCGCCCGAGCCGACCGTCAGAGAGCCGCCGCTCGCCATCAGGGAGCTGCCGACGGGGTTGTAGAATGCGCCCGTATTTTTAGAATCGTACACGAGCACGACGGAGACGTTGGTCTGCACGTCGAGCATGGGGTTGCGGCTGTTCCGCACGACCACATTGCCGTTGAGGTTGAGCACGAGGTTTGCCGTGACGTCCGTGACGCCCTCCGTGATGACGAAAGGCTGTTCGGCGTCCTCCGAGATGACGATGTTGGAGTAGCCGTCCTCAATGGCCTGGATGAGCTCCTCGGGCGAACGCACCGTATATTCGCGCGCGCCGACAAATTCGATGAGGTCGTCGTACGGGCTGTTATCGGAATCGAACTTGCCGCCCGTATAGAGCCCGTAAGTGAAAGTATAGGTAAGCGACGCCGCCATCAGACAGATGATGAGCGCCGCCATGACGATCATGATGAAAGTTTTGCGCATCTTCTGCGTCATTCCCGTCCTCCTTTTGCGAGGGTCATGCGCCCGACTCTTCGGGCAGTGGCAGTTCGCTGTGCTGCTCGAAATAGACGCTAAACCGAACGGCATACCCCTTTTCGGCGGCGACGCAGTAATCGGCTTGCGGTTCGCCCAATTTCGTCGTCTCAAATTCCGAAGCGGAGAAAGTACCGTCGTATTTTCCGCTTCCTAAAACGTCCGCCGCGATCGTTACGGCAGGATCGCCGCTGCAAACGTAGGAGCCGCCCTCGCCCTCCTGCGCTTTCAGCGGGTGCGGATAGGCGCCTTCGCCCGAGCTGATCGAAGCGATATGCTCCCAAAGGATGTCCGTTTCGCCGACCGTCTTATTCATGCGTACGGTGGTTTCGATCGGCTGCCCGTTCTGCGTCGCAGGCACGTCGTTGTAGTTGAAGTGATAGCCGATGACTTCGGCCCCGTTGAATTTGCCGCCCTCCGACGCGACGGCTACCAGACCATCGGGCGTAAGCGCAATGTCCGGATCGGAACTGAGATCTTCGGAAGACACGGAGTTCGTCCAGGTGAGGAAGACGAGCACGGAGTCCGCCTCGCCGTTCACGGCGGCGCCGTTCGCCTCGGACTTGCCGTGCAGGACAAAGTACGGATCGCCGTCGCCCGACTCGGTATAATTGTCGGGCAGCGTGATCTCGATCGTATAATAGGGAACTTCCTTCTTGCAGTCGAGATAGAATGCGGGCAGCGACGTGTTGCCCTCTTTGCGCACATAGCCGACGGAGTACTGCACTTCCCTCTTGCTCCCCGTTATGGTGATGGTGAGATCTTGCTCTGCAAAGACGGAGCTTGCGGAGTCTGTGGCGGTATCCCGCGCCGGTTGACGCACGGCCGTCACCTTGCCCGTAGCCTCTATGCCGCCCGACATCAGGAAGGTCTCTTCGATGCTGCCGCGCTGGCCGAACTCATCGGAGAACTTGGTATCGAACTTGCCGTCTGTTGCGTCGTTGGCATCCTTTTGATCATTCCAATCGATATAATCACCATACTTATAGTTGTGCATTTCGCCGCTCGTCGAGCCATCAGCCGTTTCGCCGTCCCCTCTCACCCGCAGAAAATCGGCGAGGACGTACTGCGTCGTCACGACTTCGCCCGCCGCATAGCCCGTTTCGGATTCGCTCTCCTCCTTTACGGTCGTGAGCTGCAGGGCGATGTTCTCCCAAAACTCGGCGGGGCCTTCCATCGTGAGGGTATGCGCGTGTGCGTCGATATCGCTGTTATTGTACATCCCGACGCGAACGGTACGCGAACCGCCCTGTGCATACCAGCCGCCCGCCAGCGTCTGCCAATAGCTCTGATTGCCGAAGGTGAGAGAGTTGACGCCGTCGATGGTATAGGAGACGTCGAACTTGGCGATGCCGGCGCCCATGCCCGTATCGCGGTAGAGCGCAAAGCGTGCAAAAGTGACGCCCGTAAACAACAGCGTCACCGCGAGGAGCAAACTCAGATACCGCATCAGCGGATAGTTCCATTTAGTTGTTCTCGCCTGCTTCTTGCTCATCAATATCCTTCTTTTTGCCTCCCGGGATGAGGTCGATCAGGAGCCACACGCCGACGGCCGCAATGAGCAGCACGCAGATGCCCGCAGGGGAGCGGAAAAATGCGGCGACCTTCCCGAAGCCGTGCCATACGGCAAAGACCTTCCCCACCACCTGTTCGGGAGAGACGGGGTCGATGTCGGCGTCCTGATTGTTGACGCCTTTTGTAATATAATTTCCGTTTTCGTCGATTTCTATGATCTGATGCGTAACGGCGATCGTCTCGCCGTACGAGCCCGTCGTCTGATACATGACGATATCGCCCACGGCGTAGCTGTCCTGCGCGCGGGTAAAGACGAAGTCATCCTCGTTGATGATCGGCTGCATGCTGCCCGTTTCCACATTTGCCGAGGCGATCCCGAACACGGTGGGCGTCGGGTCGTGGAAGGCATAGCGCCGGATGAGCAGATAGACGTTGACGACGACGAGGATGCCCACGAGCACCATGATCGCGATGCGCAGCACCTTCGCCGCAATGTACAGAGTTTTCTTCATATTGGATCCATTTTGTTGAGAATGCCCGCAAACCGCCGAACCCTTCCCATTTCAGGCGCCCTCAGGAGGGAGGCTATCCTCATTTTCGGCTCCTCCTCGGGGGAGCTGGCAAGGCATTCGGCGTTTTGCCGATGCCTTGACTGAGGGAGTTGCTTCTCTACTCCTTCCGTCGCGGCATCGCCTGCGGCGAATACCGCGCCACCTCCCTCAAGAGGGAGGCTGTTTGGGAGTTACCTCATTTCAGGCGCGCACCGGAAGCTTACGGATATCCTTTCAGGAGGCGGAGGAGGCGACTTCACCGATAAGCTCGATATTCATCTGATACTCACCGCCCTGTTGGGTGAAATTGGTATCCTTCTCATCGTCGTCCACCCACTTCCAATAGAGGGTGAATTCCGCCGTCTTGCCGGGCTTCAGCAGGATACTGCCGAGCTCAAAGTCTTCGTGATCGGTATATTCTTCGGGGGTGAGGTATTCGCCGTCCATCGTCAGCATATAGCGCATCTCGATGTCCGCATCGTTGTCCTCGAGAAAGGCAAAAGAACAGACGACGGGCATTTCGACAAAGTTGCTGGCGGTGAAGGTAAAGACCCCCATATCGCCGGGATAGACGTAATCCAACGCCTCGCCGTCACCGTCCACGAAGTGTACGGGATTTTCGATGATAAAACTCCATTTGCCGTTTTCGGCGCTGTCCTCGACAAAGGAATAGTTATCGGGAAGGTCCAGCCCGACCCGCTCCGCAAAGGGAGAGAAGCGCAGGGTAAGACCCGCCGAAAGCAGCCAGAGGAAGATGAAGGCAAAGAGAAAGAAGAAGATCGGCAGCCGCGCGAAGAAGGGGCGCAGGCTCGCGATATATTCGGAAGAGAGCGTCCGGACATTGCGGTGTTTGTCGAGATACCCCACGCGCTCGCCGCCGAGTTCCAGAAAGACGCCGTCCTTTTCCCGAACGAACGTACCGCGGAGATTGCCGTCGCGGTCGAACCACGCATGGCGGCGCACGCTGCCCGCATGGTTGCCGTAGCGGTCGACGGCATCGGTGCGCTTAGGAGCCCTGCCCATGTGGGGCGGATCCGCTCTCCGCCGCCGCTCGCAGGCAAGACGCCGCTTTTCACGGCGCTTTTCGAGGCGCGCCGCCTCTTTTTCCGCCCGTCTCCGACGCTTCGCCTCTGCTTTGGCGATGCGCCTTTGACGCCTTGCGTCCCGCCGCGCCCTGCGGTTTTTGGGCGCCTTGCGCGGAGGAGTTTCCTCACTTGAGGCGCCCTCGGGAGGGAGGCTGTTTGGGGATTCCTCATTTGAGGCGCCCTCGGGAGGGAGGCTGTTTGGGGATTCCTCACTTGAGGCGCCCTCGGGAGGGAGGCTGCGAGAGGGAGTTGTTTCATTTTGCTGCATATCGAGAACGCGGGAAGCCGAAGGCTGTTCCGCGGGGTGTTCCAAAGAAACGGAAGAGCGATCTTCCGTATGATTTTGGGAGGGATGATCCCTCGTCGGTCCTTGAACCATGATCTGCTCCTTCTTTTATGCAAAGAAAACGAGCTCGGCAGAAGACCTGCCTGAAAGTGACTGCGCAAAAACGCGCTCGGAAGCTTTGCGGAAGATCCGCACCTGCCCTTGCGGGCAAAAAACGCCGCATCTCCTATGATCGGGAGCATCCGCCCCGCAGCCGACGCCACATTCAGCCGCGGAGGGAGCGCCCTTTCGAGACGGCTTTACCGCCTCATATTCGGGAAATGCAAATGGAAAACGTGATCTAAGTATTCTTCTTCAAAGGTCAGAGAGCAGTTACTTATGCGGGCTCCTCGCTGCTCTGAACTGCCGTCCAAGTGAACTTATAGCCGACTCTTGCAATGTTCTCGCCGATCCAGGTATCGCGAAGATCGCCGTTGTCGCCATTCTCGGTGGCAAAGTCGGAAGTCCAAGTCGTCGTGCCGATCTTGACTGCAATCGTCTCACCGGGCTTAAGCGTGAACGTCCAGCCATCAGTCTGGTTACCGGAGACCTCGATCTTACCATCGCCCTCGGCAAGGGTGACAGTCTCAACAGAAACAGTTCCAACCGTCAAGATATTGCTGGTTCCGTTAAACAGGGAAACATTATCCCACTCGTCGGGCGTCTCATAGATGTACGTATTAGTGGCTTCGTCCAACGTATAAACCAACGGGCGGTTATTCGTCTTGTCCCACTTATACTTTGTACCATCTACGCTGCTGGTGTATTCCGTATCGGCTTCCAATGCAAATTCCGTGATCCCGTCATCGGTGAACGTCTTTCCGAATGCCTGAAGCCCGCCCTCGATGTTAAGCTCGATATCGGCATTGACACTACCGCGGTTGGTAAGGCGCAAGATCTCACCGCCCTCATTGACAGTATGAACTCTTTCTGTTGATGCGTATGCTTCCATACGAGGCGAGATCGTGAACATCATCTCGTCCGTGCCTTCACCGTGTTCCTCATCAATGAACCAGTCAGAAATATTGGCACCGCCGCCTTCATCCACGCGGCCGGAGCTCTCGTAACGAGCAAAGGTACCGCCGACAAATGCGCAGCTGATCAGCGCCATAGCAGCAATGCCGATGGTCAGTTTTTTGAGAACACTCTTCTTTTCGAGTTTCTTGTTTTCCATTATTTTACTCCTTATATAGATTTTTCATATTTGCAACGCGCGGCGTTTGTGGCCAACCCCGCACCGCTTGCACAAAGGTTTTTTCGTCCGCCCGCCTCAACAGGCGCCCTCAAGAGGGAGGCTGTTTGGGAGTTTCCTCATTTTTAGGCTCCTCCTCGGGGGCGAACAAGTGGGAGACGACAACAAAGTCTTTTTAGATTCAAGCGTTAGGGTTGCTGTTGCCGCCCGTTTCGGGAAGCTCGGATGCCTGCACGGCCTCCCAACTGTAAGCAAAACCGACGGAGCCGACATTCTGCCCGATCCAGGTATCGCGAAGATCGCCGTATTTGCCGATTTTATCGCCGTCGTCCAACCCGTCGGTACCGTTAAAATCGCTCGTCCAGGTGATGCTGCCGAGGGAGACCTTCATCCAGCCGCCGTTTGCTTCGAGCGTTTCCGTGTAGATCGTCTTACCCAAATCAGCACCTGTACCCGCAGTTCCTTTGACATCCGTTCCGGCCGCATCCCCTGTGCCATAAGTCACGGAAATGCCCGAGCCCGTGCCGTCTTCAAAACTGATCACATCGCCAAGCGAAACGCTCGCCCATTCAGGGTTTGCCGTAGGGCCGTTTTCGATCTTGGGGTATGCCCCGTCTTCACCCGCTGTATTGCTGTAGAACACGAGGCCGTCGGTGATCTTCAGGGTGACGGTCGCCTTCACGGCGCTGTTGTTGGTGATGACGAGCGCCGTTGCGCCATCCGCCGTGACTTGGCGCGTGCGGATCGTGTCGGTATACGCTCCCATGTTGGGCGAAAGCGTCGCGCGGACATCGCCCGTGCCGTTGAGGTCGCCGTCATCGGCAATGTTCCAATAGGCGATATTGACGCCGCCCTGGCTCTCGTCCTTCGTGGTAACGTACCGCGCGAGGGTCACGCCGAGCAGGCTGCACGCAACGAGCAGCAGCGCCACCAGCACAACGATGAGCTTCGCCGAACGGCGGCTTTCTTTCTTCTTTTCCATACTTTCCACTCCTTGTATGATTTTTTGTTATTTGATCCCGCCCTTTCGGACGAAATTTCCGTATTTCACCCTTCCCGTTTCAGGCGCCCTCAGGAGGGAGGCCGCACGCTCTTACGGGTTAGGAAGTTCGCTCGATTGGAGCGCCGTGAATGTGATGCGCTGCCCTACGGCGACGATATGTTCGCCGAACCAGGTGTCGAGCAGGTTAGACATCTTCTCTGCCGTATCCGGATCTTTCTGATAAAAATGGTTATCCCGACTCGTCCAGGTCGCCCGCACGAAGAAATAGAACGACCCGCCATCAGCATCTCCGCTCTTTGCCGAAAGCTTGATGCCCGTGCTGCTGTTTTGTCTATTGATGTCGGCTGCAATATCAGCCAGCGATTTCCAATTCGTTCCATCCGGTACATCAGCGCTCGTCGTGGAATAGGCGAACTCCATTTTGATGACCTCATTCGCCTCAGCATTGGAAGGAGCGGTGATGGTTCCGTCCTCCGCAACGGCAAAGCCCGAACCCCAACTATCATAAGCGGTTTGAGCGTCATCGCTGTACTTCGAATAGTAGATGAGCTCCGAGCCGCCGAGCGACACCGTAATGTTCGCGTCAACGTCCCCCAAATTGGTGATCGTGAGGGCGAGCGCCCCGCCCGTACTCTGTACGCGGTCGGTCGTGCCGTTAAACGCACCCTCCACATCGGGCGAGAGTTTGTTCTCAACTGCCATGATCGCTGTGGTGTCGGGAAATTTATTATCAAGCTTGACATCCCACTTGGCGATCCCCGTGACGGCATCCCCCTCTGACGTCGAGATATAGCGGGCAAACGTACTGCCCAGAAGTCCGCAGCTCACCACAGTGAGCGCGGCAAGCGCCGCGACCGACCGCAGGAACAGCTTTTTTGCCTTCTTCGTCATATCTCCTCTCCTTTCTCTTCGTTTTGCGCCTTATTTGCAGCGCCCGCCTCTTCGTCGGCAAGCTCCGCCGTTTCGTCGGTGAGCTCCGCCGCTTCGTCGATGAGTTCGGGCAGAGGCTCGTCATGCAGCTCCTCCCCCTCCGCAAACACTTCGGCAGGCTCGCCAAAAGGCGCTTCTTCGGGAATTTCTTCGGGGAGCTCTTCGCCCGCGGACGGCTCTCCGCCGGGCGCCTCTTCGGCAAAGACGGGCGCCGCAGGCACCGCCGCACGCTGTTCTACCAGGGCGCGCAGGCGGGCGATCTCCTCGTCCTTGTCGCGCATCTCTTCGTTCTCCATATCGCGCACTTTGCGGTTGTGAATGGTGATGCGGATGATGTCGATGATGATATAGAGGGCAAGGGGAATGCCGACGATGATGAGAACGCCGTAGCCCTCCGTCATGAAGAGCGCAAATTCGCCCAGATGCGCAAAATTGTCCATATAGATGCCGCACACGTCCTCGATGCTGACGGGAACGGGCGCATCCTCGCCCTCGATGGGATTATCTGCCCGCACGGAGACGGACGTGATGACATCCGTTTCCTCATCGCGGGTGATCCCGACCACGCGGTAGACGCTGAATTTCGTCGCACCGCCCTCCGTCGTCCAACGGAAGGCAACGACGTCGCCCACTTCGATGCTCTGACGCTCCGCATCCCCTGCGGCAGCCTCCGCCGTCGTGATGCTCTTATCGAACGTTCTGATGAGAATGAGCGAGCCGGGATCGTAGCAGCCCTCCTCTTCGCCCTGCATGAAGTCGTTGGGGCTTCCGTCCTCCGTCTCGGCGGCGACGGCGATCGGGGCAATGCCGAACACGTCGGGCATATTCTCCTCATCCATGTAGCTCTTGATGATGAGCGTCACGTTGATGCACAGCAGCGGGATGAGGATGAGGCAGGCAAGCCCGAGCAGGATCCCGCCGATGATGCTGCGCACTCTGACTTTGGAATTTTCCCTGCTGTCGGGCTCGGGCTGTTCCGCCTCGGGCGCTTCGGCAGGGGCCGCCTCGGCGGCAGCGGGAACAGGCTCGGCAGCTTCCTCTGTTTCGGAAGTTTCGGCCGTTTCATCTGCTTCCTCTGTTTCGGAAGTTTCGGCGGCTTCGGGATCTGCGCCCGCCGCGTCTTCGACGATCGGCTCTTCGGAAGCGCCCTCGGCCTGCTGTTCCTCGCAAGCGCCTTCCGCGGCGTCCGCCGCCTCCGCTCCCCCTTCGGGGTCGCCGCAGGGCGCGGCGGCACAGGGCTGAGACGGGGCGCCTTCTATAGCCTCCCCGATGCCGGAGGAAGCGCCTTCCGCAGTCCCCGCACAGACCGCGTCCGCGGCCGGGGGTGCGGCAGCTTCCCGTGCATCCGTCATCGTGTTTTCGGGCATTTCATCCCGTTCCGTTTGCTTTTCCATCGCTCCTCCCTGTAAGGCGCTTTTCCCCCGAACGGGGGCGCTGAAAAATCTCGCCGAAAATCATGCTTCCTCTTCCGAAGTAGCTCACGCCGACGCACCTCAGGCTCGGTACGCCGACAAGTGCAGGTATCGGAAAATGAATGATGAAAATACAGTACATTGACTGGTGTTTTCATTATAACACCCCCCCCCATGCCTGTCAAGTCTTTTTTAAAAATTTTCGCCCGTGTCCCGTGGAAATAATTCGGTAGATTGCCATATTTTTGCTCGCATTTTCAAGATGTGAAAAGATTTTACAATTTCAGTTCTTATCAAAAACATGGGGGAACGCCGCCGATTTTTCTATCATGTGCGGCCGCATTGTCAACATTAAGAACATTTTATGGCGTTCATCCCCCCTCTTTGAGGCCGCGAAACGGCACATGACTGACAGAGCCTGTCAGCAGAGCCCGCGCCTGCTTGGATATATATTGAAATTTATATCCTGTATTTTTGCGTATTATTTGTTCAGCGAATGCAGCCTGGCGGTTTCGGAGACGCACCCTTCCACAAATAACATCATATCGCAGACTGCGCCGAAAAGACGATTTTGTGCGTGAAAGGGGCTTTATTTTTCGTGAAATCAAAAAATGCCCGCCGAACGGCGGGCGTTGCGGGCAGAAAACAGCATGAAAGGCACGAAAAAGACGGGAGTGAGCCCGTCATTTGGAGAAGCAGTATTCGAGATATTCTTCGCGGAACGCACGGGCGGCACCTTTGGCGATCGGGATGCGCGCCTCCCCGACAAAGAGTTCCGACCCGCTGATGCCCGTCACGAAATTGAGATTGACAAGATAGGCGCGGTGGGGAGCGCGGAATTCGGGGAAGGGACGCAGCATCTCGCCGAGCTCCGAGAGCGTCATGGGGGTAGAGAGCTTCCTTCCGCCCGTGAGCGTCACTTCGCGGCGGTGATTGAAGCTCTCGATCAGGACGATCTCATCCGTCATCACCCTTCTGAAGCCGCCGCTGATCTTGATCATGACGGGCGCCCGCCCCTTCCCGGCCAACTTTTCCATGAGCCGCCCCATCATCACGGCAAACGCCTCTTCCTCTACAGGTTTGAGAAGATACCCCGCCGCCTCGACGGCAAATGCCTCCGCCCCGTACTCGCGGGAGGAAGTCAGAAAGACGATCTCCGCGCGATCGCCGCGCTTGCGCAATTCTTCGGCGACATCGAGCCCCGTCAGGCGGGTCATCAGGATATCCAGAAGATACACATCCGCCCCGCCCTTCTTTTCTGCGGCGTCCAGAAGGTCGAAGGGGTTGGAAAAGGGTACGATGCGGACGGGCAGAGCGCGCTCGGCGGCAAAGCGTTCGCAAAGAGCCGCGACCCGCTCGAGATCCTTCCCGTCGTCATCCAGAACTGCGATCTCGATCATATGTTCCCTCCCGTAAGCAAGCTTCCTTCCGCCGCCAGCGGCTCCGTAACGCCGACGGGGATGACGAATGCGGGCGTGCCCATGTTGTTGGGTGCGATCTCCCCCTCCTGAAAGGCGATGACGAGCCGCCCCTCCTCGTCAAAGTAGAAATCGGGGTCCTGAAGCGATCGGAAGGCCATCTCCAGATCTGCAGGCGAAGTGAAGATGCCGTAGCCGTAATAAAAATCTCCGCGCTCGACGCGCTCCTCGATCTGCCGCCCGATCTCTGCCGAGATCGCCTCGTTATAGCCGCTCCCTTCGCGGAAGAGACTCTCAAAGGAAACGATCTCCCCCGTCGCCTTATCCACCGTGAAGTGGCGGCGGCAGGTAAAGGAACTCCCCGCATTGATCGTGCATTGGATGCACAGCGTAAAGGAGCGATCGTCCTCGCGTATGACGGTGCTCGCCAGATCCTCCCCCGCGTAGCCGCTGTATTTTTGCGCGGCATAGCGCCAAAACTCCTCGACGCACGCTTCGATGCAGGCGTCGATCTCTTCGGAAGGGAAGGAAAGTTCGGGCTCTTCCACCCGAATGCCGCTTCCGCCCCACGAGAGCCCCCACTCGCGGAAATCGACCGCCGCTGCCGCGCCGCCGAGGACGGGCACCTGCTTTAAGGCGGAGAGCGTCGAGGGCATACAGTTCAGCGAAAGGACGAGCGCCGCGAGCAGAGCGGGAATCGCCGCCGCCGCGCGTAGCCTGACCCCGCGCTGCCGCTTCCCGTGCGGCTCTTCGACGGGAAAGAAGAGTACGGCGCGCACCGAAAACGTATCTTCCCCCGCCTCGCAGCGCAAAACGCCGTTGTACTTTTCGACGATGAAGCGAACGCTCGCAAGCCCGTAGCCGTGCCCCTCCCGCTTGGGAGCGGAGGGCATCCCGTCCTGATCGAGCGCAACTTTTGCTCGGACGGAGTTTTCCACCGAAACGATGAGCCGTTTCCCCTCCCTGCATTCCGCCAGAACGAGCAGCCTGCGCTCCCCTTCGGCGCAAAGCGCAGCCGCCTCGACCGCATTTTCGATGAGATTGGAAAGCAGCGAGCAAAGATCGGAACTGCACACGGGCAGCTCTTGGGGAAGGGCGACGCGCGCCTTCACCCGGATCCCCGCTTCCTCCGCCCGCAGGATGAGGGGCGACAGCACGGCATTGACGGTGGGATCGCTGCAATAGGGGCGCTGTTCGGCGACGCTCATCTGTTCGCCCAGCGTATTGAGATAGGCTTCCGCCTCCCTTGTGTTGCCGCTGTGCATCAGCCCGCCGAGAACGGAGAAGTGATGGCGCATATCGTGACGGTATCGCCTGCCCAGCTCCACCCCCTGCTCGATGCGGCGGTACTCCGCCCGCTCCGCCTCGATCTGCCGCTCGATCTGTTCCCGCTCGAGCTGCAGCTTCTCCCCGCGGACGCGGGCGTTGAGATAGCCTACGATCACCCCGAACACGGAGAGGTCACAGAGCAGCATCAAAAGCGCGCCTCCCGCACCCGGCGAATCTTTGAGATAGAGGGAGAGCACGATGAGGAAGAACAGGGCGACGTTGAGATACCAATTGCTCCCGCCGATGATCGTTCCGCCGAAAAAGAGCCGCCTCAGAAAGAAGAAGGCGACGAGCGCCGGTGCGGCAGAGACCAAAACGGAAAGAAACAGGCAGAGGATATCCGCTCCGATCCCCCCGACGGCATTCAAAATGAGCGGAATGTACAGTTTTTCTGCAAGCTCCGCAATGAGCCCCGCGATGATGCCGATAAAGAGCGTGAAAAAGCGCTCTGCAATGCTCCGTTTGGAAAGGAAAAAGTACACGGCGGAAAGCGGAAGATATGCCGTGAGCGGCATCAGGGAGAGCAGCAGGGCGTTATCGGGAGAGAGCAGCCCGAGCACGAGATGCACGGCGCCGACCGCCCCGAAGGCACCATAAAAGACCGCCCGGCTGACGATCCTCGGAAAACGCCCCTTCAGGAGCATCCCCAAGACGGCGCCGAACAGCAAAAACGACAGGATCGCATAGACGATGTTGTTCATGGCCGCAGCCTCCTTTTCATCGGCAGTCCCGATTGCCCGAGCAGCTCAGTTTTTCCTGTAAACAGCCCCCGTGAAGGGCGGGAGATAGATGTCGTTCAGATTGCGCACCTGCCCCGTGAGAAGGTCGACCCCCTCCGCCTCCTCCACACGGACGGTGCAGTCGTGGTCCTCGATGTTGATGGCGACGATGATGCGCTCGCCCTCATACTCGCGCACAAAGGAGAAGTTGCGGTTCATGATGGTCGCCTTGCGGTAATCGCCGTAGGAGAGGGCGCGGCTGCCCTTGCGGATCGCGGCGAGCTTTTTGATGCGCTCGACGAGCTCGGGGTGCTTCGTCTTGTCGATATCGCCGATGAAGGGGCGCAGTTTATAGTCAAGATCGCTCTTATCCCCCTCCACGCCGAATTCCGAACCGTAGTAGACGCAGGGGATGCCGGGCATCGTAAAGAGCAGCGTATAGAGGTTCAAAAGGTTGCGCTTTTCTTTGAGGGCGGTATAGGCGCGGATGACGTCGTGATTGTCGACGAAGTTGAGCATCCGCTTGCCCGTATAGAGCGCCCACGGCTCAGAGGAAAAGAGGCGGGTCAAAGAAGACTCGATCTCAAAGAGGTTGTCCGAATTGAAGGCGGAGATCATGCCCTTGAAGCACTCGTAGTTGGTGATGGAGTTGAGGCGCTCGGGGCAGACGTTCTCTTGGAAGTTGCCGCAGTGGATGACTTCGCCCACAAGGAAAAATTCGCTCTTTTCGGCGTCCACGGTGCGGCGCAAGAGCTCCATGAACCACGGGGGGAGCAGGTAGCAGACGTCGAGCCGAAGCCCGTCGATGTTGAACTCACGGATCCAGAAGCGCACGGCGTCCATGAGGTAATTTTGAAGGTCCTGATTTTCAAGGCGCAGCTTGACGAGCTCGGGATGCCCCTCCCAATTCTCGTAGTCGAGGCCGTCGTTGTAGCGCGAATTGCCAAAAAAGTTGATGTTGAACCAGAAGCGGTAATCGGTGCCCTCGCGCTTTTGAAGCACTTCCTTGAAGGGCGGGAAGGCGCGGCCGACGTGGTTGAAGACGCCGTCCAAGACGACGCGGATGCCCGCCTCGTGGAACTTTTCGACGAGCGCCTTAAATTCCTCGTTGGTGCCGAGGCGCCTGTCGATATGATAGAAGTCGACGGTGTCGTAGCCGTGGCGCTCGCTCTCGAAGAGCGGGTTAAAGAGCACCGCCCCCACCCCGAGCTCTTTAAGGCGCGGGATCTCCGCCTCGATGAGGGAAAGGCGATGGCGCACCTCGCCGAAGTCGTTCTCCCGCTCCGCCCCGCAGAACCCGAGCGGATAGATCTGATAAAACATACTTTCGTCAAACCACATATGTTGTCTCCTTGTTCTTTACACTCTTATCGACGATTATACCATATCCCGCCGCCCATTTCAAGCGGATAGACATAAAAAGTGGCGGCAAGTCAAAATAGCGCCGCCGCGGCTTTTTCGCCGCGGCGGCGCCCGAAGCGGGGCGGCGGCGCGGTATTCGCCGCGCCGCCGCCCGCGATCTGTGCCCGCTCCTTCAAACGAGCTCAAATTCTACGGTGACGCTTGCTTCCGAGCGCACGTCGTCGGGGGTAAAGGCGATCTTCGCCGCCCGCACGGAGAGGGCAGCCGCCCCGCCGAAGTTCATCGTGCGGAGCCCCTCTATATCGAGCGAGACTTCCCTCACCACCCCCACTTTGAGGCCGCTCGCCTCGGCAAAGAGGCTCGCCTGTGCCTTAGCGTCCGCCCAGGCAGAGCGCACGGCTTCCCGCCGCACGCCCTCCGTATCTTCCACCGAGAAGAGGATGGAGACTTCCTCCGCCCCCTCAAAGAGCGCCTCGGCGGCAAGCGAGAGCTTTTCGGGCGTAAAGGCGAGGGCAAAGCGCAGCGAGATGCGGCAGGCATAACCCGTCTGCACGCGGCGGCGGACGCCCTTTTCCGTCTCCTCCGCATATTCGGGGGAGATGTCGAACGCCGTCGTCTTGAGCTCCTCCCTGTCAAATCCGCGCTCTATAAGGCGCGTGCCGAGCAGTTCTGCCGCCGCATTGGCATCTTCCGATGCCGCCGCGCACGTCTTTGCCACGCGGCGCACGGTAAGGCGCAGTTCAACCCTGTCGGCAGGCCGCGCACATACCCCCCTGCCCGTGATGTGTAATGTACTCATGGTTTGATTTACCTCTTTGAAAATTAACCCGAAGGTTTGGGAAGCAGGCGATAAATGCTTTTCAAACCTCTTTGTCCTCCGCCGAGGAATGCAGCACAAACGCCAGCACCTCCTCCGCATTGCGGCGGAGCTCGCCCATCGTGAGGCCGTCCTTCTTCATGGCGGCGCGCACGGTGCCGTCGGGCACGCGCCTGCCGAGGTGTCCGCCGCCCGGCATCAGCACGTTGACGCCCGCGCGAATGCGGTAGGCGTTGTTTTTGAGCTTAGGGTACTCGGGGCAGCGGGCCCTCCTCATCCACCAATCGGTCATCACGCAGCCGCCGAACCCCCACTCGCCGCGCAGGATGCCGCGCACGAGCTCGAAGTGATAGTGCGCCCACACGCCGTTGATCTTATTGTACGAGGTCATGATGCAGTGCGGGTTTGCCTCGCGCACGCAGATCTCGAAGCCCTTCAAGTAAATTTCGCGCAGGGCGCGCTCCGAAAGGCGCGCATCGTGGCCGTTGCGGTTGAACTCCTGGTTGTTGCAGGCAAAGTGCTTGGGGCAGGCGGAGACGCCCGCGCTCTGCACGCCCTTGACTGCCGCCGAGGCGATCTTGCCCGAAAGGACGGGGTCCTCCGAATAGTACTCGAAGTTGCGCCCGCAGAGGGGGCTTCTCTGGATGTTCATGCCGGGGGCGAGCAGCACGTCGCTGCCGCGCTCCTTCATCTCCTTCCCCACGCCTGCATACACCTCTTCGACGAGCGCCTCGTTGAAGGTGGAGGCAAGCAGCGTGCCGATGGGCAGAAGGGAGCTCGCCTGCTTTAAGCGGATGCCCGAGGGCCCGTCCGTCGTGATGACGGGGGGCACGCCCTTTTCGTTGAGGGAGGGCAGCACGCCGCCGAAGGCGCCCGCATTGCCCTCGGGGCCGAGGGGGCTGTCCATCGTGTAGTCGCCGCGGGAGACGGCCTCGAGCTCATCGAAGGAGAGCTGCGCCACAAAGGCGCGCAGGGGCACTTTCCCCGCCCGCACGTCGGAAAAGGTGCAGGGCTCGGTGTGTATCTCCCACAAATTTTCGGGCGGGATCGACTGCTCCATCTCCTGCTTCAGATCGGCCGCCGCCGTGCGCACGGGCACTTTTGTGAGGACGTACTCCTCCCCCTTCCTTTGGGCGGCAAAGATGTTGAAGGGCACGCGGGGCGCGCCGCGCTCCTGCAAATGGCGCATCAGCCGCCCCTCCGACTTCACGCGGCCAACTTCCGCCGCGGAGCGCACGTCCTCGCCCACGAAGAAGACATACTCGCCGCCGAGGAGCACTTCGGAGGAGAGTTCCTCGTCATAGGTCAAGAGGCGGTAGACGGGCACGGAGAGGCAAACTTCCTCCTCTCCCCCCGCAGGCAGAAGGGCGGTCTTGCAGAAGGCGACGAGCTCGCGTTTGGGATTGCCCGCCTTGCCGAAGGGCTTCTGCACATACGCCTCAACGACGCACTTGCCCGCGCAGCCGCCCGTGTTTTTGACTTTGACCTTGATCTCCGCACCGTTCTGGGCATAGCCGAAAGCGCTTTCGAGCGCGAACTGTGTGTAGCTTTTCCCATAGCCGAAGGGATAGCGCACCTTCTCTTTCGCGAACGTCTCGAAATAGCGGTAGCCGACATAGATATCCTCGGTGTACTCGGTATGATGGGCGTCGCCGAAGTGCTGCGCGGGGTAGTCCTTATAGGTTTTGGCGATCGCCGCCGTCAGTTTGCCCGAGGGCGAGACCTCTCCCGCAAGCAATTTCGCGCAGGCATTGCCCGTCTCCATGCCTCCCTGCCATAAGAGGAGCACGGCGTTGGGCTTAAAATCGTCCACCCAGGAAAAGTCGATGACGCTGCCGATGTTGAGAAGGACGGCAAGTTTTTTGAAGTGCTTCCTCGTAAGGGAGAGCATATTTTTCTCCTCATCGGTGAGGTAGTAGCTCCCCTTTTCGAGGAGGTTGTCCCTGTCCTCGCCCGCGGCGCGCCCCAAAACGACGACCGCCGTCTCCGAGCGCGAGGCGGCGCTCTTTACGAGCGCCTCGTCAAGGGGCATTTCGGGATAGTTGAGCGGCCAATTCCCCCAATAGCCGTGGTCGACGGGGTGCTCCTTCGTCCACTTGCGGTACACTTCGGCAAGCTCCCCGTCGGGCATCAGGGCGCCCTCCTTCAAGATGCCGTCCAAAATGCTCACGCGGTAGGGCTTGACGACGTCGCCGCCCGAGCCGTAGCCCGTATAAAAGCTGTCCGCCTGCGTGCGCCCGAAGAGGGCGAACTTGCCCTTTAAGGGCAGCGTGCCGTCGTTTTCGAGCAGTACCGCCCCCTCTGCGGCAGCGCGGCAGAGAAGTTCGCTCATGCCGGGCGTGGCGGCGCTCTCCCCTTCCGGCGCCAAATTTTCGCCCTGCTGCAGCGAACTGCCCGTAAATTTGATGTAGAGTTTTACCACCTGATTTCTCAGTTTCAATAAAAATTTTTCCAGCATATTCCTATTATAACATACATTCTCCCCGCTGTCAACGGACTGACCCTTTTTCCAACAAATCGAGCATCCCTTCGACGTCCCCCTCCGCAAGGTAAAGACACTCCGCCGCGCCCGCAAGGTAAAGACACTCCGCCGCGCCCGCAAGGTAAAGACACTCCGCCGCGCCCGCAAGGTAAAGACACTCCGCC
>CALVTT010000034.1 GCA_944363045.1 uncultured Clostridia bacterium | reverse complement strand
GGGCGGCTTTCCCCCCGCTTCTCACAGTGGGGGGGGGGGCGGCCGGCGGGCGCGGCGCCCCCCCGCCGATAAAGTCATTTCCCCGTGATATTATCGACAATGGGCTTTTTCAAGAACTTTCGCAAGGGTACAATGGTGCACAGCAACGGCACGCCGAAGGAAAGCGCCAGAAGGATGAGGATATTCCAGCCGTTGAGCTGCAACACAGACACGCCGAAGTCCGCAAAAAACGAAAACGGCTGCAAAAAACTGTAGAACCCCGCTAAGGTGAAGGTAAGCGCCAGAACAAAGCTGCATATCGCCACAAACAGCGCCTCGAAGAGCACGATACGTTTGACATCCGCTTCATTTGCCCCCATTGCACGCAGCACCCCGATCTTGCGTTTCTTCAAATCAAGCGAAGAGCTTGTCAGGTGCCAACACAACAGGACCGCAAAGATGCCGAACAATATCCCTGCCGCCGTCCCCGCCAGAATGATGACCCTTTCATTCGATACGCCATTCCCCACCAAAACGAGAACATAGATGTCATGTGCGCCGATCGCCACGTTATTTCCCGTGAGTGCGGGGTTTGCTATTTTATATTCACGGATAAACTCCAGCGTCAGTTCCACGCAGCCACGTAGATACGCCTCATCGTCCGTCGCCGGAGCAACGAGACGGGTACAGAACTCATCCCCGTCCTGAAACAGCGCATCGTGCCATGCCATAGAAAACAAAAAATGATTTACGGGATAATAACCGCCTGCCGGCGTAGGTTTTATTTTTGTGCTTCCATCCGCAACGCCTACGATCGTGGCGGTATAGATGCTGTTCTCGCTGACCCCGCCATGCTCCGGATCTCCATAGAGAACAAGCGGTTTGCCTAAAAGATCGGCATAAGATTTGATCTCCTCGCGCTCCCCCTCTTCCGCTCCGTCAAAATAATAATAGCCCGTATAGTCATGAGGGGGCAGCACATCTTCAAAAAAGGGAAGCTTGGTTTCGGGATCATAATACGGAGTTCCATCCTCAAAACAGCCGCCGATGAGCCTGATATAGTTTGCCGAATTGTCACAGTACCCATATTGTTGAAAGCGTCTCGCAATATTCTCGGGGATCACGACTTCATCCGCTCTTTCGGGATACTTCCCAGTAAGCAGCGTATAACCAAGCGCCTCAAAACATTCACTCTCGCCCGCGAGAGAATATCCCTCGGGAAGAATCTCCCGGGGCTCCTCAAAAAAGAACCGCTCATAACGAACCATCATAACAGGAGAAGTACAAAAGTCATAGACATAGGCAAAATCATTTCCGAGTTTTGCATGAATTCGGTCGATGCGCTCCTGCCCCAAAACAAAATTCCACTCCCCTTCGCCTTGATCCTTTTCAAATGTGATATAAGGATAGGTATTCTGCACCATATAAGTATAGGCGCGCACAAGAAAATCTGTCTTATTATAGGCGAACCCCGTGCTTGCAAGGGCGAACAGGGCGAATGAAAAGGCGCAGAGGAAGACCGTCAAGATCTTCGTGACGGTCTTCCCCTGCATGGCAAGACGGAGCGTTGTGAAAAACGGCAGTTTTGCTTTCATAATTCCCCCTTTCTGTTTCTTTGTTCTAACTATAATATATCACACAGCACACATTCTGTCAAGCGTGTACGGAAAAATCCGCAAAAAAACGGCAGCCGCCGTTTTTTCAAGCAATTCAAATATGTCCCTTTCCGATGCGCCCGCGCATACGCAGGGAGTTGAGCACGGCGAGCAGCATGACGCCCACGTCGCCGAAGACCGCCGCCCACAGCGGCACGAGCCCGACGAGCGATAAGAGCATCAGCGCCGCCTTGATGGCGATGGAGCCGACGATGTTCTCCATGACGATGCGCCGCGTCTTTTTGGCGGTGCGCACGGCCTTGGGGAGCCCCGAGAGGGAATCGGACGCAAGCACCATATCGCTCGCCTCGATGGCGGCGTCGCTGCCGAGCCCGCCCATTGCCGCCGCGATGTCGCTCTCCGCCATCACGGGCGTATCATTGATGCCGTCGCCCACATAGAGGAGCGCCCCCTCCTCTTTCAGCTTTCGTGCGGCGAGCGGCTTTTCTTCGGGCAGGAGACCCGCCTCGATGATGTCGACGGGGAGCCCCTGTAAAGCCGTCTCTGCCCGCTCCGTGGTGTCGCCCGAAAGGACGGCGATCTTTTTAACGCCCTCCCGTTTGAGGTCCATGAGCGCCTCGGCAGCATCCTTTCTGAGCCTGTCCTCGAGCTCGGCATAGCCTACGAGCTCCCCTTCCTCCGCGCAGTAGATGACGGCGTGGGAGCTGTTGATATCGGGGAGCGCAACGCCGTGCTCCTCCATCAGCCGCCTGCTCCCCACGAGGACGCGCCTGCCTTCAATGTCGGCAGCAAGCCCCATGCCCGCGATCTCTTCGACGTTTTCGGCATGGAAGGGCGTATCCTGCGCGCGGAACGCCTCGGCAAAGGGGTGCGAGGAGGCGCGCTCGACGGCGGCGATGAGCGCTGATGCGCGCTCCGAAGAACAGCCCGCGAGCGAGAATTTGCCCTCGGTGAGGGTGCCCGTCTTATCGAAGGCTGCCGTCTGCACCTTGGCGAGCGCATCGAGGCACACCGCACCCTTGCAGAGCACGCCGCACCCCGCGAGCACGCCCACGCCCGAAAAATAGGTGAGCGGCACCGAGATGATGAGCGCGCAGGGGCAGGAGATGACGAGGAAGTTGAGCGCCGTCATGATCCAGGGGGCAAACTCAAATCCCGTAAAGAGGGGCGGCACCACGGCGATGAGGAGCGCCAAGAGCACCACGACGGGCGTGTAGATACGCGCGAATTTGGTGATGAATTTTTCGGGCTTGGCCTTCTGCGAGGAGGCGTTTTCCACCATCTCCAAAATTTTGGCGACGGCGCTCTCCTCGGCGGGGCGCTCGACGACCGCCGTCACGGCATTGCCCGCGTTCAAAAAGCCCGCCAAGATCTCCGCGCCCGCGCCGCACTCGCGAAGATAGCTCTCGCCCGTGATGGACTTGGTATCGAAGGCGCTCTCGCCCGCAAGCAGCGTGCAGTCGGCGGGCGCCTTGTCGCCCTTTCTTAAAAGGATGACATCCCCCCTGTTTAGTTCCTCGGGCGCCACTTCGTGCTGCTCCTCCCCTTCAAGGAGGATGGCGCTGTCGCTCTTGAGTTCCATCAGCTTGGTGATGGCGCTGCGCGAGGAGCCGACGGCGACCGACTGCAAGAGTTCACCGATCTCGTAGAGCAGCATGACGACGGCGCCCTCCATGCCCTCGCCGAGAGCGAACGCCCCCACCGCCGCGATGAGCATGAGGAAGTTCTCGTCAAAGAGCAGGCTCAAACGGAAGGAGCGGAACAGCTTGAAAAAGTTCTTGGCAACGGTGAGGACGACCTCCCACCCCGCCGCCGCAAAGGAGACGAGAAAGAAAGAGAGGGGCAGCCACCACGAAAAGTCGCCTATAAGCTCCAGGACGAGCCCTGGGATAAAGAATGCCGCCGAGACGGCGATGGAGACGATCTCCTTGATGTGTTTCTCCTTCTTGACGGGCGCGCTGCCGTCGATGATCTCCACCTTCTCGAAGCCCGCGATGAGCTCGACCGCCCCCGCAAAGGCCGCAGGAGAAGCATAGGAGAGCGTCACGCGTTGGTTGATAAAGTCGACCGCCGCCTCCTCGATGCCCTCGAGTTCTTCAAGCTCCTCTCGAAGCTCCGCCGCGCAGGCCGCGCAGTGCAGGTTTTTGATGCGAATGATGCGCCGCATGATCACTCCCCCTCGGCCGCCCTCGGACAGGTAACGGCCGCCTCGTCAAACTCATGTTTGAACAACTATTCATATAATAGCACAAACAAAAAGCGCCGTCAAGCGCTTTTCAAAAATTGATGGTCTTATCGGAGAAAAAAGTCCTGCCCTCGAGCGCGGGAAGGCCATGAAGGCCCGTAAAGCGCAGCTGCTTGGCAATGAGCTTTTGCCGCGTCAGATGGTGCTCTTTGTTGAGGGCATCGTCGCCGTACTTGGTGTCGCCGAGCACGGGGTGGCCGACGTGAGCGAGGTGGGCGCGGATCTGGTGCGTCTTGCCCGTGTGCAGGGTGACGTCTAAAAGGCTCAGCCCCTCCTTCTCCTTTATGACGCGGTATTCGGTGAGGATGGGCTCCCCCGTGGGGCGGTCAAAGACACGCACGCGGGAAGCGGCGGCGTCCTTTTTGAGATAGGCCTTGAGGACGGCGTGCTTTTCGCGGAAGGTGCCCTTGACGAGGGCGAGGTAGTGCTTTTCGGCGCGGCGCTCGCGGAAGACCTTCAAAAGTTCGGCGGCAGCCGCCTCGTTGCGGGCAAAGATCATCAGCCCCTCGGTGTTGCGGTCGAGGCGGTGCAGAAAATAGCACTCCCCCTGCCGGCGAAGGGCGGAAAAGACTGCCTCCGCCTGCACGCCGCTCTCCTTGTCGATGACGATGACGTCCGCATCCTCATAGAGGACGGAAAAAGCGGCCCTCTTTTCCTCGGCGGGCGTCATGTAGTACTGCACGACGTCGCCCGCGCGCAGCAGAACGTCCTCCCCCACTTTGCCGCCGTTGACGCGCACGTCGCGCCGCTTCAAGAGGATGCGCAGGGCAAAGGACGCCTGTGCGTCATGCGCGTCGGTGAAGTTTTTGAGCGACGTTTCCTCGCCGACGGTGTATTCCCGCACGAAAATTCCTCCCAAAGAACAAAAGTAAAAAGGCGATGACAAAGAGCGGCAGCGCATAATGCAGGCCGCCCGTCAGAAAGTAGACGAGATAGCAAAGGAAGAGAGCGCTCCCCGTCTGCATGGCGGCGTAGAGGAGGGCGCGTCTGAGCCCCACCTCGCGCGCGGCGGCCGCCACGGCGGAGACGCAGGGCGAGGAGGCAAGCACAAAGACGGCGAGGGCAAAGGCGCTCCTTGCCCCATAGGGAAAGGCGGGGAAGAAGAGCTCCAGAGCGCCCGCCACGTTCTCTTTGGCGACGAGCCCCGAGAGCGCCGCATAAGCGATGCGCCAATCTTTCATGCCGACGGGCGCGAACAGCCATTCAAGGCCACCGCAGATGTGGGCGAGCATACTCTCCTCCACCGCGCAGAAGCGGAATGAAAAGTCGAAGGAAGAGAGCAGCCACGAGGCGATAAAAAAGGCAAGAATGACGGTGCCCAACTTCATTATAAACTGTTTGAGCTGAAAACACAAGGCTTTTAGCGTGCTTCTTAAAGCGGGAACTTGCAGCGGGGCGAATTCCAACACGAAGGGCGCGCCCCGTTCGCCGCCCAAAAAGAGGAGCACGGCGAAGGAGAGCCCCGCGCCCAGCACATACAAAAGGAGCGCCGCAAGGAAGGGATCGGGGAAGAAGGAGGAGGCGAGCGTGAGATAGACGGGCAGTTTGGCGCTGCACGAAAGATAGGGCAGGCACAGAATGACCCGCCTCTGCATCGCCCTGTCGTCGAGGCCGCGCGTCGAGAGGATGGCTGCCGCCGTGCAGCCGAACCCCATCAAAAGGGAAAAGACCGCCCGTCCGCTCAACCCCGCGCGCGAGAGGGTGCCGTCCGTGAAGAAGGCGAGGCGGGATAAAAGGCCGCTCTCCTCGAGCAGAGTGAGAAAGAGAAAGAGCATACCGATCTGCGGCAGAAAGCAGAGCACGCCGCCCACGCTCAGGATGAGCCCCTCCCCCACGAAGGAGCGCAGGACGGGCGAGGGGATGGCTTGGGCGAGGGCGTAGAGTTTGCCCGCAAACAGCCCCTCGATGAGCCCCTTTAAGAGCCCGCCCGGTCCGAAGGGCGCGAAGGTGAGCCAAAACGCCGCCAAGAGCAGCAGCAAAAAGACGGCGAGCGCCGCCGCGGGGTGCAGGAGAAAGGCGTCAAGTTTGGTGAGCCCCGCCCTTGCGGGCGCATAGACGCCGGGCAGTCCACCCTCCCCGCCGAAGGCCTCTGAACGCGGCACGGCTGCCCGCCCCAGCGCCTCCGCCATCCTCTCCCGCAGGGCGCGGGGAGAGAGCCCCTCCGCGCTCACCACGGGGATGCCCAAAAGGCGTTCGAGGGCGTCCTCTTCCAGCCTGCCGCCCCGCCGCAGGAACTGCCTCTTTTTGGTGAGCACCAGCACGGCGCGCCTGCCCTCCGCAAGGGATGAAAGGAGCCTGAGGCTGCGATAAAGCGCGGCGCACTCCGAAACGAGGCATATAATGCCCTTCTTCCGCCCCATGATGAGCTCACAGGCAGTCCGCTCCTCCATGCCGAGCCCCTCCTCGGCATAGACACCCGGAAGATCGCATACCTTCACCTGCCTGCCGCCGAGGACGGCCTCCCCTTCGAGCGCCGTCACCGTCACCCCGTGCCAATTCCCCACGCGGGCGTGCCCGCCCGTGAGCGCGTTGAAAAGCGTGCTCTTGCCCGCATTGGGATTGCCGAGAAGGAGCAGCTCTTCCGCCGCTTCTTTTAGCTGCCTGCCGCCCCGCCCGCGCCCCTTCGCATCGGACGTTTGCAGGGCAGCGCCGCTCACAGCCGCACCCGCACGCACGACGCGGCCTCCCTGCCGAGCGCAAAGACGCTCTCCCTCGTCTCCACGAGATAGGTGCGTTTCAGGGGCGAGACGCGGAGCAGCGTCACCTCCTCCCCCGCGCGCAGCCCCAGCACCGCCAGGCGGCTCTGAAGCGCGCCCTCCCCCATAACTTCCGTCACGCGCCCCCGCTCTCCCCGTTTGCATACATCGAGCGTCGTCTGCTTCATGCCCCCTCCCCGAAAGAACTTTCCGCAATAGAAAATGCGGGATAAGCACCGATTATGCTTCCCCCGCACTTTTTTCTTTTACTCAGGCATGGTGCTGTTCACGCGCCACGCGGTCGCCCTGCAATTTGAGCATCCCGTTCGTGATCATGGGCGAGATGATCAGCCAGATCGCCGCCAGCGCAATGAGCGAATAGACGATGATGGAGCCGACCGTGCGCGGGCCCTGAAAGACCGCCGACACCAGGTTGAAGTCGAACAGCCCGAAGATGCCCCAATTCAGCGCCCCCACGAGCACCAGGATATAAGAGATCAAGTTTGCAATAACCATCGGATACCTCCTGCCATGCAGTTTGCACCATACGGCGGAAAATATACACGCTGCCCGTACCGGGGCGCAGGCTGCCTGCGGGGCGTGCCGGCACGGCAAAGGGCGCCGCTCACGGCGGCGCCCTTCCCTATACTATAATTGATGAGTCCATTCAAATTCAGTTCTTCTTATCCTCGTCGTTCTGCGTCTTCTTGGCGCCCTTGAGCGACTTCACATCCACTTCATCGACGCTCTTCTTCGGCTTGACGACAAAGAGTGCCACGAGGATGATGAGGAGCACGCCCGAGATGCAGAACAGCACGACTGCCGCCACGTTGTTCTCCAACCAATCGGTGGGATCGGGGAGCGTATCGATGGGGTTGCGCACATCGATGACCTGATAGGCGGTCACGGTGCGGCCGGGCATGGAGGGCTCGGTCACGGTGAGCTTGACCACATAATAACCCGCCTCGTTGGGCACAAAGGTGAGATCCTCGCTGTCCCACTCATAGCGGTTGTCCGTGCGGTCCCAAAGCGGATCGTCCTCCGTCACTTCGCTGTTGTAGGGGCGGATGGTGATGAGGTACTGCGCCCAATCGCCGTCGAAGTACTCCTTTGCATTGCTCACGAGGGAGGTATAGGAAGTGCCCTGCAGCTCCGTGGGCAGGCTGTTCTCGTCCAGGAGATAGAGTTCGTACTCCGTCTCATAGCCGGGAACGGCGATGATCTCAAAGTCTTCCACGCTGTACGTCGTATCGCGGTAGCCGAGATCCTGCGCCTCGGGATCGGTGACGCGCGCACCGTCATAGCCGACCGTGAAGGAGAACTCGGGGATCTCCTCGATCTCCCAAATGTTGCCCGAAGTGAGCGTCACGAGCTGGCCGTCAAGGTAATACTTCATGCCGTTGCCGCCATTGTCGCTCGCAAGCACGCGGAAGACATACCTGCCGGGCTCGTCGATCTCAAAGCGGAGGTCGTTATAGTCGAGGGAGGTGGCGGAAGATGCCGAATCGGCCTCCGTCTGGCTCTGCGAATAATAATAAATGCTGAAGGTCAGATCGCGGTAATCACAGACTGCGGAAGAGATCAGGCTGCGCAGAGAGGGCAGATAGAAGTATGCCCCGTCGCCCGCGCTGGCCTTTTCGGCAGCTTTTTCCACGGCGGTCTGGTACTCGGCGGCAAGCACATCGAGGAGCGGTTCCTCGCTGTCGCCGTTGCCGTTGACGTCATCCACGTCCGCTTCCTTGACGTTCTCCCCGCTCGGGGCGCCCTCCACCGTCGTTGCGGAAGCGGTAAGGCCGTTGTAGACGGGGCCCTCCTCCGCACGGTCGACGAGGATGTAATCGAGGGCATTGTCGCCCTCTCCGAGGGTAACGGCGGCATTCTCGGCCGCATACCAAACGAGATAGACGGGCTCCAGCTCGCCGCCCCGCCCGTCGTCGAGCGTGAAGCGGATGGAGACATACTGTACTTCTTCCTCGTTGCTGTCATCCGAAGGCATGAACCAGGTGGAAGTGGTCAGCGTATCGTAATCGTCGTCGCCGGGCAGGACATAGCTGCCGTCCTCGCCCGCCTTCGCCATATAGAATTCGCGCGTGACGGTGACGGTGTTGTCGCATACGTCGATGGCCTCGTAGTCGAGAGAGAATTTCTTGCCGAGGCGGAAGGGATAGACTTCGCTGTTGACAACGAGCGCGGGTGCCGTATCGTCGACGACGCGCCCGTCCTCATCCAGCTCGAAGGACTGACCGTTGAGCTGTTTGACGATAACGGTCTGGCTCTCGCCCGTAAGCGCAGTCGCCTCGAAGGTGATGGGCGTCCTCGGCGTATCGGATGCCGAGGAATGATATTCCATGAAGTAACCGCCGACGTTGGTGAAGGTGCCTGCCTTGACGCCATTGACATAGACGGAAAATTCGCCGTTTGCGCAGCCTTCCTCGTCGAAGGTGACGGCGACGTCGCCCGAAAGGTCGACGGCGGCTTCTTCGCCCGCTTCCCCTGCGGCATTGACGACGTGGGCGAAAGCTCCCTCCTCTCCGTTCGTGAAGACGAGCGAGTTCTCGGCAAGCTCATCTTCGGTGACGTTTTCCTCCGCGCTCTCAAAGGAGATCGTATATTCGGAGAAAGCGGCTTCGGGGAAGGCGAGCGTCAGCGAAAAATAGCTTGCGCTCTCGGCGGAAGCGTACCATTTGAGGGCAAGATCGCGGCGGAAGAAGGCAGAAGCGCCCTCTGCGGAATGCGTGAAGGCGAGGTACTCCGTCCCGTCGGACTCGGTGGGATCCATCCTCGTGTCCGTGCCCGTCGAAAAGATGTTCGCGGGCGTATAGGCCTCTGCCGAAGCGGAGGCGCGGGGCATGACCATGCCCGCCGCAAGGCTCAAAAGCAGCGCCAAAATAAAGCTGAGCGCCGCGATGATGATCGTTCTCAATTTAGTCTTAGTCATGTAAACCTGCTCCGTGCGGACGCAGACGCCCGCAAAGTGTTTCTTGCCTTGGGGGAGACCCCAACAGAATGTGCCGATAGCGCATTCACCTAACTATTTTACACAAAATTTTTGCGCCCGTCAAGCGGTAACAGCCACTCTCGGGGAAGAAAATAAAATTTTCACCCGACGTGCACGCGAAAAGGAGCGCGGCCGCTCACTCCACCGCCATGACCCGCGAAATATCGAAGCGGTTCCAGGGCGTTTCGTTTTTCGGCGGCTCCAAAAGGAAGCGCATGCGCTCCTTGGTGACGGGGTGCGTAAAGCTCAGAGAATACGCCCAGAGGGCGAGCTTGCCCTTCTGCGCCCGCTCGCCGCCGTAGCGCATATCGCCGTAGACGGGGTGGGCGATGCCCGCCATCTGCACGCGGATCTGGTGGCTCCTGCCCGTATGCAGGGTGATGTCGCAGAGGGAGAGGGGCTCCTTCTTTTCCAGGATATGGTAGTCGAGCGAGGCGAGCTTCGCCCCGTCCGTGCCCTGCGTGCAGAGGTACACCATGTTGTTGACGGTGTTCTTTTTGAGGTAGTTGACGAGGGTGCCCTGCTCGCTGTGCGGGCAGCCGTTGAGCACGGCGAGATACTTCTTTTCGAAGTCGCCCGTCTTCATCTGCTCGCCGAGGCGCCCCGCCGCCTTGCTCGTCTTGGCAAAGACCATGACGCCGCCCGTGGGCCTGTCGAGGCGGTGCACGAGCCCCACATAGACGTTGCCGGGCTTATTGTAGGCGGTGCGGATATAGCCGCGCACTTCGTCCAAAAGGTTTTTATCCCCGCTCTCGTCGGGGCAGGACGCAAGGTTCTGCGGCTTCATCACCACGATGATATGGTTGTCCTCGTAGAGGATGGTGAGCTCCTCCTCGGGCTCCCCCGTCTTTTCGATGTCAGTCATGAACGTACATTCCTCCCGCGCCGCAGGGAAGGGCGATGCCCTCCTCGGTGGGCAGCCCCACCTCGTAGGAGTCGATGCTCCCCCTTTGCCCCTTGAGACACAGCGTTAAAATATTGTTCAGAACGGCAGGCTGCAGGCCCGTCGTATAGCTGTTGATGAGAAAGAATAAGGGCTCGTCGGAAAGGAGCCCGGCGCACTGTTTGACGAGGGGAAAAAGCTCCGTCTCGATCTTCCACAGCTCGCCCCCCGGCCCCCGCCCGTAGGAGGGAGGGTCCATCACCACGGCGTCGTAGCGGTTGCCCCGCCTTATCTCGCGCGCCACGAACTTCTTGCAGTCGTCGACGATATAGCGGATGCCCGTTTGGATGCCCGAGAGCCGCGCATTCTCGCCCGCGCGCTCCACCATGTTCTTGGCGGCGTCGACGTGCGTCACTTCCGCGCCCGCCTTCGCCATCGCGACGCTCGCCCCGCCCGTGTAGGCAAAGAGGTTGAGGACTTTGACCTTCCTCCCCTTTTCGGCCGCCCCGCGGATGAGAGAGCTCGTCTTATCCCAATGCACCGCCTGTTCGGGGAAGAGCCCCGTGTGCTTGAAGTTCATGGGATGCACGCGGAAGGTGAGATCGCGGTAGGAGATGTTCCACTCGGGAGGGAGCTCCTTCTTGTATTCCCAGAAGCCGCCGCCCCCGCCGTTTCCCTTGTTCCTCCGGTAGACGGCGCAGAGGCCGGGATAGGAGAAGAGATCGCGCTGCGCGCTCCAGATGACCTGCGGGTCGGGGCGGAGCAGCACGACGTCCTTCCAGCGTTCCAGCTTGTAGCCGTCGCCCGTTGCGATGACGGAATAGTCCTTCCAGTTGTCGGCAAGTGCAATCATACCGAAAATTATAAAGCAAAACGCCCTCTTTGTAAAGTGTTTTGGCACGCTATTTTCGCGCACCGCGGCGCTCTGCTCCCCGCAAGGAAGGGCGGCGCGCCTGCCGCGGCAGGCGCGCCGCCCCCTCACTCGCCGAAAAAGTCCTCGCGGTGCAGTCCCTCGCGCAGTTTGAGGAGCGCCCGCTTCTCGATGCGGGAGACATAGGAGCGGGAGATCTTCAGCTTCTTGGCGACCTCCCGCTGCGGGAGGGGCGCGCCGCCCGTCAGGCCGTAGCGCAGACAGACGATCTCACACTCCCGCCCGTTCAGAAGCTCCCTCACGGCCGCAAGGAACTTCTCCTGCATGAGCGACTGCTCCACGCCCTGAAAGACGGTGTCCTCCTTTTCATAGAGCAGGTCCATGAGGGTGAGTTCGTTCCCGTCCTTGTCGGTGCCGACGGGGTCGGAGAGGGAGAGCGTATTTTTATGCTTCTTGCCCGCGCGGATGAGCATCAGGATCTCGTTCTCCACACAGCGGGCGGTGTACGTCGCAAGGCGGGTGCCGCGGCCGGGCTCGTAGGTGTTGATGGCCTTGATGAGCCCGATGCTCCCCACCGAGATCATGTCGTCCGTCTCCGCCGCGCCCGTATATTTTTTGACGATGTGGACGACGAGGCGCATATTGTGACGGATGAGCTTCTCGCGCGCCGCCGCATCGCCCGCGCGGCTCAGGCGAAGGCACTTCTCTTCCTCTTCGGGAGAGAGCGGCTTGGGATAGCTCCCCTCCCCCACGGCACCCGTAAAGAAAAACAGCTTGCAAAGGACGGCATATAACAGCGAAAACATTTCCCCTCCCGCGCCGCCGAACGGCGCAGCGCTTTTCTCTACGATATGAACGAGAGGTTTTGTCCTATGAAAAAACGGCGCAAAATGCGCCGTTTTTTGTCGGAATTTGTTTATTTCTTCTGTTCGACGATCCTGATATGCACGTCGTCGAGCTGCTTCTGCTCCACGGGCGAGGGCGCGTTCATCAAAAGATCGCGCGCCTTGGCGTTCATGGGGAAGGCGATGACTTCGCGGATGTTGACGGTATCCGAGATGAGCATGACCATGCGGTCGACGCCGGGCGCCACGCCCGCGTGGGGAGGCGCGCCGTACTCGAAGGCGTGATAGAGCGCGGGGAACTTCTTGACGACGTCCTCCTTGCCCATGCCCACGAGCGAGAAGGCTTTGAGCATGATCTCGGGATCGTGGTTTCTCACGGCGCCCGAGGAAAGCTCGACGCCGTTGCAGACGATGTCGTACTGGTAGGCGAGCACTTCGAGGGGATCCTGCTCTTCGAGCGCCTTCATCCCGCCCTGCGGCATGGAGAAGGGATTGTGGCAAAATTCGAGCTCGCCGCTCTCCTCGCCGATCTCGTACATGGGGAAGTCGACGATCCAGCAGAAGCGGTAGACGTTCTTTTCAAGAAGATCGAGCCCCGTGCCGAGCATGGTGCGAAGGATGCCCGCGCGCTTTTGCACGAGGGAGAGCTTGTCCTCAGCGACGACGGCGACAAAGGCGCCCTTTTCGAGCCCGAGACGCTCCTTGAAGGCGTCGATGCGCTCTGCGACGAACTTGGCGATGCCGCCCGCCGCCGCGCCGTTCTCGTCCAGCTTGAACCAGAACATGGCGCCGCCCTCCGTCTTGACTTTGAACTCCTCCGCCGTCTTGTCGATCCACTTGCGGGCGACGGAAACGCCGTTGACGGCGATCGCCTTGACCTTCTTCCCTTCGAAGGCGGCGAACCCGCAGCCCTCCGTAAGGTCGGAGACGTCCTTGATGACGAGCGGGTTGCGGAGATCGGGCTTATCGGTGCCGTACGTTTCGAGCGCCTCGCGGTAGGCGATGCGGCGGAAGGGCGGCTTATCGGCATCCCAGCCCGAATACTTGGCGAAGACGGGCGGCAGCACCCCTTCGAGCACTTCGAAGACGTCCTCCTGCGTCGCGAACGCCATCTCGATATCCAGCTGATAGAACTCGCCGGGGGAGCGGTCGGCGCGGGCGTCCTCGTCGCGGAAGCAGGGGGCGATCTGGAAGTACTTGTCAAAGCCCGAGCACATCAGGAGCTGCTTGTACTGCTGAGGCGCCTGCGGTAGCGCGTAGAACTCGCCGGGATAGATGCGGCTGGGCACGATGTAGTCGCGCGCGCCCTCGGGCGAGGAACTTGTGAGAATGGGCGTGTTGATCTCGTAGAAGCCGCGCTCGGTCATGAGTTTCCTCAGATCGGCGACGATGAGGGAGCGCAGAATGATCTTATCGCGCACGGCGGGGTTGCGCAGATCGAGGAAGCGGTATTTAAGGCGCGCTTCTTCGCCCGCTTCGGTGGAGTGGGAAACTTCGAATGGCAGCGCCTGCACGGAGCGGCGGCCCAGAACTTCGATGCGCTCGGGGATGATCTCGATGAGGCCGGTGGGCAGCTTCTCGTTGGGGGCGGAGCGCAGAACGACGGTACCCTCGACGCTGACCGTCGATTCGGTGGGGATGTCGCGCATCTGCGAGAGGCAGGGCTCCTCCGCACAGACGACCTGCGTAGTGCCGTAAAAATCGCGCAGGACGGCAAAGAGAAGGCCGCCCTTGTCGCGCTTGCTGTCGAGCCAGCCCGAGAGCTTGACGTGCTTGCCGGCGTCCGTTTCGCGCAGCTCGCCGCAGTTATGAGTTCTGAAATACATGGCTGTGTCCTTTTGTGGTTTTTTTCTTGAAAAGCATAGCACATCCTCCCCCTTTCGTCAAGTATTTCGCGCATATGCACGGCGGAGAGGTACAAAAAAACAACGGGCGGCCGCAGCCGCCCGCCCGCTCGAGAGCCTTCGCTCTCACAAAAAGTTCTTCACGCAGCGAAAGCAATTCGTGAATTTGAATGGAGCAACTCCTTCCGCCTCACATTCGTTCACCACCGTCTCGCGCGGTAGAGACCGCGCTTCGGTCAGGGAATTTCCCCACAATGGGAAATTCCCAAGTTCGCAAGTGGTCAAAGCCCCACCGGGGCTTTGCCAAGAAAGCACTTGCTCACCCCCCCCGAGGAGGCGCTTACAACAAGGTGACTCCTTCCGCCTCACATTCGTTCGGCACCTCCCTCCCAGAGGGAGGCAAGGGAGTTAAGGTGACTCCTTCCGCCTCACATTCGTTCGGCACCTCCCTCCCAGAGGGAGGCAAGGGGATGATCGTTTCCCTGCTTCTTAAATAATGCTGCAAGCAAAACCACGCTTTTGCGCAGCAGGACCCAATTAGCCTCATACCTGAGGCTTATTGTTCAATAAGGACAGGGCAGCGGGCGGCCGAAAGAGCGCCTTAAAATCGCGACAGCTCACCCCTCACGACTTTTTTGCGGTCACGCAAAAAAGTGTGAACTTATATCTTTGGTATCGTCGCAAATCCCTTTTGAAGGTCCTCGTCGGTGGGGATGGTATCCGTCATGGTGCCGTCGTTATAGCTCTTGTAGGCGGTCATGTCGAAGTAACCCGTGCCCGTAAGGCCGAAGAGGATGACCTTCTTCTTGCCCTCCTCGCGGCACTTGACGGCCTCGTCCATGGCGACGCGGATGGCGTGCGCGCTCTCGGGCGCGGGCAGGATGCCCTCGCAGCGGGCGAACGTCTCGGCAGCCTCGAAGACTTTGGTCTGCTCGACGCTGGTAGCACGCAGATACCCGTCGTGATAGAGCTTGGAGAGCACGGGGCTCATGCCGTGATAGCGCAGGCCGCCCGCATGGTTGGGCGAGGGAATGAAGCCGCAGCCCAGCGTGTACATCTTGGCGAGGGGGGTGATGCGCGCCGAATCGCAGAAGTCATAGGCGTACTTGCCGCGCGTGAGCGAAGGGCAGCTGGCGGGCTCGACGGCGAGGAAGTCGATGTTGTTCTTGCCCTCGAGCTTCTCCCCCATGAAGGGCGAGATGAGGCCGCCGAGGTTAGAGCCGCCGCCCGCGCAGCCGATGATCATATCGGGCTGCACGCCGTACTTATCGAGCGCTATTTTGCACTCCTGCCCGATGATGGACTGATGAAGAAGGACGTGGTCGAGCACCGAGCCCAACACATAGCGGCAGTTGGGGGTCTCCACCGCCTTCTCGACGGCCTCGGAGATGGCACAGCCCAGCGAGCCGCCCGTGCCGGGGTGTTCTTCGAGGATCTTCCTGCCCGCCGCCGTCGTCATGGAAGGAGACGGGATGACGTTGGCGCCGTAAGTTCTGATGACCTCGCGGCGGAAGGGCTTCTGCTCATAGGAGACCTTGACCATATACACGTCGAGCTTGAGCCCGAAGAAGGCGCACGCCATGGCAAGGGCGGTGCCCCACTGGCCGGCGCCCGTCTCGGTGGTGACGGAAGTGAGCCCCTGCTTCTTGGCGTAGTACGCCTGCGCCGCCGCCGAGTTGAGCTTGTGCGAGCCCGAGGTGTTGTTGCCCTCGAACTTATAGTAAATTTCGGCGGGCGTATCGAGCAGCTTTTCAAGGCAGTAGGCGCGCACGAGGGGCGAGGGACGGTACATCTTGTAGAAGTTCCTGATCTCCTCGGGGATCTCGATAAGTTCGTCGCGGTCGTTGAGTTCCTGGTCGACGCACTCCTCGCAGAAGACGCCGCAGAGCTCGTCCTTCGTGCAGGGCTTGCCCGTCGCGGGGTTCATGAAGGGCTCGTGCCCCCCCTTCATGTGAGCTTTGACATTATACCAGGTACGGGGCATCTCGTCTTCCGAGAGATAGATCTTGTAAGGGATGTTGGTGTTCATGGTTTTTTCCTCCTGAATAAAAATTGTAACAAAAAACACGGAAACCATCCGTTCGGGACGAATGTTCTCCGTGTTGCCACCCGATTTCGCGGCCGATGCCGCCTCATTGCAAGCACACTCTGATGCTCTCCCCCTGTAACGGGAGGGTCCCCGTCGGAAGCTACGCAGGGCTTTTGCCCCTTCACCCCCGCCCTCGGTGATCCATTCACGCGCCGCGGACCGCCTCCATTCCACCGCCGAAGGCTCTCTGTGGGTCCGTGCATCTGCACGCTACTATTTCACCTCATCGGTTTTATGTGCCTATTTTACAACTTCCGCGCACATTTGTCAAACGTTTGAGCCCCCTTTTCGCCGCTCAAAATATAATCATTGCTTATGGCGCCCCTTCGCTGTGCTGATAGTTTTTCCTTATACTTGCTTCCCGCGCACAAAAAAACGCTTGACTTATTCCCCAAAAGCAAGCATAATCGGGAGGTATTTTTGAGGTGTATCATGCAGAAACCTGTCAGCGCCGCGCGAAACACGTCCGTTTTCGGCGCCTTTTTCAAATATGTCGTGCCGTCCGTGCTCGCCTTCGCCCTCTCGGGCGTGTATGCCATCGTGGACGGCTTCTTCGTCGGCCAGAGCATCGGCGATAAGGGCCTTTCCGCCATCAACGTCGCCTTCCCCGTCGTCTCGCTCATCCAATCGCTCGGCACGGGCATCGGCATGGGCGGCGCGGTGCTTTGGTCGGTGCGGCGCGGCGAGCGCGATGATACCGCCGACAGCTACCTCCGCGCGACCATATGGATGCTGCTCTTTGCGAGCGCCTTCATGACCGCCTTCTTCTTTTTGAACGGGCCCGTCCTTCGCCTTTTCGGCGCGGAGGGAGACATCTACGCCTACGGGAAGGAGTATCTCGACGTCATCGTCTTGGGCTCCGTCTTTCAGATCTTCGCGACGGGGCTCGTGCCCGCCATCCGCAACAACGGCGGGGCGACCTTCGCCTTTATCACCATGCTCTCGGGCTTCGGCTCCAACATCGTGCTCGACTATGTGTTCGTGTGGGTGCTCGAAGGCGGCACGGCGGGCGCGGCCGTTGCCACCATCCTCGGGCAGGCAGTCACGGCGGTCGAGGCGCTCCTCTACTTTTTGATCAAGAAACTCCCCCTCTTCGGCTCCTTCCGCCGCTTCGGCCGCTGCGCCGCCTCCATCGTGCGCGTGGGCGTCGCCCCCTTCGGGCTCACCCTTTCGCCCATGATCTCCCTCATGCTCATCAACAAGTTCTGTATGCTGCACGGCGGAGAGCGCGCCGTCGCCGCCTATGCCTGCATCGCCTATGCCGTGACCATCGTGCAGATGCTCGTGCAGGGCGTGGGCGACGGGAGCCAGCCCCTCATCAGCCAATACTTCGGCGAGGGCAGCCCCGAAAAGAGCGCCAAAGTGCGGCGGCTCGCCTATCTTGCCGCCCTTTTGCTGGCACTTTTATGCGGCGTCGTGCTCTTTTTGCTGCGGGAGTTCATCGGGCTTTTTTTCGGCTCCTCCGAAGATGTCGCAGAGGACGTCGCCGCCGTGCTGCCCGTCTTTTTGTTCGGGCTACTCTTTTACGCCTTCTCGCGCGTGGCAACAGCGGGCTTTTACGCCACGGAGCGCACTCTCTTTTCCTATCTTGCGGTGTATTCGGAGCCCGCTCTCATGCTCGTCCTGCTCTTTATCCTGCCCGTATTTTGGGGGCAGACGGGCGTGTGGTGGAGCGCCGTCGCCGCCCAAATGCTGACGGCGGGGCTGTGCCTTCTGTTGACCCTCCTCGCGGGGAGAAAGGCGCGCCGCACCCGATAAGCCGAAAAATACCGCGGCGGCAGGCGGTTTTTTTTCGCCAAACCATTGACATCGTGTCAGAATACTGCTATAATATGACTGCTGACAAGGTGTCAGAAATATAGGTAAATTCAAGGAGGACTTTTATGCTCGGCAACTTCAGCTATTGCAACCCCACCAAGCTCTACTTCGGCGAGGGCTCTATCAAGTACTTAAAAGAGGAACTTCTAAAGTACGGAAAGAACGTGGTGCTCGTCTACGGCGGCGGCTCCATCAAGAAGAACGGCATCTACGATACCGTCCTCTCCATCCTCAATGAGTGCGGCAAAAACGTCGCGGAGATCGCGGGCGTCATGCCCAATCCCACCGTCGACAAGCTCTACGAGGGCATGGAGATCGCAAGAGGGCACAAGGCGGACTTCCTGCTCGCCGTCGGCGGCGGCTCAGTGTGCGACTACACGAAGGCGCTCTCCGTCTCCGTCCACTGCGAGGAGGACCCGTGGGAGAAGTACTATCTCCGCTTTGAGGAGCCCTCGTGCGAGACGCTGCCCGTCGGCTGCGTCTTGACCATGGTGGGCACGGGCTCGGAGATGAACGCGGGCGCCGTCATCACCAACCACGCGCAGAAGCTCAAGATCGGCCACGTCTTTGCCGATGAAAAAGTGATGCCCCGCTTCTCGGTGCTCGATCCCAAGTACACGCTCACCCTGCCCCACTACCAGATGGTCGCGGGCATTTACGACATCTTCAACCACATCTGCGAGCAGTACTTCTCGGGCACGGACGACAACACGAGCGACTACCTATCCGAAGGGCTCATGCGCTCCGTGGTGCATTCCTCGCGCATCGCCAACAAGGATATGCAGAACTATGAGGCACGCTCCAACATCATGTGGACGGCGACCTGGGCGCTCAACACCCTCATCGCCTGCGGCAAGGACACCGATTGGGAGGTGCATATGCTCGGCCAGGCAGTGGGCGCCCTTACCGACGCCACCCACGGCATGACGCTCGCCGCCGTGTCTCTGCCTTACTACCGCCACATCATGCCCTACGGCCTTCAAAAATTCGTGTGCTTTGCGAGGAACGTGTGGGACGTCGACCCCGCCGGCAAGAGCGACGAGGAGATCGCAAACGAGGGCCTTGCCCGCATGGAGGCGTGGATGAAGGAACTCGGCCTCGTGATGAACATCACGGAGCTGGGCGCCAACGAGGGCATGATCGAAGACATCGCCAAGGCGACGCTCGTGATGGAGGGCGGCTACAAGGTGCTCACGCACGAGGAGATCGTCTCGATCCTCAAAGAGAGCCTGTAAGGAGGCAGAGATGAGCAGCATTTTAGTCGCCTACTTTTCGGCGAGCGGCGTAACGGCGCGTGCCGCGAAGGAGATCGCGGAAGCCGTCAAGGGCGACCTCTATGAGATCGCCCCTAAGGAGCCCTACACGGCAGCCGACCTCAATTGGAACAATAAGGAGAGCCGCTCCTCGCGCGAGATGAGAGACCCCGCCGCCCGTCCCGCGCTGCGCGCTCCCCTGCCCGACCTTGCGGGATATGACACCGTCTTCCTCGGCTTCCCCGTCTGGTGGTATGTAGAGCCGCGCATCGTCGACAGCTTTTTGGAGAGCACCGACTTTGCAGGCAAGACCGTCATCCCCTTTGCGACCTCGGGCGGCAGCGGCATCGCGGGCGCGGAGAAAAGCCTCAAAGAGCACTGCCCCGCCGCCAGGTGGAAGAAGGGCGGGCTCGTCAACATCGGCGCGGGCGCCTGGGCAAAGAGCGCCCTGTAAGGAGAGCCCATGCCCAAAGCCTCGGAACAGCTCACCCTCGCCCGCCGCGAGGAGATCGTCGACGCCTGCGCGCAGCTCTATGAGGAGATGCCCTTCAAGGAAGTCACCCTCTTGAAAATCGGCGAAAAGACCTCCTTCACGCGCACGTCCATTTACAACTACTTCCACACCAAGGAGGAGATCTTCCTCGCCCTCTTGGAGCGCGAGTACGCGGCGTGGACGAAGGACCTTGACGCTCTCGCCCGTGAGACGCCCGACCGCGCCGCCTTCCCCGCGCGCTTTGCCGCCCTTCTGGAAGCGCGGCGGCCCATGCTCAAACTGATGTCGATGAACTTGTACGACATGGAGGCAGGGAGCAGGCTCGAGGAGCTCGTCGCCTTCAAGCGGACGTATAAGGCTTCGCTCGAGGCCGTCGCCCGCTGCGTGAAGGCGCACACGGGAGCCTCGGAGGCGGAGGCGCAGGCATTCATCTATGCCTTTTTCCCCTTCCTCTTCGGCGTCTACCCCTATACGGAGGCGACGAAAAAACAGCAGAAAGCGATGGAGATCGCGGGCATCGACTACCCCCGCTATACGGCGCAGGAGATCGCCCGACCCCTCGTGGAAAAGCTCCTTTCAGCCCTCGGCGGGTGATAGATAGGTTTCCACCCGACCCCTCGGAAAAGCTCCTTTCAGGCCTCGGCGGGTGATGCAAACTCCCTCAGTCTCGCTGCGCTCGACAGCTCCCTCGGAGAGGGAGCCAAGAAAAGAAGGCGGCAACGCGCTTGCCTCCCGCGTCAGAGCGGGGCGAACGCTAACCCCCTTGCCTCCCGCGTCAGAGCGGGGCGAACGCAAACCTCTTGCCTCCCTCATAGAGGGAGGTGCCGAACGAATGTGAGGCGGAAGGAGTGAGCTTGACTGACGGAAACAGTCAGTTGATTTTTACGAACAAAGTGCCGCGGGCTCCCTCAGTCTCGCTACGCTCGACAGCTCCCTCCCGGAGGGAGCCAAGATGGGCGAACGCAAACCTCTTGCCTCCCTCATAGAGGGAGGTGCCGAACGAATGTGAGGCGGAAGGAGTGAGCTTGACTGACGGAAACAGTCAGTTGATTTTTACGAACAAAGTGCCGCGGGCTCCCTCAGTCTCGCTACGCTCGACAGCTCCCTCCCGGAGGGAGCCAAGATGGGCGAACGCGAACCCCTTGCCTCCCTCATAGAGGGAGGTGGCAGCCCGTAGGGCTGACGGAAGGAGTTCACCTTATTTTAAGCGCCCTCTCGAGGGAGCTGTCACGACATCCGAAGCCTCCTTCGGTGTCGTGACTGAGGGAGTAACTTCCCTTGCCTCGCGCCTCCACCCTCAAATCCCTGTGCGCCAAAAAAGACGAGGCGGAGACAGGGATTCAGCCGACACCCCGAAGGGGTCCCCTCGGCTGAGCGTCGTCGCTTCGCTCCTCGCGTGAACCGAC
>CALVTT010000033.1 GCA_944363045.1 uncultured Clostridia bacterium | reverse complement strand
CGAATGACAACCTTGCAAAAGGCGTTAAAGGTGTACTGGATATGCACTTTGTAGGCTTCATCTTCGGTCATGGAAATCACCCCGCTCTGGATAATTTTCCATTTTAGGAGAAATATCAACACGCCACACACTCTTAACAAAGCGACAAAGCATTACACATATTATTGTTAATAAACCGCTTAGACTAATCCATAAATTTGTACCGATTTTATCAGCAAACATCCCGGAAAAGCTCAAACCGATAGGACCGGCGAGCGACATAATAGAGGTCGTTATCCCTAACACTCTGCCTAAATAGTTTGCTTCCACCTTCTCCTGTATCAACGACATCATTACAGATGAGAAAAATGGCGCGGCAAGACCTGTTAGAAATGCCATCAGCACAAATATGATAAATCCATTTTGCGGCAGAAAACCAATCCCTGTAAGCATAACTCCAATGACAGCCAACGCCGGAACCATTGTCAACATTTTGTTTTTTGTTCCGCCCCATTTTCCCAGCATAAAGCCGCCCAGCAATGTACCGATGGAAAATAAGGTTTCTATCGTTCCTGCGTGTGTTGTTGTTCCGCCAAACCAGTCCATACAAAGCAATGGGTAAAGCCGATTTGCCGGAACATAAGCAAAAGAAAACAATCCTCCAATCAGCATAAGATAGAACAATCCCTTATTTTGAGAAAGGACACGAAGCCCCTCTTTTGCTTCTCCCAAAAATGAGAAAGAAAGCGTTTCTGCTTGCTTTAATTTCGGTATTTTTATAAACATCAGCGGAACTATACCTGCAACTGCACCAATAATATCAAAAGCAATAATCCAGTGTAATGGCAACACCGGGTACAAAGCGGCCGCTATCGCAGGGCTTAAAATTAAGGATAGCGACTGGAAAGAATAAGTGTACCCGTTGCACTTTGTTAATGATTCTCTGGGAACAATCAAAGGTGTAACAGCTTGCAGGCAGGGCTGATGAAAAGCCGAACCAATCGCCCGAAAAAATAATGCAGCCAAAATCAAGACGATTGAAATTTGCTGATTTATCCCTATAATCACAAGGACAACCGCAACGATTGCGATTGCAGTATCCGAAAGTATCATAATTTTCTTTCGGTCAAAATGGTCAACGATTCCTCCAATAAAGGGGCTGAACAAAGCCTGCGGCAAAAAACCAACCAGAGAAGCCACTGACAATACAGCCGCTGACTCTGTTCGGATAGTCAAATCCCAGATGATTGCATATTGTACGATGGAACTTGTAATGAGCGAGATAATCTGTCCAAACCAGATTGTATAAAAGTCGATTTTCCATTTAGGAAAGCTTCGCAACATATTCTAATCCTCCTAAAAATAAATAAGCCAAAACCACAAAATGGGTTTTGGCACGCTTACTTTTAGTTGGATATGACAAGAACAGGGGCGCTGAAAACAGCCCCTCTTGTATCACAACTTTATGGGAAAGTTTCTAAAAGTATGCACAACAAAAATCCCATTATCTTCAACAAGACATGGATAACAAGACTTTATTTCTATTGTGCCTAATTAGAAAACCAAACCCATAAATTAGATACCGTCCTTTGTTTTTTTAAGTATAGCATAGGCATAACAAAAAGTCAAGTGCGGAACGGTAGGTTGCTGTCTATCAAATTCTTGTGTGTTACTTTACGGCACATGAGCATTTTCGGCGGGCTTTTCTTCGCTCTTGACGCCGATCACCCTCTCCGCTTTTTCCAGCGTCTTTTTTACCCAATTCTCGTCGTGCTTGACATTGACGAAATTGCCGTAGATCTCGTTGACGGTCTCCACAACGGTAAATGTATGATCGTATTTCGCCAAAATATCGCGAAATTCGATGAGCTGGCGCTTGTTGACGACGCAGAGGAGCACGTCGCGCTGCGTGTTGCTGTAAGCGCCCACGGCGGAAATTTTCGTGGCGCTGTGTTTGAGGTTGACAAGGATCTCGCGCTCGATCTCGGCGGCGTGCGGGGTGATGATGAGGAACTTGTAAGCCGACTTCGACCCCTTGATGATGCTGTTGCCCACCATGCTCGAGAGGAAGCAGTAGAGCATACACAGGCACACGGGTTTGTATTCGTAGAGCATACCGCCGCTGCCGTCGGGCTCGCCGTACACAAAGTAGGAGGCGACGGCGATGACGGCGTTGATGGCGAAATTGATCCAGAAGAAATTGAGCATGGGGTTCTTCTTGCTGACGAATTTGGCGACGACGTCCGCTCCCCCCGTGGAGGCGTTGCGGCGGAAGGCGACGCCGTAGACGTATCCCCCCACCGCCCCCGCGATGAGGGCGGGGAAGATGGTATCCACCCCCTGCGCGTCGTATTGGAAGCGGGCGATGGCGGAAGTGACCGCCTCCGTCTGCAATACGAGCAGCGCCACCGAATAGACGACGGAGAAGATGAACGTCTTGACGGCAAATCCCCTGTCGATGAAGAAGAAGGCGAAAAGACAGAGCGGCACGTTGATGATGAGCGAGAAGTAACCGACGGAAAAGCCCGTCTTGTACTCGATCATGGTGGCGATGCCGTTGAATCCCGCCGGCGCGAACTGGTTCTTGACGACAAAGAGCATATAATTGAAGGCAAAGACGAGCGCCAGCACGATCATGACGGCAGAATCGAGCACGGCTCGCCGCGCGAGCTCTTTTTTCATAGGTTTCCCCCCATACTTTTTCTTAAATTATATCATATTCCCGCGCGCAAATCAAGGGGGAAGGGCAAATTTTCCGCGCGGCGGAGCCCCCTTTCTCTTCCGACGCGGGCGAGGGAAAAATTTATGCGGTCTTGCGGCAAAAAAATGAGAAAAACTGCCCTCAAACAGTTGACTTTTGGGGGCAGATACTATATACTTCCATCGTCCTTTGTTTAGGAATTGTAAACACAGAGTTTATTTTTACAATAGTTTTACAAAACACGGGGAAAAGTTTACAAATGCTAAACAAGAAAGGGGAAAAGGAGGATGAGGCATGGAACTCGGAGCCAAACTCAAGGAGATGCGCTTAAAGAAAAATCTCACGCAGGAGGAGCTTGCCGACCGCTGCGAGCTGACGAAGGGCTATATTTCGCAGCTTGAAAACGACCTCACGAGCCCCTCCATCGCCACGCTTTCCGACCTTCTGACGGCGCTCGGCAGCAACCTTTCCGACTTCTTCCATGAGGAAGCGGAGGAAAAGATCGTCTTCACGAGAGAGGAGCACATCGAAAAGCAGTCGGAGGGCATGCTGTGGACGTGGGTCATCCCCAACGCGCAGAAGAACATGATGGAGCCCGTGCTCGTCGAGCTCGAGGCGGGCGCGCAGACGCCCGAGGACGTCCCCCACGAGGGCGAAGAATTCGGCTATGTGCTCGAAGGGCGCATCGCCGTCGTGCGGGCGGGCAGGAGCAAGACCGCCAAGAAGGGCGAGAGCTTTTACTACTCGGCGGGCAAGGAGCACTACATCGCAAACAAGGGGCGCGGCAAAGCCAGATTTTTGTGGGTCTCCACCCCGCCCAACTTTTAAGGCAACGCCGCCCGAGGGCAGCTTCCCTATACTGTAAGGGAATAATAGGGACCCGATCAAAAGCGCGCGTTTTGCCCCGATACTGCGTTTAGGCCCTTGACCGTGCGCTTGGCACGGCCTGCGGCCATTGCCTTGTCTAGGGGCAAAACCGCAGCTTTTGATTGCTTCGCACTTTTGGCGAGTAGATTTTGAGATGCTTTGCCGTGAAGAGGATGCAGCAATACCGCCGTATTGCAAAGACGATGAACGGCAAGGCGCGCAAAAGATGCCGCCAAAAGCGGGTTCGTACTGTTCCCTTACAGTATATATACCATATAATATAGGGGCGCTTTTTTCGGGCGTTTTGATAAGTGAGATCACGACAGATAACAAGGAGAAAAAATGGCAGAACACATCATCGAACTCAAAAACGTCGTCAAGTACTATGACGACACCCTCGTCATCGACGACGTCAGCTTTTACGTCAACAAGGGCGAGTTCATCACCTTCCTCGGCCCCTCGGGCTGCGGCAAGACGACGACGCTGCGCATGATCGCGGGCTTCGACCTCCCCACGAGCGGGCAGATCTTGCTCAACGGCAAGGATATCTCCCTCCTCCCCCCCAACAAGCGCCCCGTCAATACGGTGTTCCAGCGCTATGCTCTCTTCCCCCACCTCAACGTGTTTGAAAACATCGCCTTCGGCCTCCGCTGCAAGAAGGTGATGAACACCTACGAGAACGACCGGGGCGAGAGCTATACGAAGAAGGAGAAGCTCTCTAAAAAGGAGATCGCGGAGAAGGTGAAAAAGGCGCTCGCCCTCGTCGATCTCGAAGGCTTTGAAAAGCGCGCCGTCTCCACCCTCTCGGGCGGGCAGCAGCAGCGCGTCGCCATCGCCCGCGCCATCGTCAACGAGCCCGAAATTTTGCTCCTCGACGAGCCCCTCGGCGCCCTCGACCTCAAAATGAGGAAGGAGATGCAGATCGAGCTCAAAGAGATGCACAAGCGCCTCGGCATCACCTTCATCTATGTCACGCACGACCAGGAGGAGGCGCTCACGATGTCGGATACCATCGTCGTCATGGCGGACGGCGTGGTGCAGCAGATCGGCACGCCCAAGGGCATCTACGACGAACCCGCCAACGCCTTCGTCGCCGACTTCATCGGCGAGAGCAACATCATCAACGGCACGGTGGTGGGCGAGCGCAAGGTGCGCTTCTGCGGCAGAGACTTTATCTGCGTCGACGACTTCGAGCTCAACGAGAAGGTGGACGTCGTCGTCCGCCCCGAGGACATCGAGATGTGCGCGCCCGACGAGGGAATGCTCAAGGGCACAGTCATCTCCGTCGTCTTCAAGGGCATCCACTACGAGATCACGGTAGAGGTGGGCAAGTTCGAATTCGTCATCCAGAGCACGCAGAGCAGGAACGTGGGCGACGTCATCGGCATGAACATCGCGCCCGACGCCATCCACCTCATGGCACAGAAGCACAACACCAACCTCTTCGACGGCGTCATCACCAAGCGCAACACGGTGGAATTTGCAGAAGGCGAGTTCGAGTGCGACGTCACGCAGCTGTACCCCGGCAGCCACCTCGACGAGGAGGAATACCTCATCACCAAGGAGGGCGAAAAGCTCGACCTCACGGGCACGGAGGTGCGCGTCGAAGTCTCCCCCAACGACATCACCATCTCCGACGACGAGAACGCGGGCGGCACGACGGGGCACATCATCTCCATGATCTACAAGGGCGACCACTACCGCCTCATCGTCAGGACGCCCGAGGAAGAGGAGGACTTCGTCTTGGCGACGCCCGATCTTTGGAACGAGAACGACTATGTCTCCGTCGTCATCCCCAAGGATAAGATAAAGCTCACCTTGAAGCCCACGGAGGACAAGCGATGAAAGTGCGTTTCAGCCGCAAGACGCTGGGCATCCCCTATGCCGTCTTCCTCGTCTGCTTTGTCATCATCCCCATGCTGGTGATCGTCTTCTATGCCTTCACCGACGACGAGATGCACTTCTCCTTCGTCAACTTCGGGAAGTTCTTCTCCGACCCCACCAAGCTCTCGACCATCGTCTATTCGCTCGTCATCGCCCTTTTGACGACGGTCATCACCCTCATCATCGCCTATCCCGTGGCGTATATCCTGGCGCGCAGCAAATTGCAGAAGAAGTACATCCTCCTGCTCCTCTTTGTGACGCCCATGTGGATCAACTTCGTCCTGCGCGTCAACGCCCTGCGCGAAATTTTAGCCTGGGCGGGCATGCTGGGCGAGGCCAACTACTTTAATACCATCCTCGGCATGGTGTATGACTTCCTGCCCTTCATGATTTTGCCCCTCTATACGACGCTCTCCAAGATAGACAACAGCCTCTACGAGGCGAGCGCCGACCTCGGCGGCAGCGGCTTTACCACCTTCACGCGCGTGACGGTGCCCCTCTCCATGCCGGGCATTTTGAGCGGCGTGACGATGGTGTTCCTCCCCTCGATGACCAACTACGTCGTCTCGGATATGCTGGGCAACTCCAAGGTCACCATCATCGGCAAGTTCATCGAAACGTACTTCGGCACCGATTGGCACATGGGCTCGATGATCGCCCTCATCCTGCTTGTCATCGTCTTTGCCTCCACCCTCTTAACGGGCGGGTTCCAATCGGAAAATAACACGAGGGGGGCCAACTTATGATCAAAAAATGCTTGAAAGCCTTCTATATCGGGCTCATTCTGCTCATCCTCTATGCGCCCATCCTGCTCCTTGCCGTCTACAGCTTCAACGAGGTGGACACCTTGGGACCGATGGGAGAATTTTCCCTCAAACACTATATAAAGCTCTTCGGCGACCCCGCCATCCTCGAGATGATCGTGAACACCGTCGTTTTGGCGCTCGTGGCGGCTGCCCTTTCCACCGTCTTGGGGACGGCGGGCGCCATCGGCATGTTCTACTCCAAGCGCCGCACGCGCGCTCTCATGAACGGCGTCAACCAGATCCCCGTCATCAACGCGGAGATCGTCACGGCGCTGGCGCTCGCCATCACCTTTGTCGCCATCGGCATCGGCAAGAGCTATTTCACCCTCGTCGTGGGGCACATGGTGCTGTGCACGCCATTCGTGGTGCTCTCCGTGCTGCCCAAGCTCAAGCAGATGGACCACAGCCTGTACGAGGCCGCCCTCGACCTCGGCGCCAGCCCCATGAAGGCGCTCTTTAAGGTGGTGCTGCCCGAGATCGTGCCAGGCATCATTTCGGGCTTCATGCTCGCCGTCACCCTTTCGCTCGACGACTACATCATCACGAGCTACTGCAAGCCCTCCACCTTCAGCACCATCTCGACCTACGTCTACAACGCGACGATGAAGGGCAACGTGCACACGGCGGAGACGCTCTCCTCCTTCTGGGCGCTCACCACCGTCATCTTCGTCATCATCCTCATCGTCGTGCTCGCCGCCAACCTGACGGGCCGGAAGAAGCAGGAAAACAGGGAGGCCAACCGATGAAAAAACGCATCTTTGCCCTGCTTTCCGCAGCGGCGCTCCTCCTTCCCTGCCTTGCCACCCTTTCGGCGTGCGGGGAAAACGAGAGCATCCTCCTTCGCGTCTACAACTGGGAGGAATACATCGACGAGGGCGGCGAGGGCTCCTATGAGTACGACTACGAGATCAACGAGGACGGCTCCGCGCCCTCCCTCGTCGAGGACTTTGAAGTGTGGTACGAGGAGACCTACGGCACCCCCGTCACGGTGGAATACTCCACCTTCGGCACCAACGAGGATATGTACAACCAGCTCAAGCTGGGCTATACCTACGATCTTTTGTGCCCCTCCGAGTATATGATCATGAAGCTCGCCGCCGAGGATATGCTCGAGCCCTACTCCGAGGAGTTCTTCGACGAGAGCAACGAGCTCAACTACTATGTCAACAACGTCTCCCCCTTCATCAAGGAGAAATTCGACTCCAACACGATGGCGGTGGGCGACGGCGAGGCCGCATGGAGCGAATACGCCGCGGGATATATGTGGGGCACGACGGGGCTCGTCTATAACCCCGAATATATCACCGAGGAACAGCTCGAACTGGGCTGGGCGCTCATGCTCGACGAATCCGTCGCTGGGAAGGTCACGACCAAGGACAACGTGCGCGATTCCTACTTCGTGGGGCTCGCCATCCTCTTTGAAGAGGAGCTGCTCGACCTCAAGGCGCGCCACGAAGCGGGAGAGCTCTCGGACGCCGACTACACCGCGCAGGTGACCGATTACATGAACCGCACGGACGAGGAGACGGTCGCCAAAGTGCAGCAGATCCTGCTCGAGATGAAGGAAAACCTGTTCGGCTTCGAGACGGATACGGGCAAGCACGACATGGTAACGGGCACCATCTGGCTCAACTTCGCCTGGAGCGGCGACGCCGTGTATGCGATGGACGTCGCAGAGGACGCCGAGGACGGCGAGGGTTCGGTGACGCTCAACTACTATATGCCCGAGGAGAGCGCCAACCTGTGGTTTGACGGCTGGGTCATCCCCAAGGACGACAACCGCACCGAGGAGACCAAACACGCCGCCGAGGCCTTCGTCAACTTCCTCTCCGCCCCCGAGAATGCCGTGAGGAACAGCTACTATATCGGTTACACCTCCGTGATCGCGGGCGATGAGATGTTCGCCTACATGGAGGACACCTACTCCGCCGAAGAGGACGACGAGACGGCGACGGACTACGACCTTTCCTACTTCTTCGGCGAGGGAGACTACGTCATCTCCGCCCCCGCCGAGCAGCTCGAGCGGCAGCTCTATGCGCAGTACCCGCCCGAGGAGGAGATGCTCCGCTGCGCCGTGATGGACTACTACGGCGAGAACGACGAGCGCATCAACGAGCTGTGGACGCAGATCAAGGGCGAGACGCTGGACGCCTGGGCGATCGCCGTCATCTGCGCGGCGGTGGTGCTCATCGCGGGCTTTGCCCTCTATGTGAAGCTGGGCGCCAAGACCGACTTCTTCCGCCCCCGCCCCAAGAAAGGTTACAGGCTGGTGCGCTCCGAGCCCGTCTCCTTCCAAAAATAAAATAGTCTGATATATGGAATGCCGCCCCGCGCGAACAGCGCGGGGCGGCGTTTTATTTTGAAGGGCGGGCGCCGCGGCATTTGGCCGCGGCGCCCGCCCCATCTTGCAAAAATAGGGCACTCTTCCGCAAAAAAGCGCCTTAAAAAAAGGAAAACCCCATATATCGGCCCTCACAAAACAGCACGATATACAGAGTTTCATGGTGGGAACGGCAGAACTCGAATCTGCGACCTCTTGCATGTCAAGCAAGCGCTCTAACCGACTGAGCTACGCCCCCGTAACAAGAACGTGAATATCATACGAAATATTCCCGTTTTTGTCAAGCAGATTTTGAGGTTTTCGCGAAAAAAATCACGAAAAAGCGAGATTTTCCTCACGCCGCTCTCAAAAAGCGGTCATTTTTCCCTCTTGCCGCCGCCTGTTTCCCCCTCAATCGTAGAGTTCGGGCTTGGTACTGCGGGCAAAGAGGCGGGAAATGGCCTCGCGGCAGCGCGCGCCGTCGTCGCCCGGCTCGCCGTATGAGACCGCGTGCACCGCCTCGGTGATGGGCAGCTCCACGCCGTAATTTTTGCCCAAAAAGCACATGGCGGCGGAGGTCGTCACGCCCTCCGCAAGCTTTTCAAAGCGCTGACCCTTTGCCAGCATCTCGCCATACTTGCGGTTGTGGGAATAGGGCGAAAAGAGCGTCGTCTCGTAGTCGCCGAGGTGGGCAAGCCCGTAGGCGGAGCGCTCGTCCCCGCCCATCGCCTTGATGAGACGCGCGACCTCCCGCGCCCCGCGCGACATCAGCGGCCCCTTCAAAGGCACGCAGACGACGTCTAAAACGCCCGCGGCGATGCCCATCACGTTCTTGGCTGCCGCGCCGATCTCGGTGCCCAAAAGATCGCTCCCGTAATAAAAGCGGATGAGATCGCTGCGGAACTCGTCCACGAGAGCAACTTTGAGCTTCTCGTTCTCCGAATCGATGACCATGCAGTTGGGGATGCCCTGCACGAAGCTTTGGATGTGCCCGGGTCCCACCCAGACGGCGATCTTTTGGGGCGAGATGCCGCTCTCCACCAAAATTTCCGAAAGGCGCTTGCCCGTCTCCACCTCGATGCCCTTCATGCAGAGCACAAAGACTTTATCAGAAACGGGGTACCTGATGATGCGCTGCATGAAGCCGCGCAGCCCCTGCGAGCTGATGGAGATGACGATGACCTCGGCGCGCCTGACCGCAAATTCGAGATCGCACGAGAGCGTGATGCGCTCGTCAAGGGTGACATATTCATTTTTGCCCGTCTCTTTGAGCACGCGGTAGGAATAGTCGTCCTCCGGGCCCCAGGAGCAGACGTCGTTGCCCTGCTGGGCGAGGTACCAGGCGATGAAGGAACCCCAGCGCCCGCACCCTAAAACAGATATCTTCATAGTCGTTAAATTTCCTTGCGTTCGATGAGGGCGCGCGAAAGCGTCACTTCATCGGCATATTCGAGTTCGGAGCCGATGGGAATGCCGCGCGAGAGGCGGGTGACCCTGACGCCGAGCGGCTTCAAAAGTTTTGCGATGTACATCGCCGTCGCCTCGCCCTCGACGTCGGGATTGGTCGCCATGATGACTTCGGTGACCTTCCCCTCCTGCACGCGCGCCAAAAGCTCACGGATGCGGATGTCGTTGGGGCCCACGCCGTTCATGGGGTCGATGACGCCGTGCAAAACGTGATAGACGCCCTTGAATTCGTGCAGCTTTTCGAGGGCGATGACGTCCTTGGGCTCCTTGACGACGCAGATGACGGAGGCATCGCGCATCTTGCAGATGTCACAGACCTCCCCCTCCGTAAAGTTGCCGCAGATCTTGCAGAAATGCACGCGCTGCTTGGCGCCGAGGATGGCCTCGGCAAAGGCGCGCGCCTCCCCTTCGGGCATACCGATGACGCGGTAGGCGTACCGCTGCGCCGTCTTCTGCCCCACGCCGGGGAGCTTGGTAAATTCGTTGATGAGCCGCCCGATGGGCTCGATGAAGACTTCCACTTAAAGAAGCCCTCCCATGCCGCCCAACGCGCCGAATTTGCCCATCTTCTCCTCGAAGACGGCGTCCGCCTTCTTGTAGCCGTCGTTGATGGCGGCAAGAATGAGATCTTCGAGCATCTCCTCGTCCTCGGGGTCGATGACGGACTTGTCGATCTCGATGCCGTCGATCTTCTTCTTGGCGTTCATGTACACGACGACGGCCTCGCCGCCCGCCGTGCCCACGATCTCCCAATCGTCGAGGAGAGCTTCCGTCTCGCGCATCTCCTCCTGCATCTTCTGCGCCTGCTTCATGAGGTTCTGCATGCCCTGCGCGCCTGCCATGCTGCCTTTATATCCTGCCATATCTATTATCTCCTTTTACTTGATCTCGATGGGGTAATCGGGAAAATCTCGTTTGAGTTCTTCGGCGATGTCTGCCTTTTTGGGCGCGTCCGCCCCCTTCAAGCGCACGTCGAAGTCGGTGATGCCCAGCTGCGCGAAGACCTCCGTCATCACGGCGCGGTGCTCGGGGCGGGCGAGCGAGCGGGCGATGGTGCCGCTCTCCGTGTATAAAACGAGGGTGCCGCCCTCGAAGACGGGGGCAAGGTCGGAGCACATCGTAAAGAGCACGCCGTTGCGGCTCGTCTTCCGCAATGTGCGCACGAACTTGCCGAACGCCACCTCTGCTCCTGCCGGAGGGGCAGCTGCACCTGCCGGTGAGGCGGCTGTTGGCTCTGTCGCTTTCCGTTCTGCCGGAGGGGCGGCTGCGGGCTTGGGCGGCTGCACGGGCGCTGCTTTTTTGGGTGCGGGCTCGTCGGCAAAGTATGCCTCTTCAAAGACGGGCTCCTCCTCGGGGAAGGGCGGCTCGTCGTCAAATACTCCTGCCGCTCCTGCCTGTGAGGCTCCTGCCGGAGGGGCAGCTGCGAACGCTTCCTTATCCCTTGCCGCCTCGGGGGGCTGTACGGCGGGCGCCGCAGGGGCTGCAAACGCGCCCTCTTTCAGCTTCTCCTCCAACGCATTGAGGCGCACAAGGAGCGCGTCCGTGCTCATGTCGTCCTGCGGAAGGGCGATGCGCATGACCGCCGTCTCGAGGCACACGCGCGGCGAGGAGACAAAGCGCATCTCCGTCTCCGCTTTCGCCAAAACCTCGCTGGCGCGCAAGACTGCCCGCCCGTCCGCCTTGTCGGCGACCGCTTTGAGGCTTGCAAACTGCTCCTTCGGAAGGGACAACAGTTTTTCCGCCGTGCGGCAGGTCTTGGCGACTGCCACGCGGTTGAGCTGTGCCATCAGATCGCGCAGCAGCACCCCCACCGCCTTGCCCGACGAGAGGATGCGCTCCACCCCCTCGAGCGCCGAGGGCATATCGGCGGAGAGCAGCGCCTCGGTGAGGGCGAGCGTTTCGGAAAAGTCCGCCGCCCCCAGCACTTCGGAAACGCCCCGATAGGTGAGCTTGTCCTCGTAGGCGATGCACATCTCGGCAATGGAGAGCATATCTCTGTCGCTCCCCGCGCCCGCGCGGGCGATGGCGGCGACGGCCTCCTCCTCGTATGCCTTCCCCATGCCGTCGAGGATGCGCTTCAAGTGCGCTTCAAGGTCCTCCTCGGGGATGAGCTTGAAGTCGAGGCGCATACAGCGGGAGAGGATGGTAGCAGGGATCTTGTGCGGCTCGGTGGTCGCCAAGATGAAGATGGCGTGGGCGGGCGGCTCTTCCAGCGTCTTCAAAAGCGCGTTGAAGGCGCTGTCCGTCAGCATATGCACCTCGTCCACGATATACACTTTGTATTTTCCAGAGACGGGCGGATACTGCACCTTTTCGCGGAGGTCGCGCATCTCGTTGACGCCGTTGTTGGAGGCGGCGTCGATCTCCAAAATGTCGAGACTGCCCTCCGCAAGCGCGCGGCAGACGGCGCACTCGCCGCAGGGCGAGCCGTTTACGGGGTGTTCGCAGTTGACGGCGCGCGCAAAGATGCGGGCGATGGTCGTCTTGCCCGTGCCGCGGGGGCCCGAGAAGAGATAGGCGTGCCCCACCGCATTCTGTTCGATCTGATTTTTGAGCACTTTGACGACGTGCTCCTGCCGCACCATTTCCCCGAAGGTCTGCGGGCGGTACCGCCGATAGAGAGACGTGTGCATGCTCTCCCTCCTGATCATATGTGTGACGGGGGCTTGCCGCCGTCCTGAAAATAACTTGCCTGCAATTTGCGCTTGGCGCGCGAAAGGGCGTTGTCGATGCTCTTGACGCTTTTTCCCGTCGCCTCGCAGATCTCCGCATAGCTCATGCCCTCGAGGTACATCGTCACCACGCGGAATTCAAAGTCGGAGAGCGCCTTCAAAAGCCTTAAACGGAATTCGCGCTCTGCCTCGCCCTCCAAGACCATGTCCTCGGGCGAGACTTCCTCCGCCCTATCCCCTATCGTTGGGTCGAAGAGGGAGACGGACTCGTTGAGGGGCACGTTCTTGCGGCGGGCGGAGCGCTTCACCGCGTCCAAAATGTGCCGCCGCACCAGAAGATAGGCGAAATTTTTGAAGCTCTTGCCCTCCTCGGGGCGGTATTCGCGGACGGCGGCATAGAGACCGATCATGCCCTCCTGCACGAGGTCGTCCGTCTCCCCGCCCGCGAGGAAAAACCTGCGCGCGTGGGCGCGCACCGTGCCCGCATAGCGGCGGAGGAGCGCTTCCGTGGCTGCCGCGTCCCCCTTCTGCGCCCGTTCGACGAGCGCCTCATCCTTTTCAACCCTTTGTGAGCCTTGCACGCACCACCTCATATGCCGCGATCCCCAGCGCCACCGAAGCGTTGAGGGAATTGACTTTGCCGAAGAGGGGCAGCGAGAGGACTTTATCGCACGTCTCGCGCGTGAGGCGCTTGACGCCGCTGTCCTCCCCGCCCACGACGAGGGCAACTTTGCCCCTTAAGTCGCAGTCGTAGATGCTCTCGCCGCCCGCCTCGAGGGCGTACACCCAATAGCCGCGGTCCTTCAGCGTTTCAATGGCGGCGTTCAAAGAAGCGACTTTGGCGACCTTCATGTGTTCGGCGGCGCCCGCCGAGATGCGGATGACTGCCTCGGTGACGCTCGCCCCGCGCACCTTGGGGATGACGACGCCGTCCGCCCCCGCGCACTCCGCGACGCGGATGACGCTGCCCAAGTTATGCACGTCCTCGATGCCGTCGCAGAGGATGACGAGGCTGCTTTCCTTCTCGGAAAAAATGTCGTAAAGGTCGGCGTATTCGTAGTCCGTCGTGAAGGCGATGACGCCCTGATGGCGCTTTTCGCGGCTCTCCCTGTCGAGCGCCTCCCGTGAAACGAACTGCACACGAATGCCCTTCTCGCGCGCCATCGCAAAGATGCGCCCCAAAGAGCCCTCGGCGCCGCGCTCCAAAAGCAGCTTTTCCACCGTCTTATCCGTCTTCAAAAGCTCCAAAACGGCATTCCTGCCCTCCGTCTTCATACGTCCTCCTTGTGCTCCTCGGGCGCGAACAGCTCTTTGATGCGCCCCGTCTGCCCCGTGAGATAGAGATAGCCCAAAAGCGCCTCGAAGCCCGTCGAGCGCACATACTCCGAGACCGTCGCATTCTTGCTCTTGGTCGCTTTTTTCGCATTCCTGCCGCGGCGGTAGACGGCTTCCTCCTCCTCGCTGAGGAGGGGCAGCATCTTTTCGAGCGCGCCGCTCTGCCCGTGGGCGGAGACGATCTCCGCCGCCCTTTTATTGAGTTCCCCCGCCTTGGAGGCGCTCGTCACCGCAAGTTGGGTGCGCACGAGCAGCGTGTAGACGGCATCGCCCACAAAGGCGAGCACGACGGGGTTCATGAGGCTTGCCCGCTCCCTGGGGAGGGGTTCGGAAATTTCAAACATACCCCTTGATTATACCATATTTATGCCCGTTTGACAAGCATTCCCGCGCCATTTTGTGCCCTTGCGCCGCCGAAGGGGCTCCTCCGCTCAAAGAGAGGAGAACGCGCGCCCGCCGTAGGAGCAACGCGCGCCCGAGAACGCGCCCGCACTTCTCCCCCACACCGCGCCCACGCCTCGCCCGCCGTGGAAGCAACGCGCGCAGGATGCAAATAAAAATTTACAAATTGTCCGCACCGCTGCCGCCGCAAACAGTTGCCTTTTGCAAAAATATGGCTATAATTATGAGCGGCCGCAGCCTGAGGGCGCGGCAGAACGTGTGCCGCACGGGCGGCAAAGCGAGAGAACTTTATGCAGGCGTTTGAAATTTTACTTCCCCTTGCCCTCATCCTCTGTTTGAGCAAGCTGATGGGCCTCGGCGCGCACCACATCGGCATGCCCGCCGTCATCGGCATGCTGCTCGCGGGCATCCTCATCGGCCTCCTCGAATACATCCCCTGGGAGCCCCTTCAGAACCTGCTCTTCACCGAGGAGATGGTCTTCATCCTCGAAGTGATGAGCAAGATCGGCGTGGTGCTCATCATGTTCTCGGCAGGCCTTACGACCGATCTCAAACAGCTCAAGCAGACGGGCGCCGCCTCCGTCGTCATCACGACGCTGGGCGTTGTCGTGCCCATGCTCTTCGGCTGGCTCGTCTCCTCCCTCTTTTTCGGCTTCGAGAACGTGCTCTCCAACCTCTTCTACGGCTCTATCCTCACCGCCACCTCCGTCTCGGTCACCGTCGCCGTCTTGAAGGAGCTTGGAAAGCTCGAAAGCAAGGTGGGCACCTCCGTCATCGCGGCGGCGGTCATCGACGACGTGCTCGGCATCGTCATCCTCTCCGTTCTCACGGGCTTTGCCTCGGGCGGGGAGGAGGCGGGCTGGGATTGGTTCCACCCCAACGCGGGCATGACGGTCATCAAGATCGTCGCCTTCTTCGTCATCGCCATCGCCGTGGGCGTGGGACTGAGAAAGCTCTTTGACCTCATGGAGCGCCGCGCTCCCCACAACCGCCGCGTGCCCATCCTCTCCCTCGCCGCCTGCTTCGTCTATGCCTACACGGCGGAAAAGCTCTTCGGCGTTGCCGACATCACGGGCGCCTACATCGCGGGCATCCTCCTCGGCGGCACGCTGGCGGAGACGCCCTACGTCGAATCCAAGGTGGACACGATGGGATATTTATTCTTCTCCCCCATCTTCTTTGCCAACATCGGCATCGCCAACATCGAATATTTCAGCCGCATCACCCCCTCCTTCCTCGCTTTCGGGCTCGTCTATGTGGCGGCGGCGCTCCTCGGCAAGCTCCTCGGCTGCGGGCTGGGCGCCAAAATTTGCCGCTTCTCCTTCCACGACTCCCTGCGCGTGGGGCTCGGCATGATGGTGAGGGCGGAAGTCGTCCTCATCTGCACGGAGCGCGGCGTCGCGAGCGGGCTGGTGGCGCCCGAAGTCTTCCCTTTCGTCATCCTCATCATCCTGCTCTCCTCCATCCTCACGCCCATCGGGCTCAAGCTCTCCTACCGCCGCGAGGAAAAGAATATGCTCCATCCCCCGCTGCAGCCGCAGCCATAAAGGCGGCTTAAGGAGCGAAAATACCGCAAAGGCGCGCCCAAGAGCGCTTTATGGCGCCCACGGAAAAAGCCCACTCTATCATAAAAAGGTAAAGCAAACGGAAATCACGCCCTCCGTTTGCTTTTTTTTGCGCGATATGATACAATCAAATAAAAAACGAGGGATCATCATGAAGTATCGCAATTTAGGCAAATGGGGACTCAAAGTGAGCGAAGTGGCGCTCGGCAGCTGGGTGACGCAGCTTGCGGGCAGCGAGGCGCAGGAGAAGGCCAAGGAGACAGTGAACGCAGCGTTTGACCTCGGCGTCAACTTTTTCGACTGCGCGGACGCCTATTCGGGCGGCGAGGCGGAGCGCTTTTTGGGCAGATGCCTGCGCGAACACGCACGCAATGAGTACGTCGTCTCCACCAAAGTGTTCTTCCCCATGGGGCCCGGGGCAAACGATTGGGGGCTCTCGCGCAAGCACATCATCGAACAGCTCGACAAGTCTTTGAAAAATCTGGGGCTCGACTATGTGGACCTCTACTTCTGCCACCGCTTCGACCCCACCACGCCCATCGAGGAGACCATGCAGGTGCTCTCGGACATGGTCGCGGCAGGCAAAATTTTGTATTACGGCGTCTCCGAGTGGTCGCCCGTGCAGATCAACGAAGCGCTCCACATCGTCAAGGAAAATAACCTGCGCTCGCTCTCCGTCATCCAGCCGCAGTACAACATGGCGGACAGGTACATCGAGGATGAGATCATGGGCATCTGCGAGAAGAACGGCGTGGGCATCACCACCTTCTCTCCTCTTGCGCAGGGGCTTCTGACGGGGAAATACCGCAAAGGCAAGCCCATCCCCGAGGGCTCGCGCGCGACGTGGCAAGCGGATAAACAGATCAACAACCTGCTGACGGAGGAAAATCTCGACAAAGTGGAACGCCTTGTGCCCCTTGCCGAGGAGCTCCACGTTCCCCTCTCTGTCTTGGCGCTCGCCTGGATCCTGCGCCGCAAGGAAATAACTTCCGTCATCACGGGCGCGAGCAAGGCGGAACAGCTCAAAGCCAATGCGGCGGCAAGCGGGCTCACCATCCCGCAGGACATTTTGGACGAGATCGAGCGCATCCTCGACTATCACCCCTTCGTAAGACGGGTGGGCTGAGGACGGCCACAGACAGAAAGAAAAACTCCCTGCTATATCCGGCAGGGAGTTTTTCATGATATTATGATATTATAGCATTATTATGTCTGACATAGTACTATGCAAAACGCCGAATTTCAAAGAAGCGCCCTTCTGACAGCTTGCAAATAACCCAGATAGAGGGCGTCAAAGCGCTCTTTTTCGGGAGAGGGCGTAAAGAGGCGCTCCCGGATGCGCAGCTTTGAGGCGGCTTCCTCATCGGCAAGGCCGAGCGAACAGGCACAGAGGAGCGCCGCGCCGAGCGCCGTGCTCTCGCGCTCTTTGGGGCGGTCGACGGGGATATGCAGCACATCCGCCTGGAATTGCATCAGAAGGTCGTTGGCGGAAGCACCCCCATCGCATTTGAGGCAGGCGAGGTGAAAGCCGCTGTCTTTCTCCATGCAGACGGCGAGCTCCTTCGCTTCATAGGCGATGCTTTCGAGGACCGCACGCACGAGGTGAGCGCGCGTGGTGCCGCGCGTGATGCCCGAAAACAGCCCCCTGCACTCGCTCTGCCAATAGGGTGCGCCGAGCCCCGTAAAGGCGGGCACGAAGCAGACGCCGCCCGTATCGGGCACGGAGGAGGCGACCTGTTCACTCTCCGCGCTCGTCGATAAAAAGCCGAGCCCGTCGCGCAGCCATTGGATGCCGCTGCCCGCATTGAAGGCGCTGCCCTCGAGCGCATAGCGCGTCTTCCCGCCCAGCGTATAGCCGACCGTCGTCACCAGCCCGCTTTGAGAGCGCACACAGCGCTCGCCCGTATGAAAGAGCATGAAAAGCCCCGTGCCGTAGGTCACTTTGCAGTCGCCCTGCTTGGTGCAGGACTGCCCGAAGAGCGCCGCCTGCTGATCGCCCGCACAGCCCGCAAGAGACACAATGGCGCTCTCCAGCTTCATCTCCCCCATGCGCGCATCGGAGGAACGCACCTCGGGCAGGATGGAGCGCGGGATGCCGAAGTAGTCAAGGAGCTCCCCGTCCCATTCGAGGGTGTGGATGTTGAAGAGCATGGTGCGGGAGGCGTTGGTGTGGTCGGTGACAAAGCTCTTGCCCTCGGTGAGGCGGAAGAGGAGGAAGCTGTCCACCGTGCCCGCGCAGAGGCGTCCTCTTTCCGCAAGCTCTCGCGCGGCGGGAGTATGGTCTAAAAGCCAGCGGATCTTGCTCGCCGAAAAGTAGGCGTCCATGGGGAGCCCCGTCTTCTCGCGGATCACATCGCGCATCCCCTTGGGCACGGAGGCGCAGAACTCGCTCGTGCGGCGGCACTGCCAGACGATGGCGGGCGCGACGGGCTCGCCCGTCTCGCGGTCCCAGAGGACGACGGTCTCTCGCTGATTGGCGATGCCGATGCCTGCGATCTCCCCCTCACCCGCGGCGGCGCGGCAGCTGTTGAGCACATACGCCGCCTTGAAGAAGATCTCACTTGCGTCCTGCTCCACCCAACCGCTTTGAGGGAAGGTCTGCCCCACCTCCTGCTGAGCCGTATAAATAAATTGTTTGGCGGCAAGGTCAAAGACCATAGCCCTTACGCTCGTTGTGCCCGCATCGAGGGCAATGATATACTTTCGCATCATGTTCTCCTTACAAAGATGCCCGCCGCCTGTTTGCTCAGGCCGCGGGCGCACGCATTTTACGCCGCTTCTCACGGCAGTCAGATCATCTTTAAGATGTTCTCATAGATCTTCGCGTCGGCGTCGAGGAAGGTATCGAAGACGATCTTCATCTTATTTTCAGGGTGACGCAGCTTCCAATTGACGGCAACGCCCGCCGCGATCTCCGCCGCCTCCTCGCGCGGGAAGTTGAAGACGCCCGTGGAAACGCAGCAGACGGCGACGTTTTTGCAGCCCGCCTCGGCCGCAAGGTCGAAGACGGAGTTGTAGCAGGAGCGCAGCTGCGAGCGCTGTTCCTCGCCGAGCTCCCTGCCCACGCGCGGGCCCACCGTGTGGATGACGTACTTGGCGGGAAGATCGTAGGCGCGCGTGAGTTTGGCGTCGCCGATCTCCTCCTCGTGCCCCTGCAAGGCGATGAGCTTCGCGCAGTCCGCCCTCAGCTGCATGCCTGCGGCGGAGTGGATGACGTTGTCGATGCAGTTGTGCCCGGGCAGGAAGCAGCCGAGCAGCGACGTATTGCCCGCATTGACGACGGCGTCCGCATCGAGGCGGGTGATGTCGCCCTGCCAATGGGCGATGTTATACTTGATCTCGGGGATGTCGTCCGTCTTGACGATGCCGCGCTCCACGCTCTCCGTCCAGAAGAGGGCGTCCTGATCGACGAGCACTTCGGGGGGAACGGGCAGCGGGTTGCGGGTATTCATGTACTCGCGGATGACGGTGCGCTTGCGCGCATAGGTGGAGCTGAACGCCGCGATCATGCCGCGCTCGCGCAGGAGAAATTTGAGGATGCGGTCGCACCGCTCCATCTTTTCCTCCTCGCTTGCGACGAGCGCAGGGCGGGGGTAGGGCGTTAAATCGAATTCGCGGCGGTATTCTTCAAACGCAAGTCCCATCTTCAGTTCCTCTCGCGGTTGTAGTTGATGAGGCAGCCCGCAAGCAGGATGGCGCGCTCGTCGGGGGTGAGGGCGCCGAGCTCGAGCACGATGTCGTGCATTTTGCCCTCGGAGATGACCTTGGCGACAAAGCGCTCCTCGCCGCCCGCAAGCAGTTCGCGCACGTTTTCAAGATAGACGAAATCGCCCACTTTGAGCTCAAACTTCTGTGCCGTGAAGGGCAGCATGCCCCAATTGATGAGGTTGGAACGGTAGCGCTTGGTGGCGTACTGCTTGCAGATGTTGGCAACGCCCCCTAAAACGCGCTGGCAGGAGGCAGCCTGTTCGCGCGCCGAGCCGTCGCCCGGCGAATTGCTGACGACGACGCTGCCGTAGACGGTGCCCTCCGCGGGCTTGAAAGCGCCGAGCGCCTCCGTAACTTCCGAAGGAAGGACGCCCGTCTCGCGGCGGGAAAGCTCGTCCTTCTGCACGGCTTTTGCTCGCCCCACATAGGAAGGGTCCTTGCGGGAGAGGGTGAACTCGGCAAGCTTCAAAGGGTTGGAGCGGTAGGAGGAAGTCTCTCCCGAGGGGATGAGCTCGTCCGTCGTCGTCACGGGGTCGGTGAGGACGGAGACGACGCGCATCAAAAGATGCTTTCCGAGGGCGATCTGCTCGGGCCAATCGGCGATGTTGGGACCGTAGACGAGCGCCTCCTCGGGCTTTGCGTTGCCCCAGCCGTGATAGACGCGGTTTTGGTAGATAGCGCCGTCGTAGCAATACTTTTTGAGGCGGCGGGAATAATCATAGTCGAGCGCCGAGGTGAGCACGCCGCCGTTGGCCGCCGTCGCCGCGATGGAGCGGGCGTCCATGAGCGCCACCGCAGCGAGCTGCCCGTCCTTGGGGCGGCTGCCCTCGCGGTTCTCGAAGTTGCGCGTCGTGTGGCGGATGGAGAGGCAGTTGTTGGCGGGCACGTCCCCCGCGCCGAAGCAGGGGCCGCAGAACGCCGTCTTGACGATGGCGCCCGTCTCCATCAGCATGGAGATGTAGCCGTTCTCCGTGAGGCCCTTATAGACGGGCTGGGAGGAGGGATAGACGCTGAAGGAAAAGTCGGTGCCGATGTTCTTGCCGCGCAAAATTTCGGCGGCTTCCGCGATATTCTCGTACATACCGCCCGCGCAGCCCGCGATGATGCCCTGGTCGACATACACCTTGCCGTCCTTCACTTTATTGGTAAGCGTGAAGCTGTCGTCCCCCTTGATCTTCCTGCCCTGCGCCTCGACTTTTGCAAGGATCTCCACGGGGTTTTCGAGGAACTCGCGGATAGTATAGGCGTTGGAGGGGTGGAAGGGCAGCGCGATCATGGGCTCGACACGGGAAAGATCGATGACGACTGCCCCGTCGTAGTAAGCGCCCTCCTGCGGTTTGAGCTCGCGGTAATCTTCCCCCCTGCCGTGCTGCACGAAGTATTCCTTCGTCTTTTCGTCCGTCTGCCAGACAGAGGAGAGGCAGGTGGTCTCCGTCGTCATCACGTCGATGCCGTTCCTAAGATCCATGGAGAGATTGGCGATGCCGGGGCCGACAAACTCCAAAATTTTATTCTTGACAAAGCCCTTGGAAAAGGTCGCCTTGACGAGGGCGAGCGCCACGTCCTGCGGGCCGACGCCCTTCCTCGGCTTGCCCTTCAGATATACGGCGATTATCTGCGGGCGGGCGACGTCGTAGGTCTGCTTTAAGAGCTGTTTTACAAGCTCGCCGCCGCCCTCGCCGATGGCGAGCGTGCCGAGCGCGCCGTAGCGGGTGTGCGAGTCGGAGCCGAGGATCATCGCCCCGCACTTGGCTGCCGTCTCACGCATATATTGGTGGATCACGGCAAGATGGGCGGGCACATAGTCGCCGCCGTACTTCTTGGCAGCCGAGAGGCCGAAGAGGTGGTCGTCCTCATTGATGGTGCCCCCCACCGCGCACAGCGAGTTGTGGCAGTTGGTGAGGGTGTAGGGGATGGGGAAGGCGGTAAGTCCGCTCGCCTTGGCGGTCTGGATGATGCCGACGTAGGTGATGTCGTGCGAGGCGAGCGCGTCGAAGCGCAGACGCAGGGCATCCTCCGTGCCGCAGTTGTGCGCCTTCAGAATGGAATAGGCGATGGTGCCCTTGACGGCCTCCGCCTTCTTGTCCGTCGTCATGAATGCCTGCGACTCCTTGACGAGCCTGCCCTCCATGAGGTAGACACCCTGTCTGATGAGTTTTACCATATGTTATCCTCCTCGGGTGAAAGTCGAAATTATAGTTATTATATCAATTTTTGCGCCCTTTTTCAAGTATTCGGCCCAAAGAAACGCAAATTCCTTCGTCTTTTCGGGAAAAACCATTGCATTTTGCGCTTTCATGCTTTATACTGTTGGTATGAACGAGAAAAAGCGCTATCCCTTTCACTTTACTGCCATGATGCTCGTCCTCTTTTGGACGGGGCTGCTTTTAGCGCTTGCGGGCTTTTCCCTCACCGTCTGGCGCTTTGCGGCCTTCCTCTCCGACGGCGCGCCCTCTCCCTACGGCTG
>CALVTT010000032.1 GCA_944363045.1 uncultured Clostridia bacterium | reverse complement strand
CGGCCGTCCGTCCCGATGCGCTCCTCATCCTCGGCGACACCAATTCCTGCCTCTCGGCCATCGCCGCCAAGCGCCTGCATATCCCCATCTTCCACATGGAGGCGGGCAACCGCTGCAAGGACGAGTGCCTGCCCGAGGAGACCAACCGCCGCATCGTGGACATCATTTCGGACGTCAATCTCGCCTATTCGGAGCACGCCCGCAAGTATCTGCACGAGTGCGGCCTGCCTAAGGAGCGCACCTATGTGACGGGCAGCCCGATGGCGGAAGTGCTGACGGAAAACCTGCCCGCGATCGAGGCAAGCGACATTCTGGAGCGGCTGCACTTACAGCCCAAGCAATATATCCTGCTCTCGGCGCACCGCGAGGAGAATATCGATACGGAAAAGAACTTCACATCGCTCTTCACGGCCATCAATGCGATGGCGGAAAAGTACGATATGCCGATCTTATACTCCTGCCACCCGCGCAGCCGCAACCGGTTGGAAAAGAGCGGGTTCGTGCTTGACGGGCGCGTCATCCGCCACGAGCCGCTCGGCTTCCACGACTATAACAACCTGCAGATGAACGCCTTTGCGGTGGTTTCGGACAGCGGCACGCTGCCCGAGGAGAGCAGCTTCTTCACGAGCATCGGCAAGCCCTTCCCCGCGGTGTGCATCCGCACGTCCACAGAGCGTCCCGAGGCGCTCGACAAGGGCTGTTTCATCCTTGCTGGCATCGACGAGACGAGCCTCCTTCAAGCTGTGGACACCGCCGTGGAGATGACGAAAAACGGCGACCACGGCATCCCCGTGCCCGACTACACCGACCTGAACGTCTCCACGAAGGTCGTAAAACTCATCCAATCTTACACCAACGTCGTCAACAAAATGGTCTGGCGGAAGGGGTAAACTAAATACGATTAGGCTTGGGTTTTTAACCGACTGTTATTTAAGTGAGAAAGTATGATTTTCTTTATTACATTTCTGCGCTTTTTGGCTGCGTGCTTGATCACCAATTCGCATTATACGGGCATATATCCTACGGACATCATTGCCAACGGAGGGCTTCTTGGCGATGTTATCTTTTTCGCTGTGTCTGGTTATTGCCTATATAAAGCTCGTGATAATTTCTTCAAGTGGTATGGAAAGAGGATCGTCCGCGTCTATCCTCCTGTCATCATCATGACGGCGATCTATCTTCTGCTGGGGGCATACACATACGAGGAACATAGCTTTTTTTGGTGGTTAATTTATCCAACATACTATCATTTTGTGGCATCCATCATTCTTCTTTATATTCCGTTCTATGTTATCATGAAGATAGATGCTTTAAAGAAGCGGATTCCTTGGTTTATGCTTGCTGTTGGTGTTGGGTATCTGCTTGTTTACACTTTTGCATACGATAAGAGCTATTATCATATCGATACGGTTCGTGAACCCATGATCCGCTTCTTGTTCTTTGAGAGTATGCTGTTGGGAGCATGGTTTCGACAGAAAGATGATTTCTTCCGCTTGATAAAACGTGGGGGGGGGTACTATGCTCTTGAGATCATTGGTACAATACTCCTATTTGCTTTATATTTTGCCTCCAAGTTGTTGTTCTCTCGTAAAGAAGCGTGGGCAGAGTTGCAAATTGTTAATCAACTGATTTTATTTGGATTATTATTTGCGGTATTTGTTTTATTTAGTCATTTGGATGGCGCCTTAGAGAGAATGCCTAAATGGATAAAGGCGATTGTATCCTATATGTCTAAGATCACATTGGAGATATATGTCGTTCAATACGCTTTGATTACATACATAAGGCCTCTGTTTGGTTTCCCTCTGAATTGGATCGTTTTGACGGCATCGATAATTGTTTCAGCTTCTATACTACATTATTTGATCGAACTTTGTACTTATTTGATCAACAGAACAATTTCGGCTGTCAAAAATAGGAGGATGAAAGCAAAGTGAGATATGTGAATTTCGATACTGCCGTGGAGATGACGAAAAACGGCGATAACGGCATCCCCGTGCCGGATTATACCGATCTGAACGTCTCTACGAAGGTCGTAAAGATTCTTCAATCCTACACCAACGTCGTCGACAAAATAGTTTGGCGGAAGGGATAACTATATAAAATATATCGTGATTTGATATGGAATTAATTTTACAGTATTTTGATGGTTTCTTTAATATGACTTTTCAGATGCTATGTTTTGACAGTTGTTGGGTTGGATTTTCTTGATATTCAGTTTGGATATAAGGTAATTCTTCAATAGGTAATTATCATAAGGGATTTTTAGGTTTTCAATGGAAAGTACTAAAGTCGTTAAAAATTCTATTTGGTTGATAGGATGCCGTATTGTTCAGGCTGTTTTAGGGTTTATTGTATCCATGTTAACGGCTCGTTACCTAGGACCGTCGAATTATGGATTAATCAGTTATGCCGCTTCCCTCGTTGCATTTGCTGCACCTATTATGAAAGTTGGACTTGATTCCATTTATGTCCAAGAGTTAGTAAATAAGCCTAATGAGGAAGGTGAAATTCTTGGAACAGGATTATGTATGAATATTTTTTCTGCCGTAATTTGTATGGCGGGAGTTGTTTCATTTTCCTTGATTTCAGACTCGGGTGAGATTGATACGATTATTATCTGCGCATTATACAGTCTTACATTATTGGCACAGGCAAGCGAGATGATCATGTATTGGTTTCACGCTAAGTTATTGTCAAAATATGTTTCGATCGTTTCAATGATTGCGTATTTGATCGTTTCTGCATACAAAATTGTTCTATTGGCTACAGAGAGTGAAGTGTATTGGTATGCGATTTCTTACGCGATTGATTATTTGTTGATTGGAGTAATATTATATGTTACATATTTTAAGTTAACTCATCAAAAGCTTAAGGTCTCATTTGAAACACTAAAAAGGTTATTTTCAAAAGGGAAGTATTATATTTTATCTGGACTTATGGTAGTAATATATGGCCAAACAGATCGGATAATGTTAAAATTGTTTATTGATGAAACTGCTGTAGGGTATTATTCTGCTGGAGTGACATGCGTATCGGCGGCAAGTTTTGTCTTTTCTGCAATTATTACATCAATGCAACCTATTATTTATGAAGGAAAAAAGCAATCAGAAGAGGTATTTGAAAAAAGAGTGCGACAGCTTTATTCCATTATTGTTTATATGGCTGTAATTGAAAGCATTCTATTGTCTATTTTATCTGAGTGGATTGTAAGAATCTTATATGGAAGTGCGTATGACCCTACTATCGATGTCTTACGAATCATTGCCTGGTATACTGCTTTTTCATATTATGGGGCAGCAAAAGACGTGTGGCTTTTAGCAGAAAATAAGCAAAAGTATTTAGTTTGGATTAATGGAACAGGTGCAATATTAAATATAATTTTGAATTGTATCTTTATTCCCGCTTGGGGAATAAATGGTGCAGCGTTGGCTTCTTTGCTAACTCAAATCTTCACCAATTTAGTTATTAGCTTTATTATCAAGGACTTACGACATAATAATTTGTTGTTGTTACAGTCTTTAAATCCGAAGTATCTAGTTTCTTCTCTAAAAAAATTAAAAAAAGCTATTATAAAAAAATAATTTGCCAATTTATGTCAACATTCACACAAAAAACAATTCTTATTACCGGTGCAGCCGGATTTATCGGAGCGAATCTCGTTAAAAAGCTCCTCAAGGATTATGACGCAAAATCGATTGTCGGGATCGATAACGTCAACGACTATTACGATGTCTCCCTGAAGGAATACCGTTTGCAGGAGCTGGATATTCTCGCGCAAACGTCGGATATCGAGTGGGTCTTTCTGCGCGGCAACATCGCGGACAAGAAGATGATCGAGGACGTCTTTGAAACGTATCATCCCGACATCGTCGTCAATCTTGCGGCACAGGCCGGGGTGCGGTATTCCATCACCCATCCCGACGTGTATATCGAAAGCAACCTCATCGGTTTTTATAACATCCTTGAAGCCTGCCGTCACTCGTATGACAATGGCGCAAAGGGTGTCGAGCACCTCGTCTATGCCTCCAGTTCGTCCGTCTATGGCTCCAACAAGAAGGTGCCGTACTCCACGGATGATCCCGTCGATCATCCCGTTTCTCTGTACGCCGCCACCAAGAAGAGCAACGAGCTGTTGGCGCACGCCTATTCCAAACTCTATGACATTCCCTCCACAGGATTGCGCTTCTTCACGGTCTACGGTCCCGCAGGCCGCCCGGATATGGCGTATTTCGGTTTTACGAATAAGCTCGTCAAGGGTGAGAAGATCAAGATCTTCAACTTTGGCAACTGCAAACGCGACTTCACCTATGTGGACGACATCGTGGAGGGGGTGATCCGCGTGATGCAGAGAGCACCCGAACGTAAAAAGGGGGAGGATGGTCTCCCCGTGCCGCCGTATGCGCTGTACAACATCGGCAACAGCCATCCGGAGAATCTTCTTGACTTTGTGGACATCCTCCAACAGGAGCTCATTCGTGCAGGCGTGCTGCCCGTGACGTATGACTTCGAGGCGCATAAGGAACTTGTGCCCATGCAGGCGGGGGATGTACCCGTGACGTATGCCGACACAAGCGCTTTGGAGCGCGACTTCGGCTATAAGCCGAGCACTTCACTCCGAGACGGCCTCCGCAAGTTCGCCGAGTGGTACAAACAATTTTACGGCAGTCAGAAGTAAGGAGAAACGTTATGGAACATCAATACACGATCGCGGTGGCGGGCACGGGGTATGTGGGGCTGTCCATCGCCACGCTGCTTGCCCAGCACAATAAGGTCTATGCTGTCGATATCGTGCCTGAAAAGGTAGACCTCATCAATCAACGTAAGTCGCCCATCCAGGACGAATACATCGAGAAATACCTCGCCGAAAAGGAGCTCGACCTTACGGCCACGCTCGACGGCCGCGATGCCTATTCCAAGGCAGAGATCGTCGTCATCGCCGCGCCCACCAACTACGACAGCAAGAAGAATTTCTTCGATACCTCGGCGGTGGAGGCCGTCATCTCGCTCGTGATGGAGGTCAACCCCGAGGCGATCATGGTCATCAAGAGCACCATTCCCGTGGGCTACACGCAGGCCATCCGCGAAAAGACGGGCAGCAAGAACATCATCTTCAGCCCTGAGTTCCTGCGTGAGAGCAAGGCGCTCTATGATAATCTCTATCCCTCCCGCATCATCGTGGGCACGGATATGAAGGACGAGCGCCTCGTAAAGGCCGCGCATACCTTCGCGCAGCTCTTGCAGGAGGGGGCGATCAAGGAGAACATCCAAACGCTCTTCATGGGCTTCACCGAGGCGGAGGCCGTCAAACTCTTCGCGAATACATATCTTGCGCTCCGCGTGAGCTTCTTCAACGAGCTCGATACCTATGCGGAGATGAAGGGCCTCGATACCAAACAGATCATAGACGGCGTGTGCCTCGATCCGCGCATCGGCACGCACTACAACAACCCGAGCTTCGGCTACGGCGGCTATTGTCTCCCCAAGGACACCAAGCAGCTGCTCGCAAATTACAAGGACGTGCCGGAGAACCTCATCGAGGCGATCGTGGAGAGTAACCGCACGCGGAAAGACTATATTTCCGAGCGCGTGCTGGAGCTTGCGGGCGCGTACGAGGCCAACGACAGCTGGTCGAGCGCGAAGGAGCGAGAGGTCATCATCGGCGTGTACCGCCTGACGATGAAGAGCAATTCGGATAATTTCCGTCAAAGCTCTATCCAGGGGGTGATGAAGCGCATCAAGGCGAAGGGTGCGACGGTCATCATCTATGAGCCAACGCTTGAAGACGGCGGGACCTTCTTCGGCAGCCGCATCGTGAACGATTTGGAGGAGTTTAAGCGCCTCTCCGGAGCCATCATCGCCAACCGCTACGACCCCGCCCTCGACGACGTAAAACCAAAAGTCTACACAAGAGACATTTTCAGGAGAGATTGAGGAAATTTGTTTTGTGCATACTAATTCATTTGACAAATATTAAGAAGTAATATAATATAAATATGTATTTTATATAACTACTGTAAATAGGAAATGAATTAGCGATGCAAAGTTTATACAGTTTCTTGGAAACAATTTATAATGATAGTTTAAATTCTATTAAGTTAAAGACTGCTTCATGCAAGCCTTACAGATTTGATGATTTGATTAGCGATGATAAAAAGTGCGTGCAGCTAATTGACGCTTTTGCAAATATACAAGATGGAAATGAAGAAAGACAGATTGGTAGCATTGCAAACCTCAATAGAGCTAGTCATATTGTAGTAACATGGCTGCTAGGAATTGGACTTGATCAAGTGTTTCATCTCGATGAATTAGAGAAAGGCTTTGGCAAATCATATTTTGAATTGCTTTGGTTGCAATCGGCAATGCTTCATGATTACGGGTATTTTCGTGATGAGATCAAACAAGCCATATTGATTTCAGAGCTTACAAAAGAATATGACTTATTGACCGATCTATATGCGGAACCTGAACTGAATTGTTTGAACGGAATGACCGTTGAGTTGGAATTTGAGCATTTTTTCTCATATAGCTATTCGGAAATTAAAAATTATTATCGTTATAGACAAGCCTATTACAGTAGTATATCTCCACTAGGAGATGAAATATCTGATCATGGGATCGTGGGTGGTTGTATAGCGTTTAAAAATTATTGCAAAAAATTAAAACGGGATAAAAAAAGAGGGCTTGCTTCTAATTCGGTCATATCAAGAATTCAAAAAATAGCTTGCATCATTAGCGCGTCGCATAATATTTATAAATCATCTTTAAAAACAGATAAAATATATGTACAATATGACTTGGAAAACCTGACAAGCGGTTCTCCAGCCAGGGTCACACGTAAAAATCCTTTATTGCTGTTATTATCTTTGGTCGATACGATCGAATGTACAAAGCGGTTTTCGAAAAAAGAAAACGCTAAGGAATATCTTATTCAAAGCACTACCTTAAAGTATGTGGATATAGAGCTCTGCGGCAGAGAGGTCATTATAGACTTTTCGAGGTTAGAGTCGTTTTTAGTCAATGAACGAAAAAGCTTAAATATGAGAGAAAAGCTTGTCTCTCATATCGATGCAATTAGATCTATAGGAGATTGGACAGATTTTACAGTTTGCGAAATTGATGGCAATGAATTGAAGTTTCATATTGAATTGAAGGACACATTAGATGTTATGTAATACTTCTTGCACTTTCATTCTTGTTTTAAAATAATGGTAAATAAAACCTCGAATTTTTTGCGCCCATTTCTCTCCGCCCTCCCCATGTTGGCGGTCATGGTGGTTATTTTTCTGTTTTCGGGGCAGCAGGGAACTGAGTCGGCAGGAGTAAGCAACGGCGTAGGGGAGTGGCTCTTTGGCATCTTAGGCATCGAGATCCCGCCGGGGATGTCGGCTTCCAGAGTGCCTATCATCTTCGGCCTCAATATCCGCAAGCTCGCGCACATTTTTCTCTATTTCTTGCTCGGAGGCACGAGCTTCTTGTTCGCCTCCACATTGCCGATCAAAGCGACGCGCAACAAAAGGCCCGCCGTCAGCGGCGGGATCGCGCTCGTCATCTCACTTTTATACGCCTGTCTCGATGAAGTCCACCAATCTTTCGTACCCGGTCGTGCGGCGCAGCTTCGTGACGTCGGCGTCGACGCCATCGGTTTCGTCCTCGCCATCGTCCTCTGCACGGCGATCTGGTATCTTGCGCTTTGGACAAAAAACAGGAGGGAAATGAGGTACGCAGCCAACCCGCAATAAGCCAAAACTTCTATAAAATCGGAGGCCGTCGCGCGCACCGCGGCGGCTTTTCTGTACGCTGATCGGCGCCCCCCAACCCGCAAACACGGCATAACATATCACAAAGAGCCAACTCAGCGAATAGAAACCTCCCATATCAGCCAAGATAGAGTGGTGAAATTCATCGAAATTCGGCTCGAAGTGCCGTAAATTCCCAACATATAGTCCCAAGACCGCCCCTCCACCACCTGCTTGCTCCAACCACGTCGCGCCTTCGTTGCGTCTTTACTGCGCCCTCAACCCCGCTCTGCAATACATAGGAGGTGCTCATGCTGCAAAAAGTTGTCATCTGCGGGGTAGACACATCAGGGCTTCCCAAGCTCACGGCGGAGGAAAACGACCGCCTGATGAAGGCGCTGAAAGAAGGGGATGAGCGGGCGCGCGAGCAGTTCATCGTCGGCAATATGCGGCTCGTGCTGTCGCTCGTCAAGCGATTTTGGGCGAAGAACGCCAACGCGGACGACGTCTTCCAGGCGGGCTGCGTGGGCCTCATCAAGGCCATCGACCACTTCGACCTCAAATTCAACGTCAAGTTTTCGACCTATGCCGTGCCTATGATCTTAGGGGAGATCAAGCGCTATCTTCGCGACGGCAACTCGCTGCGCGTCTCGCGCTCCATTCGCGACACGGCTTATAAGATCTTGAAGGCGCGCGAGAAGATCGAGGCTCGCGACGAGGAGGCGACCATCTCCCGCATCGCCGAGGAGCTCTCTCTGAAGGAGCGGGAGGTCGCATACGCGCTCGATGCCATCTCCGACCCCGTCTCGCTCTATGAGCCCGTCTACAACAAGTCGGGGGATGCGCTCGAGCTCATGGACCAGATCTGCGACGAAAAGCAGAGCGACGAGATCTGGACGGAGCACGTCGCCCTGCGCGAGGCGCTCGATCGCCTCAACGAGCGCGAACGCAAGATCCTGCTCCTGCGCTATTTCGAGGGCAAGACACAGACAGAGATCTCGGCGGAGGTCGGCATCTCGCAGGCGCAGGTCTCGCGGCTCGAAAAGAATGCCATCGGCACCATTCGCAAAGAAATATCTTAAAGTAAGCGCTCATTCTGTCATTTCCTGTCGAACGGGCGCATATCATGATAGCGTGGAAACGAGCTTTCAGGAACTCAAACAGAAGATGGTCGTCAACATCTGTGACGGAAAGCAGCTCGGCAAGGTCTCGGACGTCGTCTTCACCTATCCCGAGGGACGCGTCTTAGGCATCGTCGCGCCGGGCGGAAGGGGATTCCGTTGGGGCAAGAGCGACGTCTATATCGACCTCAAAAACATCGGCAAGATCGGGGTGGACGTCGTCCTTGTCGATCTCAAAAGTGCGCCCCGCATCGAGCGGAAGAAGGGGCTTCTCGCACGCGGTAAAGAGCCGTATCCACCGCAAAATTGCCCGCCTTCCCGGCGCGATTACAGCGATTACGAGTAATATGACCCGATTTTTACCGTTTTGCATAGTATTATGTCAGACATAGTAATGGAAAAAATTATAATATAAGCCCGTAGGATCGCTCCTGCGGGCATTTCGTTTTGCTCAATTATTCTTTACGGGATAGCAGTCGCACGCTCTGCCGTCGGGCAAAAATCCCGTGTCCGAGCACTTCGCGCACACATACTTGGGCGCAAGATCGGCTTCCGTCAGCGAGAGCTGCTTCAACGCCGTCAGCCGCTTTTGCCGCGCCGCCTCCAGCTCCCGCCGCAATCTCTCTGCCGAGGCGGGGGAGAACACTTCCGCCTTTGCAAGCTCGATCTCTCCTCGCTTGATACTCGCATCCGCTTCCGCAAAGCCCGCATCGCTTTCTGCAAGGCGCCTGTTTTTTTCCGCCTGCTCCTGCGCTTTTTGGCGGAGCACCGCATAGTAGTGTTCTCGCTCGCTGCGAAGATCTGCCGCGATCGTCGCCTCGCTCTTATACTCCGTTCGCCGCGCCGTGCCGAACTTCGATACGCTTCCCGCGCCCCCGGAGCCATTTACAGCGCTCCCCGCGCCCTCCGCGCTTGCTGTACGCTCGGGGATAGAGGCTAAGTCCTTCACGCCCATTCTCTTCCATTCGGAAAGCAGCTTATTCATGTACGAGAGAGGCGAAGTTGCTCCCGCGCTGCGCTTTGCTGCCTCCAAGATCATGGTGTCCGAAAACTCCCAACTCTTCCAGGCGGCCACCATGTCGAGGGCGCTCATCGTCTTCTTTACGACGCCGCACACCGCCTGCAGCGACTGCAAGAGCTTGAGCTGTTTCTCTCTCGCCGCCACATAGGAAGAAACGCCCTCTTCATCGACGATGCCCGCCTCATAGAGCGCGCGCACAACGCCGTCCATGCCCGCAAAGTCAAAGCCGAGCTTAAAGCAGAAGGAGGCGATCTTTACGAGACTCTCGGGCTCATAGCCGTGTTCCAGCCACTTATCGGCGTATTCCTCGATGTAGGCGCGCGGGTTCTGCACGCGGATGCTCAGCTTGCGCGCCACGGCAAAGACGAGCTCCGCCTTCCTCTCGCGCGCGGCAAGGTACTCTTTGGTCTCCTTCTCGCCCGTCACGCCCTTTTCAAGCAGTTCCGTGATGAGCGCATCGAGCGTAGAAAGCGAGCCCTTCTTCAAGGCCGCCGCCGCAGCGAGCACCGCGCCCTGCGCCATGCCCGCCTCCCGCCACCTTTCAAGGTAGGGATAATCGCTCTCCTGCGGCTTCTTGTAGATGCCGAGAAGGCTGTAAATGCGCGAGAGCGCCCGCTCGTTCTCGTTGAAGTCGGCAAGCTCTCTCTCCACCTGTTCATAGGTATATTTATGCTCCTCGCACAGCTTCTTTGCCTTGTTGAGGATATGCTGCGAGGAGAGCTTCTCGCCGTCCTTCTTGGCGCAGTATTCGGAGATGAGGAGGAACGCCTGCTGTTCCATGGGGTAGTTCTCCAAAAACTCCAAAATGCGCTGATGCTCGTAGGGCTTAAAGTCCTTGCCCGCCTTCTGGAGCTGCTTCAAAAGTTCGCGGTTGAACTCCGAATACTTCTCCGCTCTCACGGGCTTGGGCTTACCCGCGGTGGAGCTCACGGGCAGGTACTCCACAAAGAGGGGATTTTTGGAGAGCACCCTCACAAGGTCGCACTCCTCCCAAAAGCCGAAGATCTCCTGAAGCCGCGCATAGTCTATTTTTAATAGTTTCGCCATGGCGCGGGCGTCGAAATCGTCCTTGCAGCCGCAGAGGTATAGCCCGTAGAGATAGGCTCTCACGGCGTCGCCGTCCGCCTGCGGCAGATACTTGGTGATGAACTGATTTTCTACAGTTGTGTACATATTGGCGGTAAATTCTCTCGAATAAGCGCTGAAGGACATACAAAATCTCCGTTTTTTCCCTTATCCGCTTGCTTTTTCACGGCGGGCGATGTATAATAGTATATCATATCTTGCCCGCAAAAGCAAGGCTCTTTCCGCCATAAAGGGGAGCGTTTTTGCGGCCGTGAAGGACGCATTTTCAGGGTGAATATTCTCCATACATCGGATTGGCATATCGGCAAGCGGCTCATGGACAGGGACCGTCTCCCCGAACAGATCGAAGCGCTCCATGAGCTCACCTCCATCTGCCGGGAGAAGGAGGTCTCCGTCGTGCTTGTCGCAGGGGACGTTTTCGATACCTATCTCCCGCCCGCCGAAGCGGAGGAGGCATTTTTCCGTGCCGTCAAGGAGCTTGCGGGGGAGGAGCGGGCTGTCGTCGTCATCCCGGGCAACCATGACGACGGCGTGCGCCTTGCGGCCTCCGCGCCGATCGCCGAGGAGCACGGCGTCTATCTCTTCGGTACAAGGGGCGGACACTTTTCCCTCGGCAGCTCTCGTCCCGTCCGCGCCGTTGCGGCGGGGGAGAACTATCTCATCATCGAAGATAGAGAGGGCGAAAAACTCTACATCAACGCCCTGCCCTATCCCAACGAAGCGCGCCTCAAAGAGGAGAAGACGGAAGAAAGCTATCCCGAAAAAGTCTCCCGCTGGCTGGAGATGGGGGAGGCTGCCTTCCCCGGCCATATGCCGCACATCTTACTTTCCCATCTCTTTGTCATGGGCGGCAAAACGAGCGAGAGCGAACGCGGCATCGACCTCGGCGGTGCCCGCGCCGTGCCGCTCTCCCTCTTTGAAAAGTTCGACTACGTCGCCCTCGGGCACCTGCACAAGCCCCAGAAGATGAAGAACGTCCGCTACAGCGGCTCGCTTTTGCAGTATTCCTTCGACGAAGCGGGTGCGGAAAAGTCCGTTGTCCTCTTAAAGACGGAAGGGGAGCGCATCGAAGTCAAGGAGATCGTCCCGCTTCACGCGGGAAAACAGCTCGTGCGCCTCGAATGCACGGGGGCGGAGCAGGCGGAAGCGCTCTTAAAGCAGTACGAAAACGCCTTCATCGAACTCACCCTGCACCTCAAAGCGCCCCTTTCCTCGGAGGAGACCAAGCGCCTCCGTGCCGCCAACGAGGGGCTCGTCTCCCTCATCACGCGGGTGGAGGGAGTTCAGGCCGCGCCCTTTCAAAGCCGCGCCAAGCTCTCCTCGGGGGAACTCTTTACGCAGTACTATCGGAGCATCTATGATTCGGAGCCCGGCGAAGACCTCAAAACAGCCTTTTTAGAACTTCTGAAGGAGGATGCATGAGACCGCTCACTCTTGAATTCTGCGGCATCAACTCCTTCTCGGAGCCCGCACACATCGACTTTTCCAAGCTCCTCGAATACGGCATTTTCGGCATCTTCGGCGATACGGGTTCGGGCAAGAGCACCATCTTAGACTGCATCGGCTTTGCCCTCTACGGCAACATCGCCCGTTCCCGCTCGGGCAGCATGGGAGATGTCATCAACTTCGCTCTCGACAAAGCCTATTGCAACTTTGAATTTGAGATCACCTTTGAGGGCAGGCGGCGCACCTTCCGCGTCGAGCGCGAGCTCAAACGCAAGAACGCCTCGCAGTCCGTCAAAGTGTACGAAAAAAAGGAGAACGCCTTTTTTGTCGCCGCGGACGGCGTCAGAGAGAGCAACGCCTTTTTAGAGCGCGTCATCGGCCTTGAACAGCGCGACTTTGAAAAGTGCATCGCCCTGCCGCAGGGGGAATTTTCCCAATTCGTGCGCTCCACGCGGGGGGACAGATTAAAGCTCGTCTCCCGCCTCTTTGACCTCGAGGAGTACGGCGATAAGCTCGTCAAGCGCGCCAACGCCCGCTATGCAGCGGCGGAAGGGGAGCGCAAACTCGCGGAAGCCCGCCTCGAACCGTACGCCGAAGTCAGCGAGGAGGGGAACGAGACGACAAGAAAGCGCCTTGCCCTCTTAGAGGCGGAGGAAAAAAACATCTCATTTGCCCTTGAAAACGCGCGCGAACAGGAAAAGCGCCTCTCCGCCCTCTTTGAAAAGGCGAAGGAGAAGGCTTCCCTCGAAGAGCGGGCAGCCCGCCTCAATGCGCTCCGCCCCGAAATGGCTTCCCTCGAAGGGGAGATCGGTCGCATCGAAAAAGCAGCTGCTGCCGTCACCGCCGAAAAGGACAGGCAGCGGCAGGCGCGCGAGCTCACCCTTGCAAAAGAGGGCTCGACGGCGGCAAAAGAGCGTCTCTCGTCCGCCCAAATGCACTTAGAAGAGATTTCCAAGTGGGATGAAAAGGCAGCCGACGAGGAGCTTTCCGCTCTCACCGAGCGCCTCGTGCTCTCCGAACAGGCGGAAAAGCAGCTCAAGCGCCGCAAAGAGCTTGAAAAAAATTTACAGGCCGCCCGCGCCGAATACGCCGAGGAAGCGGAATTATTCAAGGGCTTCTCCTATGAAAGCGAGCGCGCCGCCCTCGAAAAGCGGCAAGAAGGGCTCGGCAGCGGCAGTTATCTCGATTTCCTCGAAGAAAAGGGCAAAACGGCGCTTCTAAAAGAGGAGTACGCCGTCTTTGCAGGCGAACTGAAAGAAGTATATGCCGTCCGTCCCGAGGCGGAAGAGCTCCTTCCCCTCATCCAAAAATACACCGCGCTTTCTGCGGGGGAGAGCGATCTTTCCGCCCTCCGCGAGGAATACGCCGCCCGTGAAAGGGAGCGCGAGGAGCTTTCCAAACAGCTTTTAGCCCTCGAAAAGCAGGGCGGGCTGTACCGCGCCCATCTCGAACGCCTCTCCCACTTGCAGGAGACGGGCGTCCGCATCAAAGAGGAGCTCAATGAACTTGCGCCCCCTGCGGAAGAGACGGAGAGCGCCGCCTCCTTGCAAAAACTCATCGCTTTGAAAAAGCGCGAGCGCGCCCAAAAGCTCACGGCGCGCGAACAGGCGGGAAAGGCTTTGAGCGCCGCCGAAGCCGCCTTAAAGGCCGCCGAGGAAAAGCTCGCCTTTCAGACGGCTTCCCTCCAAACGGCGGCAGAACGCCTCAAAGAAACGCTTCAAGCGGCATCCCTCAACTGCTTTGAGGAAGCGCTCGCCCTCACCCAAAAGTACGGCGACGGCACGGCTGCCCGCGAAAGGCTGGAAAAATTCAAGGCGGAGGACGCCGCCGTCACTTCCCGCCTCCAAGCGCTTGCGGGCGAAGACTTCAGCGGCACATCGGAGCAAGACCTTATGGCTGCCCGCGCGGCGTTAGAGAACGCGCAGCTAAAATTCGGCGAAACGGCAAAGGCATGCGCCCTTGCGCGCGACGAACTCAAACGCGGCGAAGAAGCGCTCGAAAAAAAGCGCGCCCTCGAAGGGGAAGCAAAGAGGGCAGCAAAAAAAGCGGAGCTTGCAGAGCGCCTCAAAAAGCTGCTCGAAGGCAACAAATTCATGGACTTCGTGGCGGAGGAATACCTTTACAACGTTGCAGAAAACGCCAGCGGCCGCCTTCTTTCCCTCACGGACGGCAGATACTTTCTGCGCTATGAAGGGGGCTCGAGCGGCTTTGCGGTGGGGGACAACCTCAACGGCGGCAAGACGCGCGGCGTCTACACGCTCTCGGGCGGCGAGACCTTCCTCGTCTCCCTCTCTTTGGCGCTCTCGCTCTCGCAGGAGATCTGCCTGCGCTCCCTGCGTCCCATCGAATTTTTCTTCCTCGACGAAGGCTTCGGCACGCTGGACGAGCGCCTCGTCGACACGGTGATGGACAGTTTAGAGCGCTTAAAGAGCGAAAACTTCTCCATCGGCATCATCTCGCACGTCGAGGAGCTAAAACACCGCATCGACAAAAAACTCATCGTCAAAAAGGCAACCGAAACACACGGTTCCGAGATCATAGCGGAGTGAGGTATTTGATTTGGCAAATACGATCTTGACACCCATCACCCTTTGGAAGGACTTCGACGACACCCTCCCGCTCAACACGGAATTTCTCTCCGAGCGGCAGATGGAGGGCGCTATTTTGCGCGACGTCTACTTCCTCGGCCGCCAGACGGAATTCGGCCGCGTCAAAATTTACGGCAAATACTATACGCCCGCAGGCGTGGAAAACTTCCCCGCCGTCCTTGTCATGTTCGAGGCGGGCTTCCCCTGCGACGAAAAGCTCGTCATGCACTTTATCAAAAAGGGCTGCGCCGTGCTCGGCGTCGATTACAGCGGCGAGCTGGGCGAGGGCCGTCACACCATCTACCCGCGCGACATCGACTACGCCAACTACGCCCGCGTGGGTCGGCACATGGACTACGTCGACGAGACCGCCCGCGAGACGAGCTGGTACGAATGGGCGGCAGTTGCGCGCTATGCGGCGCGCTGGCTCAAAGAGCGCCCCGAAGTCACTTCCACGGGCGCGATGGGGCTGAGAACGGGCGGCGAAGTACTGTGGAAGATCGTGCCCTATGCGCCCATCGACTGCTTCATCTCCATCGGCGCGGCGGGCTGGCTCGCCTATCGCAACATCGAAAAGTTCTCGGAAGCGGGCAGCGGGCTCTTCTCGGAAGAACAGCACCGCTTCATCGCCGGGCTCGATTCGCAGAGCTACGCCCCGCACGCTAAGTGCCCCGTGATGATGATCTGCGCCATCACCGACAAGAAGTGCAACTACGACCGCGTCTACGATACCTTCTCGCAGATCAATCAGGAAGTGGAGAAGGCCATCCTCTACTCTGCGCACGGCAACGGGCTCATCGGCCGGCATTCCTTCGTCAATATCGACCTCTTCCTCGATAAATTCTTAAAAAAGCACTCGGTATTTTTAAGCAAGCCGATCGGCATCGGCGTTTCGGAGGAAGCGGGCGAGTTCAAAGTGCGTGCCTCCTACGATCCGATGGGGGAAGTCGCCGAATGCGGCATCTTCTATACGGAAAACACCGCCACCTTCAAGGCGCGTGATTGGACGAGGCGGCTCGGCGACATCCGCTCGATGGGCAAAAACAACACCTTCCTCTTTCCGCTTGACGTCTACGAGGGCAGCCGCAAGGCGCTCGTCTATACCTTCGTGCGCTATTCCAACGGCTTCTCCGTCACCTCCAAGATCATGGAAGTCGACCTCGGCGAACACCACAAGGGCTGCCGCAAGAGCCGCATCCTCTACACGGGCGACAAAGGCACCATCGGCTTTGCCGCCTTCCGCCGCAGGGCGGGCAGCATTGCCGACTGCTTCTCCGATTCCGATCACGTCGATCTGGAAACGCTCCCCGGCTACGGCGGCATCCGCGGCGTCACCACGCGCACGGGCATCATCACCTACCGCGTGAGCGAGCCCCGCTTCGAACCCTCGGAGGGCGCCTCCTTCCGCTTTGACGCCTGGTCGGAAAAGGACGCCGTCTTAAAAGTCGTCTTCTATACCGACGTCGAGGAGGAGGCGGGCTATACCGAGACCTTCTTTGTCGCGGGGGGCGGCAAGTGGAAGAGCTTTCTCTCCGATGCTTCCGACTATAAATCGGAAAAGGGCGCATCCCTTCCCTCCTTTGTCGGCACCGTCTCCGTCGTCTTCCAGGGCGAGGGAGATGTCCTCATCAACAATCTTTTATGGCTTTGACTTTTTCCCTCGGCGATATGATAGAGACGAAGAAACCGCACCCCTGCGGCGGCAGCAAGTGGCAGGTGGTGCGCACGGGCGCCGACTATAAAATCAAGTGCCTCACCTGCGGGAGAATTGTCATGCTCACGCCCGACGAACTCAAAAAGCGCGTGAAGCGCACGCTCCCCGCGGAGGGATGATGGCAAAGCGTCCTCCCTTCCTCAATGCCGGGCAAAAGCAGGAATCAAGGCTCGTCTCCCTTGTATTCTCTGCGGCGCTCCTTTTTCTCGCCGCGGTCCTTTGCTTCGATATCTGGTTCACGGCGTCCTATGAACTTGTCCTTGTGGACGGCACCTCGATGGAGAACACCCTCGAGGACGGCGACGCGCTCTATATAGACGTTCACGCTGCGCCCGAGCGCGGCGACATCATCGTACTCGACGTCACGAACGTGCCCGACTATCAGAGCCGCACCTCGGTCAGCCCGCACTATATCATCAAGCGCTGCATCGCGCTCGCGGGCGACGCACTGTACGCCCGAAACGGCGCCGTCTATCTCAAACGGGCGGGGGAGGAGGACTTCTCCCTCCTCGAAGAGCCCTATGCAAAGGGTATGACGGAAGCCTTTCCCCCCGTCGAGGTGGGGGAGGGGGAGCTTTTCTTCCTCGGCGACAACCGCGCCGTGAGCGACGATTCGAGGCGGGTCGGCTGCCTGCCGCTCACGGACATCGTGGGCGTCGTCACAGATTTTTCGCTTGCCAATAAGGAACTCATTACGGGTTGGGTGCGCTTCTGGCACCCCGGCACCGTTTGAATAAGCTACAAAGATACGGAGGATACTTATGAACATTCAGATCACGGCGGACAGCACCTGCGATCTCGGCGAAAGCGTACAAAAGCGCGGCATCGGCATCGTGCCGCTCTGCGTCATTTTGGGCGATACGACCTATCACGACGGCGTCGACATCACCCCGCAGGACATCTTCGCCTATGTGGAAAGGACGGGGCAGCTCCCCAAGACGTCCACCCCCAGCATCGCCGATTACGAGGACTTCTTCCGCGCCTACGTCGAGGAGGGCAAGACGGTCATCCACTACAACATCTCCGTCAAGGCCTCCTCCGCGCACCGCTATGCCGCCGAGGCAGCCAAAGCCTTCCCCGGCAAAGTCTTCGTCGTCGACTCCATGAACCTCTCCACGGGGCAGGGGCTCGTCATCATGAAGGCGTGCGACCTGCGCGACGAAGGCAAGAGCGCCGAGGAGATCGTCGAGGAGACGAAGCGCATCGCGCCCAGGGTCAACACCTCCTTCGTGCCCGACCGTCTCGACTATCTTTATAAGGGCGGCCGCTGCTCGCGCATGACGATGTACGGGGCGAACCTTCTCAAGATCCATCCCATGATCGAGATGAAGGAGGGTCAGCTCATCGCCGATAAGAAGCTGCGCGGCAGCATGGAAAAGTGCATCGCAAGCTACATCGACGACCTCGCCCAAATGTATCCCAAGTACGACAGGACGCGCTGCTTCATCACCCACAGCTATGCAGACGAAAACGTCGTCGAAGTTGCCCGCAAAAAGGTGAAGGAGCTCTTTTCCTTCGACGAAGTTTTAGAGACCGTCGCGGGCTCGGTCATCACGGGCCACTGCGGCCGCAACACCCTCGGGGTGCTCTTCATCACGGAATAACATGATCAAACTTTATTCGGACACCGACCTTTTGGACGCGCTCAAACAAAAGCGCAAACTTTATTTCATCTTCTGGCTGGTGACGGCCTTCGTTATGGCGGGCTTTATCGCCTGCGTCGTTCTATACCTGCTCCTTCCCTATCACGACGAGCGGGGCAACATCATCGTCGCCGTCACGAGCGTCCTCATCGCGCTCTATCTCTTTTTCTGCTTTCCCTACTGCGGCATCTCGCTAAAACGCATCCGCAGCTATTGCAAGATGCTCTCCTTTATCTCGGAAGGGCTCAAAGAGAGCGCCGTCCTGCCCTTTGAGGACATCGAAGATTGGACGACGCGCGACGGCGTAGACGTCAACGTCGCCGTCTTCGGCGTCAAGAACATCAAGCGCGACGAAGTCATGCACCGCCACATCTACATCGACGGCGAGAAGGACTTCCCGCCCTTCGCCGTGGGGGACATGGTGCGCCTCGTCACGCAGGGGAATTTGCTCATCGAGTACGAGATCCTCACCCCCCACACGGAAAACACGGTCACATTGCAGCAATCTTTACAGCAAGGAGAATAAACTATGCGTGCAGTCGTCACGGTCACGGGGACCGACCGCCGCGGCATTATAGCCAAGGTGAGCGGCTTCCTCTATGAACGCAACATCAACATCGAAGACATTTCACAGACCATCTTAGGCGAACAGTTCGCCATGATCATGATGGTGGACACCTCGGAGGCCAACGTCAACTTTGTCGAGCTCGCCGCCTCCCTCGAGGAGATGGGTAAGGGCATCGGCATGAGCGTGCGCATCCAGCATGAGGACATCTTCAACGCCATGCACAACATCTGAGGGGCACCATGTTCAGCAAATTTGACGTAATTGAAACCATCGAGATGGTGGAAAAGGAGCACCTCGACATCCGCACGGTGACGATGGGCATCTCCCTTCTCTCCTGCATCCGCGGCAGCGCGGAGGAGACGGCGGCATCCGTCTACGACCGCGTGATGACAAAGGCGGAAAAGCTCGTGCCCACCGCAGAGGAGCTCTCCCTCGAATACGGCATCCCCATCGTCAACAAGCGCGTCTCGGTGACGCCCGTCTCTCTCATCACGGCGGCCTTCCCCCAAAAGAGCGCGCTCGTCGGCAAAGCCCTCGATAAGGCAGCCAAAGAGCTCGGCATCGACTTTTTGGGCGGTTATTCGGCGCTCGTGCAAAAGGGCACGGCGGACTACGAGGAAGTGTTCTTAAAGTCCATTCCCGAAGTGCTTTCTTCGACGGAGCGCCTCTGCTCTTCCGTCAACGTCGGCTCCACGCGCTCGGGCATCAATATGGACGCCGTGCGCACGATGGGCCAAATTTTCCTCGACACCGCCTATTTGACGCGCGATAACGACTCTCTCGGCTGTGCCAAGCTCGTCGTCTTCTGCAACGCGGTAGAGGACAATCCCTTCATGGCGGGCGCCTTCCACGGCACGGGGGAGGCGGATACCGTCATCAACGTGGGCATCTCGGGCCCGGGCGTCGTCCAGCACGCCTTAAAATTCGTGCCCGACGCCGACCTCACGGACGCCGCGGAGACCATCAAGCGCACCGCCTTCAAGATAACGCGCGCCGGCCAGCTCATCGCACGGGAGGCCTCGAAGCGCCTCAACGCCCGCTTCGGCATCGTCGATCTCTCGCTCGCGCCCACGCCCGCAAGGGGAGATTCCGTCGCCCACATCCTTGAAGAGCTCGGGCTCGAAGTGGTCGGCTGCCACGGCACCACGGCGGCGCTCGCCATGCTCAATGATGCCGTCAAGAAGGGCGGCGTCATGGCGTCCTCGCGCGTCGGCGGGCTCTCGGGCGCCTTCATCCCCGTCTCGGAGGACATCGGCATGATCGAATCGGCGCAGGCGGGCAAAATTTCGCTCGACAAGTTAGAGGCGATGACCTGCGTCTGCTCGGTGGGGCTCGACATGATCGCCATCCCCGGCGACACGCCCGCCTCCACCATCTCCGCCATCATTGCGGACGAAGCCGCCATCGGCATGATCAACAACAAGACGACGGCGGTGCGCGTCATCCCCGCCTACGGCAAGAAGGTGGGGGAGGAAGTCAGCTTCGGCGGCCTCTTGGGGCGCGCCCCCGTCATGCCCGTGCACACGGGCTCGGCGGAAAAGTTCGTCTCCCGCGGCGGGCTCATCCCCGCGCCCATCCACAGCTTCAAAAACTGAGCGCCGCCTTTTTTGCGCAGCAAAATACCCCTATAAAACAACTCGGAGGAATCTATGAAACGTTCGGAAGTACAACTCAAATACAAGTGGGCGGTGGAAGACGTCTTCCCGTCCGACGAAGCCTGGGAGGTCGCCTTCGAGGCGCTCGCCCCCAAAATAAACTTTGCAAAATACCGCGGCACGCTCAACACCGTCGAAAACCTCGTCGCCTATTTCAAGGAGGATGAAACGCTCGCCGTTGAAGTGATGCGCGTCTATCTCTACGCCTTCTTGAAGCATGATGAAGACGTCGGCAACACCAAGTACATGGGCTATATGGGCAAGATGATGGGGCTCATGACCAAGTATTCGACGGAGACCGCCTTTGTCACGCCCGAACTCACGTCTCTTCCCGAGGAGACGCTCAAAGCCTTTGCCGCCGACGAACGCCTCAAAGACTACGACTATATGCTCACCCGCCTGCTCAAAGAGAAGAAATATATCCTCTCCGAGGCGGAGGAGCGCATCCTCGCCCAGACCGCGGAGCCCCTGTCCGTCGCGGACGACGTCTTCGGCATGCTCGACAACGCCGAACTCAACGCGCCCGAGATCGAGTACGAGGGCAAGAAACAGCCCATCACCAACGGGCTCTATTCCATGATCATGAGCGGCAAGGACCGCGAGAAGCGCAAAGAGGCGTTCCACCTCTTCTATTCCGCCTACGGCAAAATTTTGGGCACGCTCGCCACGACTTACTACGGCAGCATCAAGAAGGACATCTTCTATAAGAACGTGCGCGGCTATAAGAGCTGCCTCAATAAATCGCTTCTTGGCGAGGACGTCGACGAGAGCGTCTACCGCAACCTCATCAAGGCGGTCAACGAGGCAACGCCCCTCATGCACCGCTATATGCACGTTCGTAAGCGCGTCCTCGGCTATGACGAAATGCATATGTACGACATCTATCCCTCCCTCGTCGAAGATGCCGAGCTGCGCCTTTCCTACGAGGAAGCGTATGAGCTCGTCTTAAAGGGTCTTGCGCCCTTGGGCGAGGAGTACATCTCCCTCCTCAAAAAGGGACGCGACGAGCGTTGGATCGACGTCTGCGAGACGGAGGGCAAGCGCAGCGGGGCATATTCCATCGGCTTCTACGGCTGCCATCCTTACGTCCTTCTCAACTATCAGCCCACCACGCACAACGTCTTCACCATCGCGCACGAGATGGGCCATTCCCTCCACAGCTATTTCTCCAACAGCCGCCAGCCCTATGCGAAGGCAGATTATACCCTCTTTGTCGCCGAAGTCGCCAGCACCGTCAACGAAGTGCTGCTTTTGAAATACCTCCTCAAAACGACGGAGGACAGGGCGCTCAGAAAGTACCTTCTCAACTACTTCATGGACATGATCAGAACGACCCTTTTCCGCCAGACGCAGTTCGCCGAGTTCGAGGAGAAGGCGCACGAAATGGCAGAGGCGGGCGAGCCCCTCAACAAGGACAACCTCTCCGCCCTCTATGACGGCCTCAACAAGAAGTACTACGGCGACGCCGTCACCTACGACAAGGAGATCGCCACCGAGTGGGCGCGCATCCCGCACTTCTACCGCGCCTTCTACGTCTACAAGTACGCGACGGGCATCACGGCAGCCATCTGCATCGCCAACAAGATCTTGTCGGAGGGCGCTCCCGCCATCGAGAA
>CALVTT010000031.1 GCA_944363045.1 uncultured Clostridia bacterium | reverse complement strand
ATGAGCCCGGTTGGGTACCGAACTCATTCCCAAACAATCTAATATTTTTTGTCCAAACTTTGGGGTTCACTTCACAACCGGTGGTTTTGTTTTTACGGCGCCCTTTGCGGGCGCGCAAAAAGGCGCGGAAAAAGAGGTGCGGGAAAGGCATGGAAAAGGGGCGCCTTCCCCTTGACAGGAGCGCGCGGATGGGGTATGATAGTGGAAAGCAGAGAACACACCCATGATACAAGACATTCTCTTTGACCTCGACGGGACGCTCACCGATCCCTTCGAGGGCATCACCAATTCCGTCCTCTATGCCCTAAAAAAGTGCGGCATTGAGGAGCATGACCGAGGGAAGCTCGTCTCCTTCATCGGGCCGCCGCTGTACGCCTCCTTCTCGCAATATTACGGCATGACGGGGGAGGAAGCCCGTCGCGCCGTCGCCTTCTACCGCGAATACTATGCGGAGAGGGGCATCTTTGAAAATAAAGTGATCGAGGGCATTCCCGGCCTTTTAGCGGCGCTCAAAGCGCGGGGATACCGCCTCTTTGTGGCGACCTCCAAGCCCGAACTCTTTGCCGAGCGCATCATCGAACGCTTCTCCCTTGCCCCCTACATTTCCCGCGTCTTCGGGGCGAGCCTCGACGAGACGCGCACCGAGAAGGGGGAAGTCATCGCCTATGCCTTGCATGAGGGCGGCATCGCAAAGGAGAGCGCCCTGATGGTGGGCGATCGGAAGCACGACATTTTGGGCGCAAAGGAGAATGGCATCCGCTCGATGGGGGTGCTGTTCGGCTTCGGCAGCCGCGGGGAACTCACGGCGGCGGGCGCGGACGTTATCGCCCAAACGCCTGCGGACGTCTTGCATATCATCGAAAAAATCAACGGCGGGAACGCCGAGGGCGGCGCGAAATAGCCGCCGCGAAAGGAGCATACTATGTTTGGTTGGGCATTTTTGGGCTGCGGCAACATTGCCGAGCAGGTCGCCAATGAACTCGCGGGCGAGGAGGGGCAGAAGATCGTCTCCTGCTGGAACCGTTCGCCCGCGCGGGCGGAAAAGTTCGCCGTCAAGTACGGTTCTCGCGCCTTTTCGGCGGCGGAGGAAGCCTTGCAGGCGGAGGGCGTCAACGCCGCCTATATCGCCGTCACGGCAGATAAGCACCTTGAGTATATCCGCCTCTGCCTTGAAGCGGGCGTGCCCGTCCTCTGCGAAAAGCCCTTCACCGTCAACGCGGGCGAGGCGGAGGAAGTCTTCGCGCTCGCGAAAGAGAAGGGGCTGTATCTTTGCGAAGCCATGTGGACGTGGTTCAACGCGCCCGCCCTCACCGTCAGGAAGTGGCTCCCCAAGATCGGCGCCGTCAAAAAGGTGACGGGGAAGTACTGCGTTTCCATTTCGGGCAATCCCCGCCTCGTCGATCCCGCGCGGCTCGGGGGTGCGCTCGTCGATATCGGCGTCTATCCCATCCGCTATGCCTATGAGCTCTTCGGTATGCCTAAGAGCGTCGTCTGCCGCGGGCGCGTGGAGGGCGGCGTCGACCACGAGGAGCAGGTGACGCTCTCCTACGACGGCTTTGAAGCCGAAATAGACATCAACATGGACGAGTTCAAGGGCGAAGAGTTCGTCATCGAGGGCGAGAAGGGCACCATCCGCGTGCCGTGGTTCCATGCGGCGCGGGAAGTCATCCTCACGGGCGAAGAGGAGGCGCGCTTTGAGGATGGCTCTCCCAAGTACGGCACCGAGATCGCCCGCGTTTCGGAGGAGATCGCAAACGGGCGCAAAGAGAGCGCCTTCTGCCCGCCTAAAAACACGCTGGACGTCATGCGCCTTCTCGACGAGTGCAGGCGGCAGATGGGGCTCGTCTACCCGAGCGAAAAGTAAGCGCGCGGCATTTTGCGCGGCATTTTGCGCGGCAATTTGCGCGGCGCGAAAATCGGTGAAAATCGGCGAAAGTCGGCGAAAATCGGCGAAAACCGTCGAAAACCGTCGAAAACCGTCGAAAAACAGCAAAAAACAGAAAAAACGAACGGCCGAAGGGGGCAAAGAAAGCGCCTCTTTCGGCCGAATTTTGTTTAGTCATGGAACAGTCATAGCTGTGTCACACAAAGTCGTGACGGCGGGGGAGTTTGAGCGTGCGGCAAAGAGCGGTATAAATATAATAGAAGGAGGTGATCCTCTTGAAGACTTATATCATCACCGGTGCCAACGGCTTTTTAGGCAACAACATCATCCGCGCCCTGCAGGGGGAGGACTGCGAGATCCGCGCCCTCGTGCTGCCCGGGGATAAACTGCATTCTTTGGGCGGCCTGCGCTGCACTCTCTACGAGGGCGACGTCACGAAGCGGGAGACGCTCTCTCAAATTTTCACCATTCCCGACGGGGCGGAAGCCGTCGTCATCCATTGCGCCGCCATCGTCACCGTCAAATCGAAATTCAACCCCAAGGTGTACGACGTCAACGTGAACGGCACCCTCAACGTGGCGGAAAAGGCGCTCGAAACGGGCGCGCGCCTCGTGTATGTGAACAGTGTGCACGGCATCCCCGAGCGCGGGCAGAAGGTCATCGCCGAGACCAAAGAATTCGACCCCGCCCTCGTCAAGGGGCAGTACGCCAAGACCAAGGCAGAGGCAGCCAACGCCCTTTTGAAGATGGCAAGGGAGCGCGGGCTCGACGTCGTCATCGTGCATCCCTCGGGTATGCTGGGGCCGTATGACTTCGGGCACAGCCATTTGACGCAGCTGGTGCTCGACTTTTGCAGCGGCAAACTCACGGCGTGCGTCAAGGGAGGCTACGACTTTGCCGACGTGCGCGACGTGGCGGCGGGCATCCTGAGCGCGGCGGAGCGGGGGAGGACGGGCGAGTGCTATATCCTCTCCAACCGCTATGTGGAGATCAGGGAGCTGCTCGATGTCATCAGCGAGGTGCGCGGCAAAAAGAAGATCAAGGTGGTGCTGCCCATGTGGCTCGCCAAGGTGACGGCGCCCCTCTCGGAGGTCTATTATGCCCTCTTAAAGCAGCCGCCGCTCTATACGAGGTATTCCCTCTACACCATATCCACGCACGTCCGCTTCACCAACGAAAAGGCGCAGCGGGAGCTGGGCTATGTCACCCGCCCCTTGCGCGAGACGGTCGAAGATACCGTCAAATGGCTGCGGGAGGAGGGGCGCATATAAAAGCCTATTATGAAAAGTTAAAAAGTTTTAAGCAGTCTCCTCGGGAGAGGGGCACAGGTTACGGCTCGTCGCTCATGCGGAGGGCCGTATCGTTTGGGGAGCATTTTTCGATGCCGAAGGGAGATCGTAACACGCCGCCCGCCCGTTTGCATGGGGGGAGAAGGGTAAAATGATTTCCCGCTCTGCTATTGCAATTCGAATATTTTTGTGCTATAATCTGTAAAAAGATGAATATAGGGGGGGATATGCGTCTTCATTTCAGGAAACAGTTGACGGAACTTAGAACGAAAGCCGGGCTGAGCCAGGAAGCGCTCGCGGAAAAGCTGGGCGTCAGCCGTCAGACGGTTTGTAATTGGGAGCGCGGAGTCTATTACCCGCATAAAGAATGTCTGCAAAAAATGTGCGGGTTGTTCGGCGTCAAGGAGAGCTATTTTTACGGGGATCCTTCTTCACTTGCCGAAGAAGAAGTCGCTGCCGCATCCGCAGCGGCGGAGCTCTCCATGTCGGCAGAACAGGTTCCGGAGGCAAGCCGCCCGATGGCTTCTATGCGGAAGCGAGTGGCATTTTGGCTGGTTTTCGGTTTGTTCGCGTTCTTTGTGGTCGTCGTTTCAGCCATTTTGATGTTAGCTTATTTCCCGTATGAACAGGGGGGAGATTATAATTTATCGATCGTTGCATGGAACTTCTCTTACGAATGTATCGTAGGTCTTATAGTTGCAGGAATGTTGCTTTTCCTTGCGCTTCTTGGCTGTTTGGCATGGCGATTTATCAAAATGTATGGCTTTAAAGCGCAAAAAGAAGAGAGATGTCAAGCAAAACTTGACAAATGTAAAGCAAAACTTGGTAGACAAACCGACGAAGATAAGGTACAATCGGAAGAAAAAACGAGGTGACTTCGATGAAGAAACTCAAAAAATTTTTTCTTCCCGTTGTGGCTGCACTTTCTTTTGTTCTGCACCGTGGCGTTGACAAGAAGTATTTGCTCGCCCCCGAGGAGGAGCTTAAAATAAGGTGAACTCCCTCAGGCGCGGCACGAGGAGGGAGGCAAGGGGAAGCGGAAAATATCGCTAAAATATAGTGAATGGTTGTAACAAAATGCGTTTTGGGTAGTCTTACTTATGAAATCTAATATTTAGGAGGATGCTTTCATGAAAACAAAACTGCCGTTTAAGACGACGCTGCAGATTGCGATGTGGGGGAAGACCGTCACGAAGATCTTGACGGTCTTCCTTTGCGCTTTTTCCTTTGCATTGTTTACTTTGGCGAGCACGGGGTATGCCTACGATAAGACCGATTTCCTGGCAAGGGCACAGTTGAACTTGGATGAGGAATTGACATACGTCAAATCAGTGTACTTCCCCATTTTGGACGACGGCAGGACGCGCGAAGATTATGTAAAAGAAGTGGAAGAGGCGATGGGGATCGATTTTGCCTATTTTTATATTGGAAATGCAACCAAATCGGAAGGGGGCTTGGATGGAAGCTCTGATGAAGACGATTTTTATAACTAGGATATGCTTCATGCGCAGAACTATCTCTATTACTTTTACTACGACTATTACTTTCAAACGATCGAGGGGAACCCGTAAAAGAAGAGTTTGACTGGACCACGGTCGCCCCGAGTGAAGCGCTCCTTGTGGGAATGGCCATGTCGGCATCCGCCGATCTTTATCGGCAGCTGGGCTTTCAGCCCGTCTACGGGAGGTACCCCGAACGCTATAACGAGGTCGCCATCACGGTAGATCAATTTATCGCCTTCCAAAATCTCGGATACGTCGACAATACGTTGAATTATATGCATATGGAAAACGGCATTTTCGATGACGGTACGCCCTATTATGACCGCGAGACAGGGGAGTATGCTTACTATGCAGATGAGAAGACAAAGACCCCATATTATCACATACCTGTAGATGGTACGGGTTATTTTTTCTTTCATCACATGACGCCCAAAGAGCGCGTTGAGATAGAAACGTTTGAAGATCTTGCCGCCATAGAATTCCCCGTGTACGGCAACCCCGAGCAGGGCGTCATCGATCAGTGCTCGATGTTCCCTGTTAAGATCGTCGGCGTTCTCGATGCGACGAGAGGATATGGCACGGGCATGCAGATGCAGCCCGTGATCTTCTATTCCGAGGAATGGCATGATATGTTCGTTCAGGAAGAATGCTGCGATTATATGCTGGGCGAGGGCATCAGCGACTACGATACGGCATACAACAGCGTGCTTTTGAGCGAAAAATACCGCGAGGAACTCATTCAGACGCGTAAATTGGATAGCCACTGGGACGAGTATTATGCAGATTACGGAACGGATATCAGCATTACGAATACGGACGGGCTTCTCAACAATATGCCGATGGGGCATTCCAACTACATGAAGGGCGAAAACCTCATTATTTGGTACGGCACGGCAGCGGGCGCGGGCTTGGGTATCTTTGCCGTGCTTCTCTGCGGATATCTGATGAGTTCTTCGCTCACCTTGAAGAAGCGGAACTACGGCGTTTTGCGCTCTGTCGGCGCGGGAGAGGCGGATATCACACGCATCATCCTCACGGAAGCGCTCATCGTTTCGTTGGCGATCTTCCTGCTGGGACTTGTGCTTACCCTCGTCGGTTACTACGGCTTTTTGGGGCCGCTGCTCTATTACGAAAAGTGGAAGATCTCCGTCTTGCAGCTCAACGGCTGGAATATCCTCATCCTTTTAGGGCTCTCCTTCCTGACGCCGCTGCTTTGCACCATCGTGCCCTTGATAAAGTTCTTGAAAAAACCCATCGTCGATAACATCACGGGAAATAGCCGGAGGAGGTAGGGGGAGAGAATTTACTCCCTCAGTCGCGGCACCGACGCGGGAGGCAAGGGAAGTTACTCCCTCAGTCACGACACCGAAAGAGGCTTCGGATGTCGTGACAGCTCCCTCGAGAGGGCGCTTAAAATAAGGTGAACTCCTTCCGCCGCGCGCCCGCTCTGCGGACGCGCGGCACCTCCCTATAGGGCTCCCGCAAAGATTTTGCGAAGCAAAAGATTTGTGGAAAAAGGGCGAGAAAGCGTTTTCTTGTCAAAGCCACGGTGTGGCTTTGACCGCTTTCGAGCTTGGAAATTTCCCATTGTGGGGAAATTTCCTGACCGAGCGCGGGCACTACCGCGCGAGAAAAGCCGACGTTTCAAGCGTGGCATTCGCTTTTTAGCGGATGCCCGCAAAAGGCGTCGCGCTCCGACGCGGGAGGCAAGGAAAGGGCGGGAAATATCGCTAAAATATAGTGAATGCTTGTAACAAAACGCGTTTTGGTTAGTCTTACTTATGGAAACACATATAAGAGTTCGAATATCTTTGCGATACGCCTTGACATTCTGTGCTATATGTGTTATTATGAATAAAAATATTGATAGGGGGTAACTATGTTCCAGATCAAAGACTTAGTCAAGACTTACACGCCCAAGGATGCCGAGCCCGTGATGGCTCTGCGCGGCATCACCGTCGATTTCGGCGAGACGGGCATGGTGTTCATCCTCGGGAAGAGCGGCTGCGGAAAGAGTACGCTCCTTCATGTGATGGGCGGGCTCGACTTCCCCACTTCGGGCGAGATCGTCATCGACGGCAAGTCGAGCAAGGACTTCACCAAAGAGGACTACGACAACTACCGCAATACCTATGTGGGGTTCGTCTTTCAGGAGTACAATCTGCTGCCCGAGTTCACCGTCTATGAAAATCTTGCCATCGCCCTGCAATTACAGGGCAAGAAGGCGGACAAGGCGCTTTTGAAGGAGTATTTGAAGCGCGTCGATCTCGACCTCGATGAAAAGCGCCGCCCCACGCAGCTCTCGGGCGGGCAGAAACAGCGCGTTGCCATCGCACGGGCGCTCATCAAGGACCCGAAAATCATCTTTGCGGACGAGCCCACGGGCGCGCTCGACGCCAAGACGGGCAACGATATTTTAACGCTCTTGAAGTCGCTCTCGACGGACAGGCTCGTCATCGTCGTCTCGCACGACGAGGAGTTCGCGCGCACATACGGCGATCGGGTGCTCGAGATGTCGGACGGGCTCATCGTCGCGGACAGCGCGGCCTCTTAAGGGGGCGGCGCCATGGAGACCAAATTCAGGCGCGCGAAACTGTCGTTTTGGGCGGCGGTGCGCATCGGCTCGCACGGGATGCTGCAAAAGCCCGTGCGGCTCCTCATCGTCATCTTCCTGACGGCGGTGTCGCTCATTTTATTCGGGCTTTCCGTTACCGCCGCCATGTACGACGAGGAGAGGGCGATCGCCGAGAGCATGGCGCTCTACGACGATGCGACGCTCATCATGAAGACGGATGAGAGCGCCTTTACCGAGGACGACCTTGCCGCCCTCGAAGAGAGGACGGGGAAGGCCTTTGCGGCTTTCCGGCGGAGCAGCTCGCCTCTTCTGCCCGATTGGATGATGTTTTCGGCGGGGGATGTGAGCTGGAGCGGGAACGAGAACGCGCCCAAAGACCTGCGCCGCGATCCGACGGGCTTTGTCGTGCTCACGGAGCAAGTGATCGAGGAGAGCGGCTTTTCCCTCCTCGGCCGTCTGCCGGAAGGGGAGAACGAGATCGCCATCCCCTGCTGTCTGGCAGAGAGCTTTGTGCAGTTCAATTATTACGACAATATCGCGAGCCCTCAGATCTGGAACGAGGAGACATATACCTGGGAGTATGACGAGGCGTATGTGACGAATATCTCCTCGCATGAGGAGATGCTGGGCAAGAGGCTGTACTTAGCCGACCCCTCGATGTCGGGGCTCACGGAGGCGACCATCGTCGGCGTGCTCGAATACGAGTGCCGCTTCCCCGAGCGCCATACCGTCAGCGCCTCGGGCGCCAACGTGCTCGAAGATCAGCTCATCGTCTCCGTGGACTATGCCCGAAAAGCGATGAAGGAGGGCATCGGTTCCTATGCGCTGGCAGCGCCCGTGCGGGACGGCGCCGAAGGGCGGCGCGTCTTCGACAACTGCCGCGGCGACGGAGACTTTCTGCTCATCTCCGATGCGCAGAGCGACGTGGCGGAGTACCGCGAGACGATCAACAAATTTACGGGAGCGTTCGTGGGCGTGGGCGTGGCGTTTGCCGTCTTTGCGGGCGCGCTCATTTTCCAATTCATCAACCTCTCCATCGAGACAAAGCGCGGGCAGGTGGGCATTTTGCGGGCGCTGGGCGCGCGCAGCTTTGACGTATGCCGCATCTTCTTCAGCGAGAGCTTCCTTCTGGCGCTCTTGAGTGTCGCCGCCGCCATCCCCTCGACCGTCGGGCTTTCCTATGCCGTCAACAAGATCTTGTACGATCTCTTCTTTATCCGCGTCGCGGTGCTTACCTTTACCGTCTGGATGCCCGTGAGCATCTTCCTCTTGGGCTTTGTCATCGCCTTCGTGGCGACGGTCTTCCCCGTTTTGAAGGAGGCGAGGAAGGCGCCCATCGACGCCATCCGCGACGCCGCCTGACGGCGTTTGTATGCCTCTCGCGCGGGGTGTGCGCTCTTTGCGCCCTTGCCGAGGCCGATCTTTTTGGCGTTTGCCGTCTGCGCTCATGCGCGGCGCCGCCCGAACGGCGCGGCAGCTTGGGGCAGGGGGCAACAAGTGATGCCGCAAAACGCTTGACTTTTGGGGGCGGGTCTGCTATCATCGATAAAAATCAAACACATCCTGCCACCGGGTAGGGAATGCAAGGGCATTCGTTGGCGCATCGTTAGGTCTTGGAAGATGCGGCCGCGGGTGCCTTTTTTGAGGTCTGTATGCAAGCCGTCAAACGTTTCTTCCGCTCCTTTACAAAGGGCGAGCTGCTCCTCTGGGGCGCCTCCGTCCTTCTCATCGTCCTCTCGTTCGCCTTTTTCGACCGCGAAAATTGGCTCACGCTCACGGCTTCCCTCGTCGGGGCGACGTCGCTCATCCTCTGCGCCAAGGGCAACCCTTTGGGGCAGGCGCTGATGCTCGTTTTCAGCGCGCTCTACGGCGTCATCTCGTGGACGTTCTCCTATTACGGCGAGATGATCACCTATCTTGGCATGACGGCGCCCATGGCGCTCCTGGCACTCATCGCCTGGCTGCGCCACCCCTTCAATGGCAACCGCGCGGAGGTCAAAGTCAACCGCCTGAAGGGGAGGGAGATCATTTTCGCCCTCCTCCTCACCGCCGCCGTGACTGCCGCCTTCTATTTCATCCTGCGCGCCCTCCATACCGCCAATCTGCTTTTGAGCACCGTCTCGGTGGCGACGAGCTTCTTCGCGGTCTACCTCACCTTCCGCCGCAGCCCCTTTTACGCCCTCGCCTACGCCGCCAACGACGCCGTGCTCATCGCGCTGTGGACGCTCGCCGCCCTCGAGGATATCTCCTATCTCTCCGTCATCATCTGTTTTGTCATGTTTTTAGTGAACGATCTCTACGGCTTTTTCAGCTGGCGCAGGATGGAAAGGCGCCAGCGCGCCGCCGAAGCCCAACGCGCGGCAGACGTTCCTATGCCCGAAGAGCGTTGACAGGAGCGGCGGGATATGAATATCGCTTTCATGCTTTTTTGAAAGTTTTTCCAAAACCATTGACAAAAAAGGCAATATCACTTATACTATAAATGAGCTTGATGAGTTACTCTCAGGCGACCCGCTTGTCGGGATAGGTATGTACGGGTCTGCGTGATCCGTACTTTTCATTTGCAGGGACAGAGGGAAAAATGGGAGAATATATCCACGCGTCCGAATGGAAGGCGCTTAAAAAGATCGATGCCCATATCCACATCGTGCCGGACGCGGTGCACCGCGCCAACCCCGATGCGCAGGATGTGTGGAGGCACGCCGACGTACATCGCTATCGGGAGATCATGTCGGAAAACAACATCGAACGGGCAGTCATTATGCCGCTGAACGACCCCTTTCTGATGTCGATGGAGTTTACCGCCGAGGCCGTTCATCGGGAGCTCGCGACGATAAAGGCGGCGTTCCCCGGGCAGTTTTACGCTTTTGCGGATGTTGATGTGCGCAGTTCCGCGGCGGATACGCTCGACGCTCTCCGCCGCGCCGCAGACGAATACTGTTTGGACGGGATCAAATTGCACCCCAACAACAGCGGCATGGCTGCCGACAGCGATTATAACAATGCCGTCTTTGCCTTTGCCGAGGAACGGGGGATCCCCGTGGCCATTCATTCTTACCCCGATACAGAGGACGACGTTTCTGCCGCGCGGCGGATCGTACGGATAGCCGGGCGCTATCCCGCTCTCAAACTTATCGTCTGTCACATGGGGGCCATGCAGTGGAAGGAGCTGCTTCCCCTCGGCTGCCTTGTCGACCTTTCGGCCATTCTGCCCGTCTATGTCCGTACCTGTGGGATCGCTGCAACGCGCGAGATCGTGCATGCGTTCGGGGCGCGGCGGCTGCTCTTTGCCACCGACTATCCCGACAGCCACATTTTGCAGTCGCACGAGATCTATCCCACTTATTTTGAGATCTTAGGACAGATGCAGTTTACGCAGGCGGAGGCGGAGCGCATCGCCTATGCGAATGCGCGCGCCCTTTTCGATGGAAGACGCGCGGCAGACGCTCCTATGCCCGTAGAGCGTTGACAGGAGCGGCGGGATATGATAGAATAAAGATAAGGCAGCGAACTTGGTCATCTTCCGGTGATCGTTTATGTCGGCGCGTTTCGTGTTCCGGCTCGCATTTGAGGCAGCAAACTCGGTCATCTTTATGTGATCGTTTATGTCGGCGCGTTTCGTGTTCCGACCCGCATTTGAGGCAGCAAACTTGCTGTCTCTTTTTTTGCGGTATTTTTGTCAATGGTCACATCATGGTGCGGTACGGGCGGGCAAAGACGCCGATGTCAAAGACTTTTGACGGGAGATTTTGCGCTCTGTCCAACACATTTGCTTTACGTCTCGCCCTTTCTGTGGCATACTGTTGCCAAGAAAGAAACAAAAAGGGGGCGCAGATGGACATTTGCGAACAGATCAAAGAGGCGCGCATCGAGGCGGGCCTTACGCAGGAGCAGGCGGCGGAGGCGCTCTTTGTCAGCCGCCAGACCGTCTCTAATTGGGAGACGGGCAAGACGTATCCCGACATCGTCAGCGTGGTGAAGATGAGCGAGCTCTACGGGGTGAGCCTCGACGCGCTCTTGAAAGGGGAGCAGGCCGCGGGCTATGTGCGCTACTTGGGCGAGAGCTGCGACCGTGTGAGAAGCGGCAGGCTCGTCTCTTTCTGCGTGGCGGCGGCGGTGTATTTTCTCGTCTATGCGGCGGCGCTCGTTATCTATTGGTGCTTTATGAGCCCCTCGGACGCCATGGGCTATTCCCTGCTCTTTTTCTATCTCCTTTTACCGCTCGTCACGCTCTCCTTCTCGGCAATTCTCGGCGCCCTCCTCCCGGGCAGAGGGAAGTGGCTTTATTCCCTCCTCTTCGGGGCGGCGGAGATGCTCTGCTATTATCTCACCTTCGACCTTGCCTGGATGCATTCGACGGGCGTCTTCGCCTGGCCGAGATTCGAGTTTTTGTTCTTCGGCGCGCTCCTCTCCCTCGCGGGGATCGGCCTCGGCACCCTTCTTGCCTTCCTCAAACGGCGCTTTTCCCGCAAATAAATGCGGCGACGATAGGGCTGCGGCACTTTACGTCCGCGCAAAAACAGGAGCTTTTTCGGCTCCTGTTTTTTGATAAAACACTTGAATTTGCGCTGTTGATGTGATAGAATGGATAGGCAAGTGTTCCGCAGAGCAGGATAGCTGCGGGCAAAGAGAAAATTTTAGGGGGAGAACGATGAAGAACGAACGGGCGGCGTCGGTCCTTTCTGTAGTGTTCGCACTGATCGTGACAGCCGGCATCTGCGCGGCGGGTTATTTTTTGCTCGGAGGCCTGCCCGATGCGGCGTTTGTGGGGAGCATCGTCTGCGCCGACGTGACGATGGCGTGGGCAGTCGCCAATGGCCTGACGGCCTTTTTCCGACAGCGCAAGCTGAACGGCATGAAAGGGCGCGAAGCCTATGAGTACGGCGTTAAACTGCAAAAGCAGTTGGAGAGCGACTTTCAGCGCGCGGAACAGAGGGCGAAAAGGAGCATCGCCCGTTCCTTCTGGCAGGTGGGGATCGTCAGTACGGTCGCCGTCCTCCTCGTTTTATTCGCAGGCGGTACGCGCGATCTCTTCTGGATGCCCATCGCCTGGCTCTTGAGCGCGTGGATCGTCTCCTGCCCCCTGCGTATGATCCTGACGCCCGTCCGCCATGCGCCCGAGGAGCGCGAAACGCTGTCCGAAGAGGACTATCCCCGTTTTTTTGCGCTCGTGCGGCGGGCGGCAAAAGAGATGAATTGCAGCCGCCCCATCCTGCTCTCTGTCTCCGACGGCGGCATCGGCGTGCGGGAAGAGGGGAAGTGCATCGTCATCTCCCTCGATCCCATCGAGTGCAAGCTGTTGACCGAAAACGAGCTCTTTGCGGTGCTGCTGCATGAATTTGCGCACGTTGTCAACCGCGATACCGCGCGGGCAGGCATCTTTCGCAAGGGGGAGGTGTGTTGGAACAGCCTCGGGGACATCGCGAACGGCGTCGTCAAGCTCTTTTATTCGGCGGTCTTGGTGAGCGTCGCGCTCGACGTCACCGCCTACGAGATGTTTGCCTCGCGCCATCACGAGATGCAGGCGGATGAGGCGGTCATGAGGGCGGGCTGCCGCCGGGACTTCATCAACGCGACGGCAAAGGCCGAGTTTTTACTCCGCTTTGACAGAGTGCCGCGCCGGGAGCTCAACTTTGACGTCTATGCATCCGAACAGCCTGCGGAAGACTTCATGTCGCGAAGGCTGGCGCTCTTCCGGCAGCGGGAAGGGGAGGAGGCGGACGAGTGGCGCAAGTGGATCGCCGTAGAGCTTCCCGCGCGCGTCGACAGTCACCCCACGCTGCGGCAGCGCATGGAGGCGATGGGGACGGAGACGTACGATACGAATACGCGCGAGAGCGACGAGGCATATCTTGCAGAGAGCGATAAACTGCTGGCGCTCGGCGACAAGCTCGTCTTAGAGTCGGTCAAGCCGCGGTACGGCGAGCTGCGCAGGACGGAGTACCTCGAACGCAGGGAGCAGATGGAAAAATATGAGGAGGCGGAGCGCGAGGGGAAGGAGCTCTTGCAGAAGGAGCTGACAGACTGTATGTATGCCTATTACGGCATCGACAACGAGAAGGCACTCAAGATCGCAGACCGCATCTTGGAGGAGGACGAAGGCAATGCCTATGCCCATTTCATCCGCGCGCGCATCTTCTTTGAGCGCATGGATGCCCGCTGCGTGGAGGAATTCCGTGCGGCGATGAAGCGCAATCCCACCTTCTATGACGGCAGCATAGACGGCATCGGCAGGTTTGCGCTGCTCTCCGGCAGCGAAGAGCTGCTGGCGGAGTACCGCAGCACCGCCCCCGAGGGCAGAGATGCGGCAGAGCAGGAGATGCGGGCGGGAGAATATAGGCGCGGGATGCCGCTGAGGCCCTGCACCCTTCCCGAGGACGCGAAAGAGGGGATAAGGGCATTCATCGAAAAGACGTTTGCAGGCCTTCACTACAGGTCTTTTTGGCAGGATTCGCCCGGGATGCGACGGCGGTCATCGTCCGCTTTGGGCGCGGTACGCCGCCCGAGCGCATCGATGAGTGCATGGACGGGCTGTTCACTTGCCTCGACCTGGGAGATCGGGACTATTGTCTCTCTTTGGATCGGGGGAGCATCGGCCGTGCCCTGCGCCGCGCCAAACTTCCTCCCTTCCTCGACCATATGAACGAAGGGTGATCGATGACGGGTCTGTCGGAAGACGGGCTCGTTTTTTATGGCGGCATTTTGAGGCGGGCACCGAAGAGCCCGGGGCGAAAGGGCTGTGGGCGCGCCCGTTTGCAGGAACGCGGGCGGGCACAAAGAGGAACGCGGGCGGGGCGCAAAGAGGAACGCGGGCGGGGCGCACGGCATAGGATGGGGTGACTGCCCGAGGCGCTCGGGCGGCGGAGGCCTCACCAATGCAATTCTTCTTTTTACTGCATCCCGTCTTGCAGGCGCTTTTCGCCTCGCTCTTGATGTTCCTCCTGACTGCGCTCGGCGCGCTCACCGTCTTTGCCTCCAAGAAGATGCCTTCCTCCCTTTTGACCCTTCTCACGGGCGCGGCGGCGGGCATCATGATCGCCGCGAGCTTCTTTTCCCTCCTTCTGCCCGCGCTCGACTACCGCGGCGCCCTCCCCTCGGCGGTGACGGTGACGCTCGGCTTTGCTCTCGGCGGGGCATTCATCCTCCTTTCCGACCGCATCCTCACCCGCACGCAGCAAAAATTTTTTTCGGCAGAGGGCAGAAAGTGTGCGCTCCTCTATTTTGCCGTGCTCCTTCACAACATTCCCGAGGGCCTCGCGGTGGGCGTCGCCTTTGCGGAGGGCGCGGGTGGAGCGGGAGCGCTGCTTTTGGCCCTCGGCATCGCCGTACAGAACTTTCCCGAGGGGATGTGCGTCGCCTTTCCCCTGCACGCCAAGGGGATGGGGGCGGGCCGTTCCTTTGCCTTTGCCGTCGGTTCGGGCGCGGTGGAGATCCCCGCCTGCCTCTTGGGCGCGCTGGCGGCGGGCGCCGTCACGGGGCTGATGCCCTGGGCGCTCTCCTTCTCGGCGGGAGCGATGATCGCCGTCGTCTGTTCCGAGCTCATCCCCGAATGCTTCGCGGGCAGCAAATCGCTGGCAACGGGCGGCATCGCCCTCGGGTTTTGCCTCATGATGCTGCTCGACGTCGCCCTCTCATAGGTTTTTGCATAAAGGGGAAACAAGCCGCGCATACTGCGGGCATGGAAGAAAGAAAACAGGAGATAAAGGGAGCGCCCGCTGCGGGGCGCAGGACGGCGGTCGTGGTGGGAGCGAGCTCGGGCATCGGCAAGGAGGTCGCCATCAAGCTCGCGGCGCGCGGCTGGCGGGTGTTCAACCTCTCGCGCACGCCCTTGAATTGCGAGCGCGTGCGCACCATCACGGCGGATGCGGCGCGGGAAGGGGAGCTGCGCCGTGCCATTGCCGACATCGGCGCCGAGTGCGGCTACATCGACTTTTTAGTCTATTCGGCGGGATTTTCCATGGCGGCGCCCCTCGAATACGCGGCGGCGGGAGATTACCGCTATCTCTTCGAGGTCAACTACTTCGGCGCGGTGGAGGCGCTTAAAGGCTCTCTGCCCTTTTTGAAGAAGCGGGGCGGCAGGGTCATCCTCATCGGTTCGATGGGGGGAGAGCTCCCCGTGCCCTTCGACGGCTTCTACTCCTCCTCCAAGGCGGCGCTTGCGATGCTCGCCCGCGAGGCGGACATGGAGCTGCGGCCGTCGGGCGTCAGGGTGAGCGTGCTCCTGCCGGGAGGCACTTCCACCGACTTCACCTACCGCCGCCGCATCTACGGCTCGGAGGAGAGCCGCGGCTATTCCCCCTCGGTGAAGAAGGCGACCGCCGCCCTTGCCAACATGGAGCAGGGCGGGATGCGGCCTTCGCTTGTCGCCGACGCCGTCCTGAAGCTGTATGAAAAGCGCGATCCGGCGCCCGTCACGGCGGCAGGCGGGACGAACGCCTTCCTGCGTGCCTCGGGCAGAGTGCTCCCCGAGCGCGTCACCGACTTTCTCGTGCGCAAGAAGTTCCGCCAGCCCTGATCTATCTTGATAAAAATGCTGAAAAGCGGCTTGAAATAGGGCCGCTTTTGTGCTATAATAAAGGCATGAAACAGCTCATCGACTGCGCCATGAAGCGCGAAGAAAGCGACCTTCTCATCGAAGGCGCAAGCATCCTCAATGTATTCACGGGCGAATTGGAGGAGGCCGACATCGCCGTAAAGGACGGCCGTATCGCCGCCGTCGGCAAGGGGTACCGGGCGAAGGAGACGTATGACGGGCGCGGGCTCGTCGTCCTGCCCGGGCTGATGGACAGCCACATCCATGTGGAGAGCTCCCTCCTCTCCCCCGAAGCCTTTGCCCGCCTCGCCGCCGCGCACGGCACCACGGGCATCGTCGCCGACCCGCACGAGCTCGTCAACGTCTCGGGCATCGCGGGCGCGGAGTATGTCAAAGAGGCGTTCTCCCGCCTCCGCATCGGGGGCGTGGAGCCGCTCGACGTCTATCTTCAACTCCCTTCCTGCGTGCCCGCCACCCCCTTTGAAACGAGCGGCGCCGTTTTGAGCGGCAGGGAGACCGCCCATGAGATCGCGCGCCCCCTCTTTCACGGGCTGGGGGAGATGATGAACTATCCGGGCGTCATCGCGGGCGAGGAGGATACCCTTAAAAAGATCGAGGCGGCGCACGCCGCCTATAAGGTGGTGGACGGCCATGCGCCCGGTGTTTACGGCGATGCGCTGAACGCCTATCTTGCGGCGGGCATTGCGACCGACCACGAGTGCGGCTCCCCCGAAGAATGCGCCCAAAAGGTGGCGCGCGGTATGTATGTGCAGCTTCGCAACAGCTCCTCGGCGCATAATCTCGAAGTCAACTGCGCGGCGGTCACGCCCTTCAACTTCCGCCGCTTCCTCCTCTGCTCGGACGACAAGAACGCCGCCGACCTCGCCGCCAAGGGGCATATGGACGACGCGCTCCGCCGCCTCGTCGCACGCGGGGTGCCGGCAGCCGAGGCGGTCTGCATGGCGACCCTCAACATCGCCGAATGCTATCATATTGAGGGCAAGGGGGCTGTCGCGCCCTCCTATGACGCCGACCTCGTCCTCGTCGACAATTTGACGGACTTTCACGTTCAGGCCGTCTTCAAGCGCGGCGTGCTCGTGGCGGAAGGGGGCAGGGCGCTCTTTGAGGAAGGGGAGCACTATCTGCCCGAGGCAGTCAAGAGCACGGTGCGCATCCGTCCCGTCTCGGCGGACGACTTCAAGATGGATATCAAGAGCGGCAGGGCGCTTGCGATGACCATCCTGCCGCACACCCTCGTGACGGAGGGGGAAATCGTCTCCGTTCAAACAAAGGACGGCGACGTGGTTCTCAAAAATACCGACCTTTTGAAGCTCGCCGTTGTGGAGCGTCACTTTGCGACGGGCAACATCGGCAAGGCCCTCTTGAAGGGCTACGGCTTCCGCGGCGGGGCGCTCGCCGTCTCCATGGCGCACGACAGCCACAATCTCGTCGTCCTCGGCGACGACAACGCCCTGATGGCGCGCGCCGTCCATCGCTTAGAGGAGATCGGCGGCGGCATGGCGCTCGTCACGAAGGAGGGGGAGGAGAGCTTCCCGCTCGACATCGCGGGCCTCATGAGCTCCGCCCCCTGCGAGGAGGTCGTCGCCCGCACGGGTGCTATCTCCGCTCATGCGCGGGAAATGGGCGTCAAGGACTGCTACGAGCCCGTGATGACGCTCGTCTTTTTGAGCCTGCTCGTCATCCCCAAGCTGAAGCTCTCCGACAAGGGGCTCTTTGACGTGGAGAAGTTCTGCTTTACTTCGTTGGAGGTAAAGAAATGAAACTTGTCGCCGCCACGGGCAACGCCCATAAATTGGAAGAGATCCGCGCCATTTTGCAGGGCTTCACCGTCGTCTCGCAGAAGGAGGCGGGGTATTTTGGCGACGTCGAGGAGACGGGCGAGACCTTCCTCGAAAACGCCCTCATAAAGGCGCGCGCCGTGTGCGAAGCGACGGGCTTTCCTGCCATTGCCGACGACAGCGGCATCTGCGTGGAGGCGCTTGCGGGCGCGCCCGGGGTGCACAGCGCCCGCTATGCTTCAAAGGACGGCAAAAATTCCTCCGACGAGAGCAACCGCGCCCTGCTGCTTGAAAATCTGGCGGGCGAAACAAACCGCCGCGCCTGGTTCACGAGCGCCGTCGCCCTCGTCTTTCCCGACGGCGGCGAGGTGACGGCGGAGGGGCATACCTATGGCAGCATCCTCGAAAACGAGAGGGGGGAGGGGGGCTTCGGCTACGACTGCCTGTTCTTTTCCGACGATCTTCAAAAGAGCTTTGGCGAGGCGTCGCCCGTGGAAAAGAATGCCGTCTCCCACCGCGGCAGGGCGCTCCATGCGCTCGCCGCCAAATTGAAGGAGCTTCTATGAAGACCGTCGTCGTCCTTTCCGATTCCCACTACCGCGGCGCCGTGAGAAAGCTCGAGCCCCTCTTTGCCGAAAACGATTTTATCCTGCACCTCGGCGACGGTTCGGGTGAGATGCGTTGCGTCCTCGACGAATATCCCGACAAAGTGCGCGTCTGCCGCGGCAACTGCGACGCTTTCTTTGGTGGGGACGAGTTCGTCTTCGAGGCGGAGGGGGTCTCCCTCTTCTGCTGCCACGGGCACAGATACGGCGTCAAGCACGATTTAACGCGCCTTGCCGCCCGCGCGAAGGAGCTCGGCTGCGAAGGGGCGCTCTACGGCCACACGCACATCGCTTGCATCGAGGAGGTGGACGGCGTCCTCTGTATCAACCCGGGCGCGCTCGGGGCGTATGCCGAGGCGAGTTACTGCTATCTCGTCCTGCACAGGGGCAAGATAACGCCCACCATCGTGCCCTTCAACCAATAAAAGAGCAAAAAAACGCTCCCTTTGCCGTGCGGCGGGGAGCGTTTTTAGTTTGTCCGGGGAGGGGCGCCGTCCTCTGTTTTTTCAGAAAGGGGCGGCTCCTGCGGCGTGCCGTCGGGCGTTGAGGAGGGCTCGGCGGGGGGCGCTGTTTCGCGGCCGCCTCTCTTTTGGCGCACGGCGTCGCGGATGACCTCGAAGATGCTGATGCCGATGCCCGAGAGGATGTAAAGATAGTAGGTGAGGAAGCGCCACACGAGCACCACCCAGCCGAGCACGGGCTGGATGCTCGTCACCGTGGAGAAGATGAGTGAGCCCGTCGCCTCCATGGCGCCCGTGTTGCCGGGCGTGGGGATGAGCAGCGCCGTATAGCGGGTGAGCGTGCTCAAACAGAGGATCTGCATGAAGAGCTCATAGGTGGGCTCCACGTCCTGCCCGACCGCCAGCACCACGAAGAAGGGGATGGCGTAGTTGATGAGCGTCTCTATGACGCATAAGAGCACGAGGGGCAGGCATTGCAAAAATTTTTTGGCGAACAGCTTCATCGCGCCGCTGTATTCGAGCAGCCCGTTGACGCACTTCTTGGTCGCGTGGTACTTCCTCTTTACGATGTGCATCTTGTAGAGCAGCCCCACGGCTCCCACCACGAGGCGCATCATCTTCTTGGGGAAGATGGTAAAGAGCAGGATAAGAAGGGGCACCGAGCCGTTGAGCGCCAGCGAGACGGCGGCGAGCACCAGCATGGTGGTGGAGGCGATGCTCCCCGGCACATGGCGGGGCGTTAAAACGAGCAGCACGACGGAGATGGCGGTGACGACGAGGGAGCTGACGATATAGCGGATGAGGGGGATGGCGGAGGCGACGCCGCCCGGCACGTCCTTCTTGTGCAGGTAGACGATCTGGAACGCCTGCCCGCCCATGCTGAGGGGGGTGATGCCGTCGTAGTACTTGCCCAAAAACATCGTCTTGACGGAGACTTTGAGGCGGAATTTGCCCGTCGAGACCTTCAAAAGATAGGCGTACTTGGCGCTTTCGACCGCAAGATACAAAAGGAGCACCGCAAGGAGCAGGGCGAAATAGCGGTAGTCGATGAGTTTTAGAAATTGGATAAAGTTTACGCGCTCGTGTTCGCCGCCCGTCACATAGTTGCCGATGGAGAACATCAGCACGATGGAGAAGGCGATGAGGGCGAGCATCAGCACCGTCTTGACGATCCAGGAGCGCAGCTGGGCGCGCGACTTCGGCCGCATACCTTCGGGCGGCAGCGGCGGCTTTGTCATATTGCAGTTGGGGACCTGTTGCTCGTTCATACGCCCTCTTTCAAACGGCGGAAGTGCGCTTCTTTGCGTGCGTCCTATCTTATCACGTTTGCTCCGAAAAGGCAAGGGAAATGCAGGGAAAAAACGTACACCCCGGTATTCAATCCTTTGGAGGGTCGGGCGGCTTGGGGGGAGCGATGTCCTTTTCGGGGGATGCGCTGCCGCTTTGTGAGGGCGGCTCGGGAACGCTTGGCGGGCAAGCCTCGCGCTTTACAGAAAGGCGGTGCGCCGTGAGCTGTTTGCCGACAGCCGCGCCGATGATGATAAGATAGCCCGCAAGGCTCCATACGTCGGGCAGCTGGTCGAGGAAGAAAAAGCCGAGAAGCGCTGCAAAGAGCACCTGCGAGTAGTCGAAGACGGCGATCTCCTTGGCGGGGGCGAAGCGGTATGCCGCCGTGATGAAGAACTGCCCGCCCGTCGCCGAGACGCCCGCCATGATGAGCGAAAACCATTGGAAGGGGGTCATCGGCTCGTAGAAGGCGATAAAGAAGGGGAGGGCGACGAGCGTCGAAAAGGCGGAAAAGAAGAAGACGGTCATCATGCCGCGCTCCCCTTTGACGCCGAGGATGCGCACGCAGGTATAGGCAAAGCCTGCGCAGGCGCCACTCAAGACCCCTGCAAAGGCGGGCAGCGAGCTCGCCGTAAAGGTGGGCTTCACCACGAACAGAGCGCCCAAAAAGGCGAGGACGACGAAGACGATCTCATAGACCTTAGGCTTTTCTTTGAGCAGAAAGACGGAAAAGAGGATGGCGAAGAAGGGGGAGAGCTTGTTGAGGATAGAGGCATCGGAGATGCTGCCGATGGTGTCGATGGCGTAAAAGTTGAGGATGACGCCCAAAAAGCCGACGGCGGCGCGCAAAAAGAGCCATAAGAGGCATTCCTTGCTGTGGATGCGGAACTTCTCCTTCTGAAAGAGGAGCAAAAAGAAGACGACGCCCGTCGCGATGAGGTTGCGGAAAAACACCTTCTGCATGACGGGGAGCTCCCCCGCGAGGTTGACGAATAAGTTCATGAAAGCGAACGAGAGCGCCGCTCCCAGGATGAGGAGGACGCCGACGCCGCGCTTTTTTTGCCGCAGTGAGCTTTGCATATGTTCAGTATATGCTTTTGCACAAAAAAAGTCAAGCGGGGCGGGGCGCGGAAGGGCAAGAGGCTTGAAAGCACGCTAAAAAGGTGGTATAATAGCTTTATAGCCGTCCGTCGGGCGGATTTTATCGCCGTCCGTCGGGCGGCGCGGAGAATTTATGGAACTTTTCTATACCCTCATCACGGGCGCCTGCGGGGGCTTGGGCGGCGCTTTCGTCAAGGAGCTTGCCGCGCGCGGGCAGCCGCTCTACCTCACGGGGCGGGACGAAGGAAAACTTGCCGCCCTCAAAGAGCGGCTCCTTCACAGCCATCCCGCCCTGCCCGTTAAAACGGCGGTGTGCGACCTTGCCGACGACTTTTCCCGCCGCGCCCTTATTTCGCGCTTTGCGGGCGAGAACGTGCGCTTCTGCCGCCTCGTCTATGCGACGGGTGCGGACATCCAGAAGCCGCTTTCGGAGTACACGGAAGAAAAGATCGCCTTTCAGGCGCGCGCCAACTTCGAGGGGGCGGTGTCGCTTTCCCGCGCCGTTTTAGAGCGCAGCGGGGAGATGCCCGAGCTCCTCTTTGTCGGCAGCGTTTCGGGGCTCTATCCCATGCCCTATTTCGCCCTCTACAGCGCCACCAAAAAGGCACTTTGGCAGTTTGCGGCGGCGCTCCGCGCGGAGCTCAAGGGCAGGGCGAAGGTCACCTGCGTACAGCCGGGCGCTATCCCTACGCGCGAGGACGTCAAGGAGAACATCCGCACGCAGGGGCTTTGGGGCAAGCTTGCCGCCCTCCCGCCCGAAGCGGTGGCAAGAAAGAGCCTCAACGCCCTTGCCAAAAACCGCCGCTCGCCCGTTTTGGGCTTTTGGAACAAGCTCATGCACGTCTCGACGGCGCTCCTGCCCCTCTCGTGGAAGATGCGTTTTATCGCCAAGAAGTGGAGCAAGACGAGGAAGGACGCCTTCTGACAGGGTTTTTGCCGCGTGCGCACCCGTTCTGTATAAAAAAGGCCCGCCGTTTGGCGGGTCTTGCGCTTTGACACGCTGTTACTTCTTCTTTTTCTCCTCTTCCTCCTCCTCGGGGGTGGAGAAGGAGAACTCCGCCGAGGGGCAGCGGTCGAGCAGCTCCTGCGTAAATTCGCCGAAGAGCTCGCTCTTGATGACGACGGCGGCATAGCTCGGCTTTTCGCCCTCGAAGTAGAGGGCGAGCTTTTTGCTCCCGCGGAAGAGGTGGATGTGCCGAAGATCCTTCAAGGGATACTTGATGCGCAGGATGCCCAGCTGCAGCACGATGTCCTTTTCGCGGATGACGTATTCCGAGCGCAGGAGGATGGAGGCGAGCAGTACGGCGAGGAAGACGGCGACGGCAAAGAGGATGATGTACTGCGCCCAGCCGTAGGGAGAGGGCGCGCCGTCGGAGAGGAAGGCCGCAAAGCGCCAGACGGTGAGGGAAAAGCCCGCAAGCGC